>DCIH01000085.1:20408-27621 GCA_002317575.1 Verrucomicrobia bacterium UBA1731 | reverse complement strand
GTCTTGACGAGGTTCCACCAGTCGGACGGCAGCGGACGGAACGGCGCATCGATCACGTTCTTGCCCGCGGGATTGCCGGCCGCGTTCAGCACGGCGGCGGCAAACAGGAGCGCGCCCGTCAAAAGCGCTTGCGGCGTTTTCATCACTTCGCCTCCTTCCGCGCCCGGACGAGTTCGAGCATCGTGAGGATGCGGTTCGCGCACCCCTGGCGGAACGCCGTCATATCGTACGTGACGCCGTCCACGGTCTCGAACCAAGCGAGCTGGCGCTTGGCCTCCTTCACGACGACGGGATCCTTCGATTTGAGCGCGGGAATGCACAACATCCGCAGCTGCGTGGCGTAACGGACATCGTTGTACCCTTCCGCGCAGCCGACGAGGCACAGGCGCTCGACGATGCCGCCTTCGGCGAAATACGCAAGCCCGAAATTGCGGTAGGCGGGGTCCTCGGGCCAGTCGGTGAATTCGTTCCAGCGCGGTGAGAGGAAGCCGTGCATCATGTGGCCGTCGTAGCGCATCTTGTACAGTTCGAGTCCGAGCTTGCGGCGGAACCAGGCGGGATTCTCGGAACTCGGGAACGGTTCGGCGTAGCTGATCACGCGCGCGCCGGCGGCGTGCCACAAATCCGCCCATTCGCGGTGGATCTGCGCGGCGGAGTCCATATCCGTGCCGTCCAGCGCGCCGAAGATGAACTTCTCGGTCATGCTGTGCGAGAAGCGCTTCACGTTGGTGTGCACGTGGTAGATGTTCTCGGGACGGTCCGGAAGCTCTTTCGTCGCGCGGTAGTGGTCCTGCTCGCTGGTGAACACGGGATAGAGCACGGCGTCCCGGATTTTGTCCTTGAACCGCGCGCTGATGCGCTCCCAGTTCGCAAGGAAGAGTTCGTCGAGCTTTTGGGCGCCTTCTTCGGTGACGGCGCGCACATTTCCGCCCCATGGCTTTTCCCACGCTTCTGCGGACGGCGCGGGCGCGGAGAGGATGTTCTTCATGTCCATGCCGGCGTCCTTCGCGCAGGCGTAGGTTTCGTCCGAATCCAGGATGTTGCTCGGATGGCGGAAGTTGTATTTCGCGAGCAGTTCGTACTGCGGCTTGAGCGGGAAGCGGCCCACGCCCCAGCCCAAATTGACGTGGCAGAAATACGTGCGGTCCAAGTCGTAGTAGGTGCGCGCCTCGGGCAACGTGAACGGCAACACGCGGAAGGTCACGGGGAGCGTTTGGACGACTTTGCCGTCGGCCACGAGTTCGAGGCCGCCGCGGTAGAAACCGGGCGTCTGGTCTTTGCCGATCCGGAACGTGAAGAGATACTGCTGGCCGCGGCCGGCTTCGTCCATCTTCACCGGCTGCAGCGTCGCCGCGTCGGAAAACGGCACGCGCTCCGTCTTCGCGCCGGTCATGTAGTATTCGTGCTGTTCCTGTCCGTTGCGGCTGCAGTCGATGTACCGAGTCCCTTCGGCGAGATGCAACAGCCGCGCGTTGCTCTGGCGGTGTTCGTCCACCTTGACGACCTTCTCGTCGTTCAACAGCAGATCGGGCGCGAGAACGCGCGTAAGTTTGTCCCCCTGGTACGCCATCCACGCGCCGCCGGAACGGAACCAGCATTTGACGAGTTTCGTCTCGACTCTGTCCGCGGGAATCGCGCGGCCGTCCTTGTCCTTGAGCGGCGTGAAGCGCACGGTGAACGCGTCCGTCTTCTTGAGCGGCACGACGAAAACGGAACCGAACGCGTTCTCGCCCTGCGCCGCGAAGAAGCGGAGCGCGTCGGCGACTTTGCCGTCCTGCGGCAGTTTCGACGGCAGGTACATCTCCTGGGACGTGGGGTTCACGGCGTAGGTCACGAACGATGTATCCGCGACGGCGGCGGAGACGAGTTTCTCGGCCTTCTCGAGGTCGGCGACGACGCGCTTCACGCGGGCGATGGAGGCCTTGCGGGCGGGCAGAAGCGCCGCCGCCTCGCGGAAGCGCGCCGCGAGTTCGCCGCCCCAGGCGGCCAGCGCGGCGTTGCCCGTTTGCGCGAGCTTTTCCGCGCGGACGGCATGCGCCTCGAGCGCTTCGGCCGAAACAGATGTCGGCGTGAGTTCTTCGGAATTGAGCGCCATGTCGTAGACGACATAGCGCGAGACCGCGCCCGGAAAGTCACGCAGATCCACGGGGTTGACGCGCAGACGGTCCGGCACGCGCGGCACGGCGTTGTCCATCTGCCACCTGCCGTCCAGATACAGCGAATAGCGGCGGCGCTCGGCGGAGAAACTGACGGCCACGTCGTAGACCTTGCCGTATTCGATTTCGTCCTGCGACGTGAGCACCAGGGGCAACGCGCGGATTTCGGCGCGGTCGGGCAGAAACGCCACCTCAAGCCGGCGCGCGTGGTCGACGCGCAGACGGCAGAATCCCAAGTCGTGTCCGTTCGTGACCGAGGCCGCGGACGCGAAAAAGCCGGGCTTGTCGAAGGAAAGCGAAAGGCCCACGCCGAGCTGCCGGCGGTCGGTATCCGCGAAGCGGCGGGACGCCGCCTCCCCGAGGACGCCCTCCGCCATGTCCCACAGCGGACGCGGTTCCGCCGCCGGCAACGACATGCCGAGCAGCAGCAGAAACGCGAGACGTTCCATTGACGCGATTTTCATGTTCGATCCTTTTTCAGCCGAGTCGCGACGAGGTCTCAGCCGACGCCCCACGTTTCGTCGCCATGTCTGCGAACCCACGCCTTCGCGAGATGGACGGCCGGCACGTCGAGAGCCGCCGCGTAAGACGGATGGAAGATGAGTCCCGTGACGGTCCGGTCGCGAAGCAAGCGCTCCGCGAAATCGAGCTGCAGCGTCATGCGGTCGGGCGCAACGGGCGCCCCCAGCGTATAGTCCCACATGTACACGCCCATCAGCAGATCCTTGTCCGAACCGATGAAATCGCGCATGCGGCGGACGGACGCCTCCATCTGCACGAGATTCTTGCTTTGCCAGCACCAGAAGCTCGTTTCGTCGCAAATGTCGAGATATTGCTTGAATTCCGGCTTGATGCCGTCCTGGTCAGAATACACCACCACGGAAAGACGCAAATCGTTTTCATGGAGCCGGTCCGCGATTCTGCGCACGACGTCCACGGACTGCGTGAGATTCTTCATGACGAAAAAGTCGTCCAGAAAACCACCCGTGAAATTCGGGAAAGCGGGCTTCAGCTCCTTGATCGCCCAATCGAGCTTGTCCCACACCGTGCCGTTGCCGCCGTCGGTGATGCCGAAGCTGAAGCGCCTGAGCGAACGGAACTGCTCGAAGTAGTCGCCCCACGGATGCTCGGGCTTGTTGCCCCAGCGGATCACGCAGTCGTTCGGGATGCCCATGAGCCGGCACCCTTCCGCCTGCTCGACGGACGGCCCCGGCCATTTCCAGCCCTTGCGATGACTGAAATCGGACTCGTGGCACATGTCCGCGTGATGTCCCCACATCCACAGTCGGTCGCGGATGGTGGAGCCGTAGAAGGCGCGTTTGCCGACGGACGACGCGCAGCCTCCGAGAAAAGCAGCGGCCGCCGTTTCGGCGAGGAATGTCCTGCGATTGACGGCCGTGCTCATGAAATCTCCTTTTCCATATGCGAATGATAGCATGTCCGAACCACACGACGCAACCGTCGGGACGCGCTTACTCCGCGGGGCGCTCGTACAGGCGCGTGATGCGCTCGATGGCGCGCTGCGCCGAATGCTCGCCCATCTCGCGGCGGTAGAAGTCGCGCGCGCGTTCGCACGGGAACGACACCGTTGACAGCTTTTGCGTGGAGAGCGCATCCGCCATCATCTCCTGACAGGCGATCTTGAGTTCGGCCGCGTCGAGCGCCAGTTTGACGAACGGCGAAGCGTTCGCCGCGCGCGCGCGCCGCAACGCCGACAGCGGCCTGCGGGCCTTTTCGGTGAGTCCGCGCACGAGCGCCGCCGTCTTCTCCGCTTCGCCCGGCTTCCATGTCGCGATGCGCTCCGCGATGCCGCCCGTGGACGGAATCGCGCCATCCTTGTACGTGCCGTAGCGCGCGTCGGCCCCCACGAGGCCCGTATCCCATTCGGTGAGCGCGTCGAGATTCTCGACGGAAACGGCGCCGCCGAAATAGCCGGCGACGATTTCCCGCCAGTCCGCCGCCGCATCCGCGCCGGGCTTGCGGTAGCGCTTCGCCGCAAAGTCGATCAGCGGCCACTGGAGCTCGAGCGAACTCTGGTGGATCATCCACGAAGTGACGCAGTAGCCCGTGAGCTTCTCCTGGCGCGCGTAGCCGATCGACTCGGCGAGGTTCGCGCGGTGGAAACCGTAGCGAACGATGAACGGACTGTCGATGAAGCTGCGGATCGAGCCGCAGTAGATCACATCGCGCCCGGCCGCGAGTTCGCGTCTGAGCGCCGCCTCCTGTCCGCGCGCCCAGGCGTCCTTCTCGTAGGTGCCATAGTCCCAGAACCAGATGGCGAAGTCCTTCGGCAGCGCGGCGTAGTTGGCGCCCGTTTCGTCGAAGCGGCGAAGCATGTCGTGCCAGACGCCGGGGCGAATCTTCTTCGCGCGCAGCTCCTGCGCGACGTCCGCGAGGTGCTCCACATAGAGCTCGCTCGGATTGCGCGCCTTGCATTTCGCGCACGACCGGAACACCCAGGCCTCGTCGCCGCCCAGGTGGAAGCGCTTCACGTCGGGTCCGAAGAGCTCCAGGTATTCGTGCAGCAGCGCCTTCTGGAATTTGCGCACGTCGGGATTGGACGAGCAGTAGCAGTCCTTGCGGTCCAGACGCTCGCGGAGCGGCTTGAAGCGGTCGTGCGCCATCACGTACTCGCCGTGGCCGAAGGTCTGCATCAGCGGAATGGGCGCGAGGCCGCGCTTTTTCGCCGCCGCGAGGATCGCGCGGAATTCGTCCTTGGTGAACGCGTCCGGCGACGCCACTTCGGGACAGCAGTCGAACTTGACGGCGTGCTCGATTTCCCACAGGATCGCGTTGTAGCCCTGCTGCGCGACGTGGTCGAGCGTCTTGAGGATCGCCGCCTTGTTGAGCGTGCTGATGTTGAAGTCGAGATGGAACACAAGGAGCGGCCCGTCCGCCGCCCAAGAAACGGCGCACGCGAACGAGAACAAGAAGCAAAGCCGTTTTTTCATGTTGTCAGCGCATGAAAATCGACGCTGCGGAGACGGATGTCACGCCCTTCGTCGTTTCGACGCTCACGACATTGACCAAGGCATCCAACGCCGCAATCGCCTTCTCGCGCTTGGACGCGACGCCGAAATCCTTCACCACCTTCTCGGCGGAAACGATGAATTCCGGCCCGAGCACGAACGACTTCTTGGCGGCGGCCGTGGCCTTGTAGGCCAGAGAATGCATAGGCGAAAGCTGGGCCAGGCGCTCTTCCTTTTCCCTTTCCGCGCGATCCTTCGCCACGACGAATTCCGCGTAGCGCGCGCGCAGCGCTTCAACGGCCTTGCGCTCGAGATCGCTGAAGCCGCCGTCGGAAACGCCCATCGCCACCCACAGCGCGAACGCGCGGCGCAAATCGGCCATCGAACCGCACGCGAACCCCTTCGGCATGGCCGCGGTCGCCATCTCGACGAACGCCGCAAGACGTGCCTTTTCGTCGTAGCATCCGACCTGTGAAATGGCAATCAGGTATCCCGCGCTCTTGAGGGCTGAATCGAGGCAGGCGCGGGCGGCCTTGGCGGTGTAGCCGCGGCATGTCTTGGCCAGCTCCTCGAACGCCGCGTATTCGGAAGGCAGAATCTCGCCGTCGAGCGCGGCGATCATCAGCGCGACTTCCAACACGCCGCGGTCAAGCGCCGCCAGTTCGGCATCCTTCTTCTTGCCGCCGAACTTCATGCCCGAAAACGCCTTGGTGACTTCCTGCAGAATCGAACCCATGCCCATGACTGCCTCCTTGAGTGAATGTTGTGCGAATTGTACCAAAAAAAATCGCCCAACAGCAAGCCATCAACTGGCTCCCGGAATGGAACGAGTATCTTACCTTTCGACGAACGTGCGGATCCGGGCCGAAGGCGCCTTGTGGATGAGCGGCTTGGCGTCCGAGAGCACCTGGTCGACGTTGTCGAGGATAAGCGTGTCGATCTTGACGCCCTCGCCGATCCAAACGGTTCCGGTCTTGTTCGTGACGTTCGGCGGATCGATGCGGCGCAGATTGCGCACCGTCACCCGGCCGACGCTCTCGACCTTGTCCTGGAAGTAGATCATCCCGTACGGTCCCCACGCCTTCCAAACCTCATCCGTCGCGTCATTGAGACAGCTTGCGGCGAACATGTTCTCGACGACGACGTTGTCGAAGTGGCCCATGCCCGGCTTGTGGTCGTCGAACGCCCAGTGCGTGAAGGTCACGCCGTGGTACTTGTACTTCCCGTAGACGTTGCGGATGACGATGTTCTCGACATGTGCGTTGCGGGACAAAAGCCGCACGGCCGTAAAACCGTTCTCGCCGCCGTAGATGCCGTCGATCGTGACATTGACGATGTCGTTCGAGGGACTGCGCCAGTCGCCTTCGTCGCTGTTCAGCGCCACGAGGTCGTCGTTCGTGTGGCCGCGCAGGTTTCGGATGAGACCGTCCCGCGCGAAGCCGTCCACGTGCAGTCCGTCCTGGTTCGGCGTCTTGTCGTTGCAGTCGAATACGACATCCGAAACCTCGAAGTCCACGACGTCCGTGATTTCGAGGCAGTAGCTGTCGGGATCCTTGAGGCGCACATCCCGCACCCGAAGACCCCGGACGCCCGCGAACACCATGAGCTGCCCGAACGCGCAGCGACCCATCCCGTCGTCTCCGCCGCGCTTCTGGTGGACATTGTTCCCGTCCCATGTGCCGCCCTCGACGGTGATGTTGTGGTCTTCACCCTTCTCGGCGCTGCGGTTCTTGAGGATCGGGCAGTTCGCCCAGTCGCGCAAGCGGACGGTCGTCCGCGGCGAACAGACGAGATGCGTGTCCGATCCGATCACGAGCGAACGCGAGACGATCCAGAGTCCCTCGGGAAATTCGACGCGGCCCTTGCCGGAATCAAGGAGCTTCTGGAGCATGGCGGTGTCGTCGCCCAAGGAGCCGCAGTTGTAGTCCTGCGGCGGCTGCGACTTGCCCGTCCCCACGCCACGGCGCATCAGCGCCTTGAGGTCCTCCAGGTGGCGCTCGTACACGCCCCGCGGATCGCAGCCCTCTTTTCTGCAGATCGCCGCCGCCATGCCCACGACTTCGCCCTGCATGCCGTGCGTGCGCATGA
>DCIH01000085.1:20116-20390 GCA_002317575.1 Verrucomicrobia bacterium UBA1731 | reverse complement strand
GCGTCGTCCCGAGCGCCACGTGCGTCACCGAGATGTCGCGGCCGGCCATGAAGAGGTTCGGCACGTTGCGGGAATAGAAGCAGCGGTACGGGATCGGATAGGCGTGGTGCTCGTTGTGCGTGCAGACGGACCGGAACGGTTCGCCCGGGTAGTTGCGCTGGTTCGCCGGCATCGGGTAATGGAGGTCGATCGCCCAGGTCGTGCAGCAGGTTCCGTCCGGATGGACGCGGTCCTCGAACACGTCCTGCTGGCACAGCACGTGGTCGCCCAGCAG
>DCIH01000085.1:0-20022 GCA_002317575.1 Verrucomicrobia bacterium UBA1731 | reverse complement strand
AGTTCTTGATGAAGCTCCAGTTGGAGTAGACCACGAGCAGACCGTAGTCGCGCACCGTTTCGAAGTCGTTCAGCTGGTCGCGCAGCATGCCCGTCTCCCAATCCCAGTCGCCGCGCAGGTTGTATTCGCAGTTCTTTTCGTTGAACGCGATCATCCACGGTTCGTGCGGGAAACCGCGCGTTTCCTTCTTCGCGTACCACTGCACGGACGCGCCCAATGTCAGCGTGTCGCCCTTCTCCGGCGCCATGTCCTCGCCCGTTTCCGCCTTCGATTCGCGACCGAGCCGATAGTCGGCGCCGGACAGATAGCCGACGGTGCCGTCGCCCGTGCAGTCCGCGTAGAGCGGCGAACGGAACACCGTCTCCTCGCCCGTCACGACATCGAAACCATGCACCGCCAGAATGCGTCCCGCCTTCTCCGCGCGCCGTCCTTCGAGACAATCGACGCCCGCGACATCCACGCCTTGAACCATCGTGTTCAAGAAGAGCGTGATGTTCTTTTCCGCCTTCACGGCGGCCATCTTGCGGTCGTCCTCGTACTGCGAAGCGGGCTGCGCGTTGCCGCCCTTGGCGGGACCGATTTCGGAGACCACGTCGCCGAGGCGCGGATACGGCCCGAGGTTCTGGTACCCGCCCAGATGGACGCGCACTTCGGAGGAATTGGCGCCGCCCAGGATCGGACGGTCCTGCACGAGCGCGACCTTGAGCCCCAGCCGCGCCGCAGAGATGGCCGTGCAGATGCCGGCGACGCCGCCGCCCACCACGGTGAGGTCAGACTCGACGAGCTTCGCCTTCAGGGCCGTCGGCGGACGCGCCGGCGGCTGGGCGTCCGTCGTGAAACACACGGCGTCCACGCGGCCGTCGAAGCCCTTGAGGTCACGGATCGCCACCGTGTTTTCCCCGGCCTTGAGGTCCACCTCGTCGGCCTTGACCCACAGCCATTCGCCCTGCCCCTGCACACCCAGGACGGTCGGCGACTCGACGCCGTTCACCGCGAGCTTGAACGCGCCCGCGCCGGCCGCGGCGCTCCACTTGGCCGTCCAGTTCTTCGTGCGCGCGAAGACATTGTACCGTCCCGCCTTTGGCACGGCGAAGGTTGTCTTCGCGTCCGCCACGGGCACGCCGAGGCCGTGCGCGATGAGATAGGTGGAGCCCATTTCGAAGCGGAACTGAGAATCGAGCTTCCACCCGCCCAGTTCCTTGAACTGCTCGCACTCGAGGAAAATCGTTTCGGAGCGCGCCGCAAACGCGGCGCAGACGGCGGCAAAAAGCAACGCTGTTTTCTTCATGCCGTCGATTATACCACAGCTTCCGGCTTGGAACTTCCAGCATTAGGCTCATGCGTTGACAAATACTGACAACTCGTGTAACCTTGGACTTGCTTTTTCGTATTCCAATGTGATGTAGCAAAGTGATTTCAGCTCCAACGCCAACATGTGCCTGTAAACAAGGTCTTCGACCGCAAGAAGGATGTCATGGGAAATATCAACGCTAATGCATTTCGTCTTGGAAAACAATACACCGGAATGGTGGATGGCAAGGATCAAGGAGACACGATTCTCGTCAACGACGGCAATGGCAAGCTGAAGAAAAGCGCCATGTTCAACAGCGGCAACATATTCCGCTGGATGCGTTCGGACACGACGAAACACGCCAATAACGAAATCCGAGAACAACTGCTCCAAAACCTGGGGAAGCTCCTGGCGCCCGACTTCAATTTGACGAAAAAGGGTGGCCATACGGAATTCAGCTCGGAATTCATGGATAAACTTGAAAATATACTGGGTGCCGATGTATTCAAGAAAAAAGATTTCGGCGTCGGCAAAAACGGCGGCTCCGTCTCGTCCGGAAGGCCCCTGACGGCACGCCGCATCAACGCCATAATGGCGAGAGTCGCCAAGCTGGTCGACGAACCGGGAAAAATCACCACGAATTCCCTGTTGAAAATGGTGGGAACAAAAGCAATCGAGTCGCCGCAGTCTTCGCAGCCAAAGAAATCTGGCTTTGACCCGAACGGCGTCTTGCACGGACGTTACACAATGGACGGAAACAGCAAAAACCATGCTTTGGAAGCCGCGAGATCGTCAATTGTGATTATACTTTCCTATAAAAAGGCGAGTGATCCAGAGGAAACGGACGTCGTAAAAACGAAACGCCTGACATCGGCGGCCTTTGGCGGCTCTCTCAAGAACAGCATTGAAGATTTTTCAACGAGCGAAGGGGCTAAAACGGGAAACCCCATCTCGTGGTTGCATGGTTTCGCCGAACACCTTGCCTCGAAAAAAGAGCAGCTTTGCAAGTCAGGCAACTTTCCAGCCGCACTTCAAAATTGCCATACCGCGGACGATTTCGAACTGGCGCTCGAAAAGGATATCGCGAACAACGCTTGCGGTTCGTACTTTAGGAGGTTCCACCTGGATTTTGGCTTCGGTCCCGGATGTCCGTCTTACGAGCGTGGGTTCGAAACGAACAACAAGACGTTTTCGTCGCAATTCACGCCTTGTACGACGCAAACGAAGGCGGACAACAAATTTCCAGCGGCCTTTGGGGTGTCGAAATTGATCGGCAAAGACAAGGCGAACGAGACGAAATCGACGGTATTGCGTTGCGGATCAGCCTATACCAATGAACCGAACGAGATCGATCTTGAAAACGCCATGGACCGATACAAGAACATCGCGAAATCGATGATCAACAACAACCCCAAGATGATGCAGTTGATTGCAGAGTCGTTGAAGGACAACGCAAAGCCCGAAATTACGCTGCCCATGTTCATGTTCAACGCAGGAGACTCCTTGTGGCCTAAATCCCAAGAATTCATCGCAAAATATGGTACCGACGGGTTTGACATGACGGTCAACATGAACGGGGAGGACAAAACAATAACCGTCAAGCCGCAATTCAACGAATGCTACGTGCCGTTGAGTGGAAACGAAAGTAAGTTTTACACAAGCAGGGAAGAAACCCTCGCCTCGGCCCAGAACTTGCTGGACATGGCCAATCTCGTGCGCGGAACCGATAAAATGGTCGACAAACTTGTAGCACAGATCAAGCAAGGCGTCGAAAGACTGAAAGCAGGCGACAACGGCATGCCGGGCGGCGTCCAATACCTTCCCGCATACCTGTGCCAGGTCGCTGCCCGCATGGTCTTACTGTCCCACAAGCTCGGCTTGGTGCCGCTCATAAACTGCCACCATGGGCGAGATCGCACGGGGATGCTCGACACGTTCGTCAAAATGTATGCGAGTATGGAGCCGGAAGAATTGCCCGAACTGCACGAAGTTTCGAAGAAAGACGAGCAGGACGAGAATTGGAAGAAGTTCAAAAAGATGGCCAGCGAGTTTCTGGTGAAGACGGGCAACATGGAAATGGCCCGAAACATCGCCATTCTGAATGCGAATCTGAATCTGCAACAGTCAGATGGAGGTCGCCAAGACCTCACCTGCATGTTCGACATCGAAACGCTGAATACGTTGCTGGTGCAAGACGGTCACGAACCTTACAACACGAACGACCTTGTAAGCTATTGGTGAAGAAACGCGAGCATGGCCGTGCAGCCGACGAGGACGTCGGCGTAGGTTTCGTCAAAGTTGCCTGTGTACCAGGGATCGGCGATGGGGCGCTCGGAGCCGGCGAAGGAAAGAAGCTTCCTTATTTTCGGAAGGTCCTCGGGATACACGAGCCGGCGCAAATCGGCCACGTTGTAGTCGTCCATGCCGACGAGCCAATCGTATTCACGCGCCTTTTCGGCCGTGAGCAGCCAAGCCGCCCGCGGCGTGAACGGAACGCCCTGTTCGCGCAGTTTCGCGCGCGTGCCGCGGTGCGTGTCGCATCCGATCGCATCCGTGTGCAGCGCGGCGGATTCGACGACCACGTCCGTGCGGCCTGCCTTGCGCAGCAGCTCCTTCATCACGAACTCCGCCATCGGCGAACGGCAGATGTTCCCATGGCACAGAAACAATATCTTCGTTTCAGACATAACTGTGAAGCCCCGTGAAAAAGCGCGAGAAATTGACCCAGGTGAGCGTAAGGACCACCATCACCGCGCCGAACACGAGAAGTCCCCTTTCGACCTTCGGCTTGCCGCGGAAATGGAAATACGCCGCATAGACGAGCCAAGTCGCCAGCGACCACATTTCCTTCGGATCGTACTGCCACCAGTCGCCCCAGCAGATTTTGCCCCAGGTCGCACCCAGCACGAGTCCGCATGTGATCAGGAAAAACGCGAACGGCACGAACCGCGCGCCCACGCCGAACGCGGCGAAGAAGAGAAACGCGTAGGCAACGAGATACGCGCCCACATGCGGCACCAGGAACGGACTCTGCAACGCCGGCACGAGCTCGCGCGTCAGCAAGGCACGTCCCACGATGAACAGCGGCAGGAACGTGAGCGCCACCGCGAGCACAATCTTTCCGACGACAATCCACCGAGGCGTTTCCGGCGCGGCCACGCCGGCGGAGCGGCGTGCCCCCCTGGTGGTGCCGCCTTCCTGACATTCCGCGCGTTGGTAGGGCGGGCGCGCCGCGCCCGCCGCACCCACCGCTGTTCCCCGTCCCGCCTCGCGCACCACGAGCAGAAACGCGCCCGCGAGCAGCAACACGCCGCCGAGCGCCGCGATCGGCAAATACGGATCCTTCACCACGGAAAGCACCGTGTATTCTTCGCCTTCCGCATCATAAGAACTCTGGTAGATCCAGCGTCCTTTGTGCCGCAGCGGATGGTTCACGGAAATGTCCGCGTTGACGACTTCGGGCATCCCCGACCCGTTCGGACACACCACATGCACGGACGACACATACTGCCGCGGGCTGCCGCTCGGGTACTTCGGCACGGCGAACTGCTTGAGCACGAGGATGTCGCCGTCCAGATCGACGCTTTCGCCCGCACGGAGAGACGCTTCGCCCTTTTCGATGGGACAAAACGCCTTGAGCGCCAGCGTGCCGACGGCCAGCGCGAAGCCGAGATGCAGGAAGATGCGGGCAAGTCTGTTCATGACAAACGGCTTTCAGCGTAATCGCAAATCTGGTCCACGAACGGCGAGTCCGTGATCTGATGGAGGAAATCGCGGCGAAACGGGAGATGGTTCCGTTCGACGACGAGCTTGCGCGTGGTCGCGTAATTGAGTCCAGACGCCATCCAGCCGACCTGGATGAGCACGAAGTCGGCGAGCGACTGGATGTTCTGGTAATCGACGGGGCGCCCCGCCATGATGGCCTCCACCGCCTTCGGATTCGGCTTCGCCGTGGTGGGCAAATTCCAGAACGCCTGGCAGTCGTACCGCCAATCCGTCGTCGCCACCTGGCGCTCGAGCACGCGGAAGATGTCCAGCTTGTCCGCGTCCCGCACGACTTTCGCGGCCGCCACCGTCACCGCGTCGTCGCACGGCGGCAGATCGCGTCGGTTGTGCCACAGCACGGCGTTCAAGATCGCATCCCGCACGGACGGCTCGCACGCGGCGAGCCAACCCTTCTCGCGAACGATGTCATGCGAGAATACGGCGTGATCCACGGAATCGGAATCGCGGAACGTGTTGTAGCGCTTCAGTTGCTCGTAGCGCCCCGTGTCGTGCAGCAACGCCGCCGCGACCGCCACGCGCGCCGTGTGTTCGTCGAATCGCTCGCCCGCCACGATCGCCTTCGCGTTCGCCACGACGAAGGCGGTGTGCTCGCGCTTGAGCTGCATCATCGGCGGCAATTTGCCGTCCGCACCGCGGTATTCGTCCACGTATGCGTCGTAGAGCGCGCCGAGGCGGTTCAGGAAACCCGCGTCGAAATCACCGGCCGTCATGCCCTCTTTCTTACTTCGCGAAGAGGCAATTTGGATATTCGCCGGCGTCCACGAGCTTCTGGATTTCGCCCGTGACGAACGGCTTGTCTTCGCGGTAGGTCACGCCGAACCAGTTGGAGTCCGTCGGGAGCACCGAAACATCCGCCTTGCCTTCGTGGATGAGTTCGTCCACGACGAACGGAATGTACCATTCCGTCTTGGGCTGCTGGCCGTTCTTTTCGAGCCACGCGGGGAAACGCGCTTCGAGGGCCGTGAAGAGTTCGGGCGTGAAGCCCCAGAGGTTCATGGAGACGCGCTCTTCGCCCGTGAGCTTCACGGGGTTCGCTTCGTCCTCGCGGTTCTCGGCGCCGCCGGGAACGCGCACGAGCTTCGTCATCTCGGTCACGGACGAAAGCTTGCCGCCGTCCACCTTGCAGATGCCGCGCGCGACGCTGCCGTTGTCCGAAAGCGTGAGGTCGAGCTTGTAGCCGACCATCGCGAAATGGAACTTGCCGTCCGCCGCCGCGGGGGCCTGCAGGAACTGCGCGAGCTTCGCGAACGCGTCGCGGCCGTAGAAGTCGTCCGCGTTGATCGCGGCGAACGGCTCCTTGACGACGTCGCGGGCGGCGCGGATGGCGTGCGCCGTGCCCCAGGGCTTCGCGCGGCCTTCCGGCACCGTGAACGGCGCGGGCAGGTCGTTCATGTCCTGGAAGCAGTACTCGACGGGCAGGATGCCTTCGTACTTCTTGCCGACCTTTTCCTTGAACTCGGCTTCGAAATCCTTGCGGATGATGAACACGACCTTGCCGAAGCCGGCGCGCTCGGCGTCGAACACGGAATAGTCGAGAATGGCTTCGCCGGAAGGACCGACGGGATCGACCTGCTTGAGCCCGCCATAGCGGGATCCCATGCCGGCGGCGAGAACGACGAGAGTAGGCTTCATGTGTATGCTCCTTTTGCTTTCCGTCACCGGCCCATTCCCTCCCGGCCGGCGAACTTGTTTAAGCGCGGATTATACCACATTCGTCCCCGATAGTCACCTCAACGCACGCGAATGAAATGCGGGATGCGGTTCAGGGGAACGGTCAAGGTCACGGTCTTGGGGCCGATCACGTCGACGCCGTCGTCGCCCTTCCACGTGCCGGGCGGAATCACCGCCTCGCGCGTCGTGCCGGGCGAGACCATCGGCACCACCAGGAAATCGTCGCCCATCAGGAACTCGTCCTTGACGGACGAATAGCCGTGGCCGGGATACGCGTACTCGAGCGCGCGCAGAATCGGTTCGCCCGTCCGCCCCGCGTTCTCGGCGAGTTTCATGAAACGGTCCGCATGCTTGGCGCGCAGCGCCACCGCCGCCTTGACGGCCGCGAGGTGCTCCGCGTCCAGGACGCGCCACGGCGCCGCCGAGAACTGGATCATCGGCGAGAGCGCCTGGCACTGCGCGCTGCGAACGAACAGGTCCTGGTCCAGCTTTTTCCCGGGCGCGAAGCTCGACAGCAATCCGCCGCCCACCATGTCGGGCAGCACGAAGGGACAGCCCATGAGGCCCGCCGCCGCCATGTCGGTGACGCAGCGGTGGAGCTCCTTCCAGGTGTGCCCTTTGTCCGTCAGCCGAACCACGATCGCCTTGCCGCCCGTGCGCCAGCACTGCGCGCTCGGCATCGGGAACTGTTCGCTCCATTCGCAGAACGCGTGGCTCAGATCGGCGGAGGACGCGTCGCGGTCGTGCGCGAGACGGTTCGGCATCGAGAAATAGCGCGGATTAGTGGCGTCGAACTTGAAGCCCGAAACGCCGTAGCGGTCGCACAGCCCCCGGAACGTCTTCGTCGCCCACGCGACGCCTTCGGGGCTCGTGAAGTCCAGAACGCCACTCCAGCCATTCCACCAGTTGTAGAGGACCGTGTTCGGATGCCCCTCGAAGTCGAGCGAACGGTCCGCCGCCATGAGGACCCCTTCCTTGCTCTGCAGATAGCGGTACTCGCGGGAATCGGGGCTCACGTACGCGCACGCCCACAGCATGATCTTGAAACCGTCCGCGCGCAGCGCATCGCACATCGCCTTCGGATCGGGGAACGTCTTGGGATCGAAATCCCACACGCCGTAATCCGTCTGCCACGTGTCGTCGATCATGATGACGCCCGCGGGGAAACCGTTCTTCTTGATGTTCGCCGCGTATTTGAGCACCTCCGCCTGCGTCTGATTGTAGCCGAGCTCGATCCAGGTGCAGTATTGCGGACGCGCGAAGAACGACAGGTCCGGCGCCTTGCCGGACGGCTTCTGGAATGTCTTCGACACGTGCCGGCAGGCGTCCCGGAGCGTCGTCCCCGCCTTGCCGAAGAGCACTTTGCCGCGCGTGGGCTCGACCTTGACGACGCCGCCTTCGAAGGTGAACGCGCACGGGTCGTCGCTCCAGATCCAGCGTCCCTTGTCGGACACGAAGAGCGAGGCGTTCCCCTGGAATCTGCAGCCCTCGCGCAGGTCCATCACATAGCGCGCGCCGTGCGCGCCAATCGGCATGTCGCCGCCCAGATCCCACGCGCCGCCCCACCAGCCCTCGCCCGGTTCGGACGGCACGGTCACGATTTCCGCCGCCGACGCGGCCAGCGTTCCGAACAACGCAACCAACACAACAAATGCTCTGCTCACCGGCACCTCTTTTTTGTTTTCCAGGTCAAAAAACACAATCGCAACACAAGGGGGTCACGCCGCTCCGCGTGGCGCTTCTCGACCTTCAGTTGCCGCGCCAAGGCCGCCGCCGTGATCTTCGAATCAAGCAGGATGAGTCTTGCGGCGAACTCTTCAGTCGCATTCAAACCGACGTTTATACCGACATTTATACCGAAGTAGCCCGCGAATTCCTTCAGTGTCGGATCGTCGTACGGCATGCGCGTTTCCTCATGGCGAAAACGCCCCACCACGGAAAGGACGGTTGCCGCGGGAAGGCGGACTCGCGGACGGCGTCACGACTTGATGAGCGCCTTGAGTTCCTTTTCCGCCGTCGCGGAATCGCCGAATTTCGCGGCGAGGGCTTCGACGCGCGCGACGAAATCCTTGGTGACGAGCGCCACGCTCTTCTTCCCGCCGGCGGACACGCAGGCCGCGCGCATCGCGGGCGACAGGAGAAGCGAACGCTCCATCGCCGCGTCGGCCTGCCGGATCGTCGTCTCCGCGAAGGTCTTGCGGAGCGCTTCGATGCAGGCGCGTTCGCGCGCCGAGTAGTCGCCGTCGCTCATGCCGACGGCGATCCACATGCTGAACGCCTGGCGGATTTCCGCGATCGACAGATTGACGAATCCGTCCGGCAGGGCCGCCTTCGCTTCGCGAATGAACGCCTTGACGAGTTCGGCGTTCGTGGCGCGCTTCGACAGCAGTAGCAGATAGCCGGCGGAGCGCATGGCCGCGTCAAGCGCCTCGGCCGCCCCTTCCGGCGTGTACCCGCGGCTCTTCTTCGCCAGCGCGTCGAACACGTCGTATTCGGCGTCCGTCACGTCGCCGTCGAGGGCGGCGACCATGAAAGCGACCTTGAGGATTCCGAGATCCGTCTTGCCGATGCGGTCCCTGCAGATCAGGGCACGACCGGAAAGCGGGAAACGACTGATGAATTTCGCGATGTTCATGCCGGGAATTATAGTAAAACCGACTTCCGCTTGCAACCGCTTCTCCTTCACCGGCGCACGGATGTCACCATCACAAAGTTCGGACGGAAACCATGATGTGCGCGGACGCGGAAACGCCCTCGGCGTTCGCGCACGTGACGATGTGCTCGCCGGGCGTCATCTCGAACGCGAACGGACCCGAGCCCGTCGTCTCGCCCATCGCCACGCCGTCCACGAACCACCAGAGCCGCGCGCCATCCGGATTCCCGACGACGCGGCACACGATCTTCTGCTGCGGCATCCCCGCGACAAAGACGAACTTGGCGCCGTTCTCGGGCTTGCTGATGGCGAGCGCCCCGGCCGCGGCGATCTTCCCCGAAAACGCCGCCAGCTGCGCGTCCTCGCGCACCACGACCCGGCCATCCGCCCCGCGCACATGCATGTCGCACGGTTTGTTCGAACTGCGCCCGGACAGCGCGCGGCCCGTTTCCGTTTCCGGACAATCCGGCCCCGCCGGCGCGCCCGTGAGCTTGCAAACCTTCCGGCGCACCACCGTACCCGGCTCGACGAACCACGGGCCGGCGTTCTGCGGATAGAACGTGCGCGCGATGCCCCACGCGATCGGCGCGGCGGCCTTCGCGCCCACGAGCGTCGCGTCCCCGAAACCGCCGCGCTTGTGTCCGCACCACACGCCCACGACATACTCGGGGTTCCAAAGAACGGTCCACGCGTCGCGGTACGCGGCGCTCGTGCCCGTCTTCCACGCGAAACGCGGCAGCGGCACATCCACGACGTGCCCCAGCGCCGCCCCGCTGCGTTCCTCGCCCGAGAGCATGTCCGAAACCAGATACGCCGCGCCGCGCGAACACGCGTCCCCGCCGCCGGCCGCCAGCGTCCGGTACGCGCCCACGAGTTCCATGAGCGTCACCTCCACGTTGCCGATGGCCATGCCGAGACCGGCGTCGTCCTCGGCCGCCACGTGCGCGAAGCCGAACGCGCGCAACTGCGCCGCGAACGCCGGCACGCCCAGCTCCTTCAACAGCCGCACGAACGGAATGTTGAGCGACAGCACGAGCGCGTCCTGCAACGACACGCGTCCGCGGTGCTGCGCGTCGAAGTTCGCGGGACGGTACCCCTTGGCGGAAAGCGGCACGTCCACGAGCCGCGTCTCGGGCGTCGCCACGCCGCGGTCGAGCGCGAGCGCCGCGAGGAACGGCTTCAGCGTCGATCCCGCGGGACGCGGCGCAAGCGCCGTGTTCACCTGCCCGGCGTCCGGCGAGAAATAGTCGCCACTGCACGCCAGCGCCAGAACGCCGCCCGTGTCGGCGCGCATCACCGCCGCCGCCACGGAATAGCCGCCCGCCTTCGCCGCGCGGTTGACGGCGTCCTCGACGACGCGCTGCACCTGCGCGTCGAGCGCCGTGTCGTGGATGGCGCTCTGGCGCTGGGCGGCGCGGTCCTTGCCGAGCGTCTTCATCACCCAGTCGCAGTAGTACGGCGCCTTGAACGGACGCGGCGCGCGGCAGATCACGGGACGGATCGCCCGCGCGCCGGCGAGCTGATCGTCGTCGATCATGCCCAGCGCGCGCATGCGGCCGAGCACGTAGTCGCGCCGCTTGAACGCGCGCTCGAAGGCGCGGTCCGGACGGAACCGCGACGGCGCCTGCACCATGCCCGCGAGCATGGCCGCCTCGGCGACGCCCAATTGCTTCGCGCTCTTGCCGAACCAACCGTTCGCCGCCGCCTCGACGCCGATGAAGTTCGAACCGAACGGCGCGCGGTTCAGGTACTGCGAGAGAATCCAGCGCTTGTCCTTGGCGCGCTCCATCTTGAGCGCCATCACCGCTTCCTTCCATTTCCACCACAGGGACTTCGGATGCGGCTTGACGAGGCGCACGGCCTGCATGGTGAGCGTGGAGGCGCCGGATATGCGCCGCCGGCAGGTGACGTTCTGGAACGCGGCGCGCAGCGCGGAAAGCGGCCGGACGCCGCAATGCGTCCAGAAGGTGCCGTCCTCGGCGGCGACGAGCGCCTTCACGATCCAATCGTCCGGATCGGCCTCGTAGTACGGACGGCAATCGACATCGCCTTCGCCGAGCGACACGCGCAGCACGTCGCCGGCGGCGTCGCGCAGCACGATGCCGCCGGGATAGACGTCCGCCCCGTCGTCCGGCCAATCAATGCCCAACCACGACGCGGCCAGGAGCGCGACGAGCGTGCAGCTCAGGATTGTACATCCCTTCCACGCTCGTGCCCGGCAGAACGAAAGCGCCCGCCGAAACCACCCGGACCGGATAGGCGACGAATGCCTCATGGCCCGCCTCCAGCTTGAACTGCTTCGAGAAGATCAACATGCGGTCGTCGCGTGCGTCCTGGCGCATCACCCAGTCCTGGACGCGCGGGACGGTTCCCGTGCAGCACGCCTTCGACGGATCGATCTCGCGATAGACGGGTTCGAAACCGCCCGGGAAAAGATCCTCGACGACGAGATCGTTCACCACGCGCGACACGTCGGACGTGATCGAGAGCGTGCACAGCAGCAGTTCGCCGCGCTTCAGATTCGCGAGATCCACGTCCCCGCCTTCGGGCGTACAGTAGCGGCGCGTCACGAAGAGTCCCTGTTGGTCGTCGCGGATGTCCTCGACCTTCGGCAGCGTGAGCGCGTACCAGGCCACGTACCGCTCGCCCGGTTTCGGCGGATGCGCGCGGAAATAGGATCCAATGGCAATGAGCGCGTGCGCGTTCTCTTCCGTGGTGCCCCAGCTGCATTTGGCGCGATCGCGTTTCCGGTTGAGCCAATCGACGAGCTTCACGATGCGGGCGTCGTCCGGATCCACGGCCAACAGCGCCAGCACCGAGAACGCCGCCTCCTTCACGGACTGCGGATTGAACGCGTCCGCCAAAAGCGCCTTCGCGCGCGGCAAGTCGGACGCCTCCGCAAACGCCAGCGCAAGACGCGTGCGATCCAGCGTCGAAAGCTTGGCGCGCATGTCGAACAGCGACAACATGCGGCTCGCCGGCGCTTTGCCGGCCTGCGCCAGAATCATCGCGGCGTACGCCGACACCGAAGGATTCTCGTCCTTGCTCCACTTGACCAGAAATCTCACCACCTGCTCCTCGGCCGTGGGCAGGATTTTGCATCCGGCCTTGCGCGCCGCCATGAGGAAATGCGCCGCATAGAGCGAAACCTCGCGGTCCCACGGTTCGTACGTGCAATCGGGCCACATCACGAAATTGTTTTCGCGGATCATCGACTCGACGCGCCAGACGCCCGCATCCGCGCAATCCGTTCCGTTCGACACCACCGCGTTCAGCACGCCGCCGGCAGCGATCAGCGGGAAAATGCGCGAAACCGTCTGTTCGAGGCATCCGTGCGGATAGTCGGCCAACCATTTGAGCGCCGCCTCATAGCCGCCGATCGGCGTGTCAAACGTCTTGGCCGACCATTTGCCTTCCGTCGGCGGCGTCCAATCCTTTTCGGCGCAAACGCCGGCCGCCTCCTGCCACGCCACCGCCGGCCGCACGGGAAGCTCGATCGTCTGCGCGTGGACTTCGCCGAATCCCTCGGCGCGGTAGTCGAGCGTCATCCGGCCCGGCTCGGCGGGCGCGACGAGACGCACCACGAGATTCGTGGACGCGTCCTTCTTGAGCGCAAAGCGGAACGTCGTGCCGCAGACGGTCGCCTCCACCGCGCCGTCGGCGCCGCTGCGGTTGTGCATCGGCAGCGTCGCCTCGAACGCGTCGTTCGGCGCGACGAAGCGCGGCGCGTCGGGCTGCGTCACGAGCTTGGGCGCGACCTTCTTCTGGATCGACGCGGCGCCCGACGCGGCAGCGGAATGCGCCACCGCCGTCACGCGCACTTCGCCGACGAACTCGGGCAGTGTGAAATGCGTTTTGGCGCGGCCGTCCGCCACCGGCACTTCCGCCTGCCACAGCGCGAGCGGCTTGAAGCGGCGCGACCCCACGGGGCTCACGCGACCGAGCAGATGCGCACCCAAGTCGCCGCCCGTTTTCGCGCCGTTGCCCTTGAGACCGTCGTCGTACACGGGCAGGATCTTCCCGTAGAAGTCGAAGAGCGGATGGTCGCCCTCGCGCCACGCGGCGAAATGGTCCGCGGGCGCCGGCGTCTTTTCGTCCGTGAGGATGTTGATGCCTTCGTCCACGACCGTCACCGTGACGACCGCGCCCGAAGCGCACGCGCCCGACACGCCGACATCCACCGCCACGTCGGCGCCGCCGCCCGCCGGCCGGAGCGCGACCGCGGCGTCCAGCGCCACATCCAATTCGTCCTCGCGCGGACGCACGCCGACCGTGACCTGGCCGTGCGCACGCGCCGCCAGACGCTTGGCGCTCGCTTCCACGCTCTGCACCACGGACAGGTACATGTCGAGGTTCGGCGCGTTCTCGCGCGTCACGGGACGCAGCACGACTTCGCTCGTGGCGTTCGTCAACGCGAGGATTTCGGTGTACAGCTCCCCGTCGCGCATCACGGAAAGCATCGCATGGCCCGTGAACGGGGACTTGACGATCAGACGCGGCGATTCGCCGACGCGGTAGAACGCCTTGTCCGGACGAAGCGTCACGGCCGTCGGGTTCGCGAGCGGCGCGCGGATCGAATCGTCGCCCCAATCGCTGAGGTAGAACGCCTTGCTGTAGGAAACGCCCGTGGCGGGATCCGAGACGGTGACAACGTAATCGCCCGGCTCGCGCACGGGCATTGTCCACGCGGCGTCCTTGTCCGGCGCCGTGGCAAGAGACGCGTCCTCAACCACCACGCTGCGCACGCGCTCGCAGTCCCAGGTGTGCCAGCCGTTCCGGGTTTCGCGATAGGAATACACGGAATCGACGCGTTCAAGTTTCACGGAAAGGGTCTTCGCGTCGGGCGCGCGTTTGCCGTCGGGCAGCACGCACGCGAACGCGATCGAGGGCAGACCCGTTTGCGGCGCGCGCAACCACCCCGTCAGCGTGGAACCCACGTAGTAGGGATAATGGTGGATGAGCACGGACTTGCGCGCCGTGGCGGGACGGCCGCCGTCTTCGATCACGACGCCTTGCCCCGTGGCGCGAACCATGGCCTTGGGTTTGCCGAGTTCGGCGGGCATGGCGGCGTCGAACGACGTCCTGCCATCGTCGTTCAGCGTCAACGTGGCGATGCGCTCGAAATTCGGCTTGAGACCGAGCGTTTCGTTGCCGAAGTGGTATCCCTTCCACGCTTCGGGAGTGAACGGGGCGTCCTCGAAAACGACCGCGCCTTTGCACAAAAGCGCGCGCGCGGGACCGCCGAAGAGATGTTCGGCGGAAACGTCGAATGCGAAATTCGTGGCCGTTACGCCGTCGTGCGGCGCGACCGTCACGCGGATCTGCGGCGGTGCGAACGCTTCGACCTTCACCTCGACGCCGCCCAGTTCTTTGCCGTCCTTGCCGGGCAGCTTGGCGACGATCGACCATTTGCCGCTGGGTTGGTCTTCCGGCACGGCGAAAGCATCGCACGAAAGCGCGCCGAGCGCGTCGGGAAGCGCCGTCTTGGCGGCGAACACGTCGCCTTCGGGATTGCGCAGTTCGAGCGTCACCGGGAACGGCTTCGGCGCGCGCATCGCGTCGTCGCGCAAGATGAGCTGAAAGAAGATTTTCTCGCCGTGGCGGTAGATGCCGCGCTCCGTCCAGGCGAAACCGCAGCATTCGCCGGGCTTGAGGAACGCGGGGCGTCCGCCGTCCGGCAGCGACTCGTCGACTTCGTTGCGGTCCGAAAGCGCCAGGAACGTGCGGTCGTCGCCGACGGCGGACGACACGACGACGGCGAATGGTTCGCCGGCGGCGACGCGCTTCGGCACACACCAGCCCTTCTGGTCCGTGCGGCCAGAAAACACCTTGACGTTCGCCTTCGAATACACGTCCACCTGCGCGTTCCAGACGGGCCGTCCGCTCGTGAGCGACGCCACCCACACGCCGAGCCCGGTTGCGGTCTTGCGCACCGACACGCCCAGATCCGAAACGCACACGAGCCGGTACGCGCGCGGATTGTAGTTCGTGTTCCGCGCCCACCCCTCATCCCCGACGTAGCAGTCGCGTTTTTCGTCTAACGGCTTGTCGCCGTTGCCGATCGCCAGCAAAAAGATGCCGTTTCGCGGCCCGCCGTCCGAAACGGAAACGGGCAACATCGCCTTTGACGCCTCGTTCGGGATGTTTCGGCACGGACGCTTGATGAGCGAACATTCGCCGGACAATTCGGCCGTTTCCTCCGAATCGACGCCGCCGCCGCTCCAATAGTTGCCGTACATGCGCTCCTCGCGAGCCAGCAGCTGAACGACATTGGCCGGCTCGACGCGGCGCACTTCCGCCTGCACGCTCGACACGTTGACGCCCTCGACGGCGACGGCGCGCGCACCGCACGCCGGCAAATAGCGGCCGTCGTCCGCATAACGGATTTTCGGTTCGAGGTCCTTGCGCGTGAACGTGAAGACGAAATCCTCCTGCAATGCGCCCTCCGCGATAGCCACGCCGTTCGTGGGCGCAAGCGGCAGCCCCTTGCGGATGCGCAGCGTCACGTTCGTGCCAAACGCGAAATCGCCGGACACGACCAGATATTTGGCGGCGTCACGCCAATAGCTGTCCTCCTGCTGTTTCACGCTGACGGCGCCGGCGCGCAACGGCGACACGCTCACGAAGGAGCGCACCGATGCGAAATCCGGCCGTTCGCTGAATGTGACGACGACTTCGGAATCGCCTCCGTATCTGACGCGCTCGACTTTAAGCCGCGACGGCGGTTTCGGCGCCTGCACAACCGCATCGTCCGCCTCCTTCCGCGGCGCTGCCGGGGGTTCCTTGGCGACGACCGGATTGGAGTCCTTGCCAACCGCCGCGTCGGACGCGGGCGGCGCTTTGTCGGTCTGGGCGAAAACGCTCACGCCATGTTCGCGCTCGAACGCGCGCACCGTGCCATACAGCCACGCGAAACCCGCGCATGAAGCGACGGCCAAAGCCCAAACGACGACGTGCACGCACGTCCAGACCGTTTTGCGGTTGATCATGAAATCCCTCCGGAAAAAACGTCACAATTCGACGGCGGCTTCGATCACCGCGGCGAACATCGTCTGCGCATCGGCCAGCCGGGCGGTCTCGCCCATTATCTGGACGAGTTCTTCGGCGCGCGGAAGAAAGCCGTCTTCGAGAAGCGTGAATTTCCGCACGTTGATTTTCCGGGAAACGGAAAACGGGAAAGCGGGATTCAGCGCCTCGCAACGGGCGTTCGCGAGCTGGCGGCGTTCGGCCTCGACGCGCGTGAAGTGATCGCGAAGCGCCTCGATCGCATGCCGTTCCGCCGGACTGACCGAGCCATCCGCCGCCGCCATGGCGAACCACAGCACGAACGCGCGGCGCACGTCCGCCTGGGAACCTCGGGCGAAACCGTTCGGCAACGCCGCGGCGGCCATTTCCACGAAACGCGTCACGCGCATCGCGGGCGTGTAGCAGCCGATCTGCGCCATCGCCATGAGGTAACCGGCCTTGCGGAGCGCGCCGTCAAGACAGGCCTTCGCGTTTTTCTGCGTGTAACCGCGGCAGGTCTTCGCGAGCATGCCGAACGTCTCGTACTCGGCGGGCATGATTTCGCCGTCCAACGCAGCCACCATGAGCGCGACTTCGAGAACGCCGCGATCGAGCGCGCCAAGTTCCGGATCGGACTTCCGACCGCCCGTCTTCACGGCGGACCAGACTTTCACGACATTCGCAAGAAGAGACTTTTTCATCGGCAAACCCTTTTGATGGGAACCAAACCAAACGCAAGCATCCGATGCTTCGCGTCCCGAAAATCACCAATTGTCCGTTCGGAACGGCGAAGCCGGGAGACCCTCTTTGTTGTAGAGGTTGCAATGTCCCATCGGATTCGCGCGATGCGCGTAGCGGACCGCCACGGGCGCGGGCACTTTTTCGGACGACAAAACGACCGTCTTTCCGACGATCTTCGCGTCCGCCCAATGCCACTTGCGGTCGGCCCCAGCGATCGCGAAACCTTCGAGTTTCGCGTCGGGCGCCGACACGACAGGCGTGTTGTCGAGCGGATTCTTCTTGCCGACCATCAATCCCGTCCCGACGCTGGCGGCGTCGAATTCGAGCGTGACGCTGCCGACGTCCCCTTCGAGCTCCGGCTCGTCGACGGTCATCTTTTTGAAGAGCGGACCCGTGTACACCACCTTCTTGCCGTAGTCCTTCGCGAGCGCCCACAGCGCGAGGCGTTCGCCCACGAAAAGCTTCGCCTTCGGGTGGATGTCGCCCGCGTTCCCCACGTCGATCGTCACCGCCATGCCGCCGTGCGGAATCGTGTCCATCGCGCGTCGCATCGCGTCGCGGATGCGCGCGTAGCCGTTGCCGCCCGCGGGATCGTCCGTCGCGCCGGTGTAGCTCGCGAGCTGCACCCAGTAGAACGGCATCTCGCCGTCGCCCCACGCCTGGCGCCAGCCGGCCGCGAGCTGCGCGAGCTTCACGAGGTAGGATTCGTCCTCATTGCCGTTGGAGCAGCCCTGGTACCAGATCGCGCCCTTGACCGGGAACGAAACGAGCGGCGCGATCATCCAGTTGTACTGGCGCGCCGCGCCGCTCGGCACGTTCGCGCCGGGGAAGGACGGCGGCGCCTTGCCGAACGTCTTGCCCGCGTCGACGGCTTGCTTGAATTCGGCCGCCCATGTCGCGGCGGCCGCGGCGGCGCCAGACCATGCCTTCTTGCCGACTTCGGACGCGGGATCACCCGCCTCGAGCGCGTCGGAGAACGGCTTGAGCGACGGATCGCCCTTGAACGATTCGGGGCTCATGAACGGCTCGATGCGGCAGCCGCTCCAGTTCGATTCGAGAAGCCCGATCGGCACGTCGAGTTCCTGAACGAGCTTGCGCGCGAAGAACCAGCCCGTCGCCGAGCAGCCCTTGAACGAGGCGGACGCCTTGCTCCACGGGCCTTCGGACGGCACGTCGTACGGCTCCGGCAGGTTCTTCGTCACCTTCTTGATTTTGATGCGGCGGATGATCGGGAACTGCGCGGCCTCATGTTCGAACGTGTCGCCTTCGTAGACGCCCCATGAAAAGCTCATTTCCATGTTCGACTGGCCGGAGCACACCCACACGTCGCCCACCAGCACGTTCCGGTATTCGAGTTTTTCCGTCGCGCCTTGGACGACGAACGCGCGGTCTTCCTTGGACGCTTCAAGCGGCTGAAGCGTGGCACGCCAGGAACCCTTGTCGTCCGCCGTGGCTTCCGCGGACTGTCCCGCGAAGGACACGGTCACCTTTTCGCCGGGCGCGGCCTTGCCCCACACGGGCACGGGCTTGCCGCGTTGAAGCACCATGTCGGACGAGAATATCCTGCTCGTTTCGAGCTTGCCCCACGACTGCACGGACACGAAAACCGCGGCACCCCACAGCAGAATCCTGGCGTTCATCGCTTCCCCTTTGGCTCAGCGTCTTTCTTCGAACATCTCGCGCGGCAGCCACACGCGATACGCGGAATCGCGGTTCCAGGTCGATCCGGCGGACGCGTAGTCGCAGAAATGCGCCACCGTCGGACGGTCGGTCGTCGGGTTCTGGTACTGGAGGCCGAGCGGCAACGTGATCGCGAATTCCATCCAGATGCCGCCGACCGTGGGCGTCACGGGCACGATTTCGAACGGCTTCGTCACGTCGAACTCCCAGCGCCGGACCGGTTCGTCCGTCATCTCGCCGAAACGGCGGTCGCGCGCCAGCACGATCGGACCGCGCGTGAACGCCAGGCTTTCGGGAAGCACGTGGACGCGCCCCGTGAAGTCGAACGTGACGTCCGTGCGGTCGCCCGGCTTCCACGTGCGCTTGATCTCGAGATACCGGCCGGAAGCGATCGGCTGCTTCCATTCCTCGCCGTTGATCCACACCTTCGTGTTCTTCGACCAGCCCGGAATGCGGATCGCGAGCGTGTAGTCAAGCGGCTTCTCCGTGCGGTTCCAGATGAACGTGTGGTCCACGTTCGGATACGTCGAATACTGTTCGAGCGTCACCGTCTCGCCGGAGGCCGGAAGCTTCACGGACGCCGTCGAAGAACCGAAGTGGTTCAGGTACGCCACGTCGCCCTTGGCCGTGAGGAGCATGCGCAGATACGACAGGAAGCCCCGCGGACCGTTGGCGTTGCAGCAGTTGGTGTGCATCTTGCAGTGATGCTGCCCCGCCGCGCGCGAACCGTTCAGGGGCGTGTACATCGCGAACTCGGAACCGTCCGGCATCAGCGACGCGAGATAGGCGTTGAAGAACGTCTTCTCGAACTCGTCGCCCCAGCGCGGATCGTTCGTCACCTCGAGGAGCTTCTCGCACAGACGCATCCACGTGATCGTCACGCACGTCTCCTGCAGGCAGTGGTACGGCTTGTCCTGGCGCTCCGTCCCCTTGTACCAGTGCTCGCACGACGCCGCGCCGCCGACCACGTTCACCTCCGTCTCGGCGATCGAGACGGCGCTCTTCACCGCCGCGTCGAGGCACGCCTTCTCGCCCGTCGCCTGATAGTATTCGAGAAGGCCCTGGTAGCAGCTCATCATCTCGTAGGCCTTGAGCGACCCCTTCCGGTCGCCGTCGTCCGCGCGGTCGTACGCGGACTTGCCCGCAAGCGCGTCCGAAACGAGCCGCGCCCCCGGCGCGGCGTCCATCTGCCGGC
>DCIH01000114.1:23885-32087 GCA_002317575.1 Verrucomicrobia bacterium UBA1731 | reverse complement strand
GCGTCGATGTCGCCCGTGAGGCCCAAGGAGAGGTTCGTAAGCGGCACGACCTGCGCGAGACCGCCGCCCGCGGCGGAACCCTTGATGTTGAACGTGGGGCCGCCCGAGGGTTGGCGCACGCAACCGATCACCTTCTTGCCGAGACGGCCGAGGCCTTCCACGAGACCGAGCGTCGTCGTCGTCTTTCCTTCGCCGAGCGCGGTGGGCGTGATCGCCGTGACGTCAATGTACTTGCCCTTGCGGCCCGCGCCGACGCGCTTCAGCACCTTGGTGACGTCCACCTTGGCGAGATACTTGCCGTAGGCGTCCCATTCGTCTTCCTGCAGACCAAGTTCAGCCACCAAATCCTTGGCGGGACGGAGCGTCGCTTCCGCGGCCTCCGCGATCTGCCAGTCCTTCATCTTCGTCGGATCCAACTTCATTTCCCAACACACCTTTCCGTTCAAATCGCTATAAGAATGTATGTTACCACATTTGAGGCGATGTTTACAGACCCTTCACCTCGAGTCCTGCGCGCAGGTCCGCGCGGCGAGCCACTTCTTTTCCGTCCACGATCGCCACGAGTCCTTCGCCGCATTGCCAGCGGATGGTCACATCGTGGCCGCGGTAGCGGATGCCCTCGAGCGTGAAGTAATCCCAGTCCTCGGGACAGAGCGGATCCACCGTGAACCCCTTTCCGTTCGGAACGAACCCGACCAGACCCGACACCACGATGTCGCAGAACGTGGAATGGTTGTAGTCCTTACCGCGCTCGACCGGCTTCTGCTTGCGTCTAAAAAGGAGCGTGCGCGCGATCCAGTCACCCGTGTCGGGGTTGAGATCCTCGTCGATCCACGGCACCACATCGTAGTCGCCCTCGGTCTTGAGGTCGCGCGTGCGGCGGTGCTGCGCGGCGTACTGTCCCACCAGCGGGCCGAACGCGGCGCGGTCCATTTCGGGATGCGCGTGCAGGTCGTTCGCGTACGCCGTGAGCGCGATGGACGTCGCGTACGGCCAGCTCGGACCGTTCCACAGGCACTCGTGGCGATCGTACTGGAGCGCGAAGCCGCTCGCCCGGCGCTCGGGGAACGTGAGCCCGTACCGCCCCGCGAACCCCTGGGGATCGACGAGCTGCGCCCAGTCCGCGCGCGGCGCCGATTCCCTGCCGCCGTACGGGAAGCCCACGGCTTCGTCCATGAAATACCACGGCGCGTAGCCGTTCAGTTCGCGCACCGCGCCGAACGCGCCGTTCGTCGAACCCGTCGTGTAGAACCCGAGTTTCGGATTCCAGCTGTGCATGTTGAGCGCCTCGGCCGCGAGCTGCGCCTTGCGGGCGAATTCGTCCGCGAGCTCCTTTCGTCCCGCCAGTTCCGCGACGCGCGCGATTTCGGCGGCCTCGCGCCACATCGCCGAGCCGAGCAGCGGACGGTACCCGTGGCCGCCCAGCGAGAATTCGGAGCCCTCGCTGTTGTCCACGGAGAGGAACCCGCCCTTGCCGTCGCCGCCCATGGGCACCTTTCCCGGGTGCGGCCACGCGTCGCGCATGTCGCCCTTCTCCCACGCGCGCCAGTTCGCGACGGCCGCGTCCAGGAGCTCCACCAAAAGCGCGTCGTCGCCGCTCACGGCGGCGAACTGCGCCGCGCCCGTGAACGGCCAGCTGCAGTAGTTGCGGCGGTGCGACGAGCGCGCGTCCTGGAGCCAGAAGCGCGCGAGGTCGCGCATGTACTTCGGGTCGCGCAGCCAGCGCCCTTCGCGGAAGTGGTGGCCGAGCGGACAGGCGATCGTGTTGCCCGTCCCCGCCCAACCGACGTTCGGCAGAAATTCCGTGACGGTCCACAGTCCGAGATCGTGACGCAGGTGCTTGCGGAAGGTCCACCAGCGGAAATACCACGTGCGCTCGATTTCCTTGTCGGGACACGCGAAGCGCGGCACATTCGCGAGGAGGAACGCTTCGGCGGCGGCGTTCGGGATTGCGTTCGTGTACTGCTCCACGTCGTGCGCATTGAAGCGGCGCACGTAATCGGAAAGAAGCGCCTTCGTGTCGGCGGGCGCGACGGCGGGTGCTTCGAGGTCGAGCCCTTCATGGACGGCCATGCCCACATATTCGGGACGTCCGTTGCGGCCGTTGTACCAGAGGAGCCAGCGCCTGTTCTTGTCGTCGCGCAGCACGCTCGGCTTGTAGCAGGCGCTGCCGTTCCAGGTGCCGAGGTCGGGCGACACGATCGGGTTCGCCGCGAGGCGCTTCCAGCCCGTGACGCCGTCCGCCGAAATGGCGCAGCCGATGCGCGCGGTGTCGATGTCGTAATAGCCGATGTAGAAGATCGCCCAGCGGCCGTCCGGGAGCGGATGCACTTCGCAGCCGCCCACGCGGTCGCGGTCCCAGCTGCCGGCGGGGCCATGCGTGAAAACCGGGTTCTTCTCGGACTTCGTCCAGTTGAGGCCGTCCTTCGATTCGGCGTAGCAGATCACATTCGGCTCGTACGTTTCGCCGGCGGCGTACCACATGCGCCAGACGCCGCGCGTCGCGTCCCAGCGCACATACGGGTTCATCACGGATTCTTTTTCGTACGGATGCTCCGGCTTCAGCACGGGGTCCTTCCGCACGCGCGTGAAGTGGACGCCGTCCTTGGATGTGGCGTAGCCGATCATGCTGCGCCGGTAGCCGCGCGACTGGCCCACGTACCACATGTGCCACACGCCGTCCTTCTTGACGGTGCAGCTGCGGTTGAGGTCGTCCTCCTCCCAATCGCACGAGCGGTCGGCGGCGAGGCAGATTTCCGGCTCCTGCGTCCAATGGAACGCGTCGTCGCTGCGGACGAGCGCGATCGCCTTTTTCGGACGCCAGGAAAAATACATCACGTACGGCGCGGGTCCGTCCGTCACCACATTCACGTCGAAGCACGTGCCGAGCTTGGCGTTGCCCAGAACGGGGTTGCCGTCATACGGCACCCAGGCGTTCACGCGCCCCGCGGCGGCAAAAACCGGCAGATTTCCCAAAACGACGGCCGCGAAAACGGCCCCGACGCATTTTGCGTGTTTCATGCGGAGATTATAGCACATATTACAGCAGCCCTGGCGCGGCCGCAAAAAAGAGAAACGCGCTTCATGCCCTTTTCATGCGGCCTGAAACGCGTCTTTAATGGCTCGGGTGGCTGGATTCGAACCAGCGACCAATTGATTAACAGTCAACTGCGCTACCACTGCGCCACACCCGAACATGCAGTGCCTTCCTTGCGGAAAACGGGGGAGAGTATATCACATGCCCATTTCCGAGGCAAGCAGATTTTTTGGAAATTTCACTCGTCGAGCGATATGTCCTCGATGGCCTCGTCCTTCTCGGACGAATCGAACGCATTCGACTCATCCTTCTTGCTGGCCTGCGTCATCTTCTTCGAGAGACGCGCGATCGCCGCCTTCACGCGGTTGTAGCGCGACTTGTTCTCGACCTTGTCGCACAGCGGCAGCAGGTCCGTGTAGGCCTTCTGCGCCTTCTTCAGGTCGTTGTCCGCCTCGGCCGCCTGGCCGAGCGGTTCGAGGTAGTCGTTCTTCTTCGCGCCGTATTCGTCGATCGCGTAGCCGTACTCGACGCTCGCGCGGTGGAAGTTCTTGAGCTTCATGTTCGCCATCGCGCTCGCGCAATAGAGCGCGCCGAAGGACCCCTTGAGCGCCTTGTTCTCGAGATGCTTCTTCACGAACGCGACCGTCTGCTCCCAGCAGCCGGACGCGTTGTACGCCTCCGCAAGACGGATGACGCCCGCGCCGCGCGTCGTCTGCGGGATGTTGCTCACGCCGAGCGCCTTGTCGAGCTTCTTCTCGGCCGCCGCGAGCTGCTCGGCCGTGAACTGCTCTTCGAAAACGACGTCCGTGAGGAGCGTCTTCACCACCGCGAACAGCAGACGCCCGCGCTGCGCGTTCACGAGCCCTTCGTACTCCGCGGCCTCTTCGAGCACCTTCACGGCGGCGGGACGCTTCTTCCAGTAGGCGAGCATGGTCGCTTCGCGCAGCGCCGCCGCCACGCGGCGTTCCGGGTCCTGCTTCGCGTCCTTGCGGATCTTGTCCAGAAGCGGCATCGCGAGATCCCAGCGGTCCGCCGCCTCGTACGTCTCCGCCAGCTTGAGCGGATCGGCGTTCGCGGCCGCGTCCCGGCCGTAGGTGCACGGCGGCAGTTCGGTGAAGTCGAGCGGCTTGGAGCCGGGGAGCTCGTCCTTCTGCGGACCCACCTTCGCGATGAGCGTCTTGATGCGTTCGGCGACCTCGGCGCGGAACGCGCGCAGGTCGGGCAGGTACTCGGGATCCTGCGAGTCGAACCAGATGATGCTCTGGCGGCCGAGCTTGCGGATCGCGGGATCGTCGCTCTTCATCGCGGCCTGCGCGCGCAGGCGGAACAGCGAGAAGTAGCGCACATCGTCCATCGCCTCGCGGATGCCCTCCCATGCAACCGTGCCGATCACGCCGTCCTCCACGGGATAGACGAGGCCGAATTGGCAATACGGGGAATCGTGGTAGACGAAGTCGTTCCAGCGGTTCGGGCCTTCGTACCAGTTGTACTCCACCACGCCGTCATAGTCGGCGTAATAGAAGCGGAGCCCCTTCTGGCGGCGCCACGTGTCCGGCGACTCGGGACCCGTGAACGGCGCGGCGTAGGTGTACGAAAGCGATCCCGCGTCATGCCACTGCCAGGCGGACTTGTGGCTCACGTGCGCGGCCACGTTGTTCGCGCCGGCGATCCAGTTCATCGCGTGCGGCTCGGAATAGTCCATGTACACCTTGAGGCCGCGCTCGTGGAGCAGCGACCAGTACCCGAAGAGCTGACGGTGTGTCCCCACGCCGCATTCGTCGACGGAGAAGTAGAACTGGTCGTGGTGGCCGAGGTACTTCTCGCACACGCGACCGTCGAGGTCCAGGGTCTTGCCGAAGCGCTCGAGCGACGCCTTGAAACCGTCCGCGTCCTTGTCCAGACTCGGCCACGGCGTGTCGCCGAACGGCGTCGCGTAGGAGAACTCGCCCGCCCCGCCCGCGAAAAGCGGGCGGCAGGTCATGCCCGCGAGGCGCTGCGTGAGGAGGTCGCGCACGGACAGGTCGTCCGTCGTGTCGTTCTTGTAGTCGCCCGGGCCGAGCGTGGAGAGCGCGTTGTGCGTGGCCATCGCCCGGTACGTGCCCAACAGCTTCTTTTCGGCTTGCTTGAGGTTCTTCGTGAGCTTCAGGTATTCCTGCAGCGACACATGGTTGTAGAACGCGAGCACATATTCCTTCGTGGTGTCGTAGTGCGTGCGCGGACGCGGCAGCTTGAACGGATACACTTCGAGAGACAGGCCGAGGCGTTCGATTTCCTTGCCGTTTTCCTTCACCACGAGCGCGCCCTTGTAGAGGCCGGGCTTCTGGTTTTCGGGCACGGTGTAGGTGAGCCAGTACTGCTGGTGGCGGTCCTGCTTCAAGTCGAACGGCACGAACGTCTTCGCATCGCGGATCGGCTCGAGACCGTGGTTCAGCTCGGACTTGCGGCCGTCGGCGCGCATGTTGAGGTAACGTTCGCCGTCGTCGTAGGAGAAGCGCAGGTAGTTGACCTTCTCCTTCTCGTCCACCTTGACGAGCGCGTCGTCGTGGATGACGAGGTTGTTCATCAGCTGCGGATGCGCCACGTCGCCGAACCAGGAGTTGCGCCAGCGCGTGCCGGGACGGAACCACACCTTCACGAGCGCGAAGTCGATGCACGTTGGATCGAGCACGTCGCCGGCGGCGTTCTTGAGCTCCGTGGGAATGAAGTCGACCTTGGCGAGGTCGCGCTCGGGTTTGACGATGAACGAAACCGATTCGATTTCGCCCTGCGCGGCGGCGCCGCCGACGCAGTTCGTGACGATGCCGCCCGCAGGTTCTTTGTTCGGCAGGTACATCGCGTCGTTGTAGGGATCCACGGAGTAGACCGTGAAAGCGGAAGCCAAAAGCAGCAAGCAGTTCATTTCAGGGTCTCCTCAGATCAAAATTTGTCGTCTTCGAGCGTGATGTCGTCGCTCGCTTCCGCGTCCATGTCCGGCGCGGAGAGCTTCTCGACGGCCTTCTTCGGCTTGGGTTTGGCCACCTCGGGCATTTCGCCGCGGCGGCGCATGAGGACGTAGTCCCGGCGCGCCTCGGAGACATCCTCGAAGTAGTGGACGAGTTTGCCGGCCTGCGCCAGCGCCGCGTTGCGCTTCGCCTCGTTCATCTTCTTGATTTTCGGATGCGGATGGTTCTTGTCGTCCCACAGCGCTTCGCAGAGGTTGGCCACGTCGCCCTTCAGCAGCCCGACGACGTCGCGTTCGAACACGCAGTCGGACTGCCGCGAGAACAAGTGGAACGTCGGCGACTCCAGAAAACCGTAATGGCGCTCGGACCACGCGCGGCTCACGAGGTCGTTCGCCTCGTTGTAGGGACCGAGGTAGAGACGGGTGAACGCGCCCGTGTTGAAGTTCGCGAAGTACGTCTTCTCGCGGATGCGCTTGTCGCCCTTCGGGAACGAGATGCGGCGCAGCACGGGGCCCGCGACGCCCGGCAGCTTGTCGATTTCCACGTACCACACGTCCACGATGCCGTCGCGCGTCATCGGGAAGTTGTCGAACATCGGCATCATGTTGAAGTCCATCGAGAGCTGCCAACCGCCCTTCGCGCCCTTCGCGAGCTTGCCCGCGGCGACGAGCTTCGGATAGGTACGGCTCCAGTCCTGGTTCGGCACGGTGGCGACGACCGGCACTTCGTGTTCAAAGCGGTCGTCGATCTGAACGGCCATGAAGTACGAGCCCTCCTGCGGCGCGAGCGGCGTCATGGGGAGCGGCAGACTGCGGAAGCGGTATTTATACGAATTCCAGGACCCTTTTTCGGGACCGGGGATCGTGAGCTTCATCGTGAATTCGTTGAAGTCGTCCCCCACACGGCCGCGCACGAGCTTGCCCTGCGGGTTTTCGACCGTGAAACCGAAACTGTACTTTTCGGGATTGACCGAGAAGAAGAAGCCGTCCGCCAGCTGCACGCGCTCGCCGTTCATCTTGGGCTTGACGCCTTCCGGCATCGGCGTCACGTCCGCATACGGCTTGAACGCTTCGGGGCGCGTGCCGAGCTTCGGCAGCTCGTAGTACTTGTCGTAGCCGCCATCCTTCTCGCCGAGCAGGAATTCGAGCCGACGGATGAGCTCCAGCGTGTCCAGGCGGAGCGTGTCCACATTTTCCTTGGACGTGTCGGTGTCGGACAGGAAATGCAGCACGCGGCGGTGCTCGATGCGGATTTTGTGGTTCGCGCTCTTCGCGGCCTTCTCGGCGAGTTCGACGAGCCGCTCGAGGAGCTTCACGTCGTCCTTCGCCGCGGCGAGCGCGGCCTTCGCGTGCGCGGGCAGCTTGGCTTCGGGACGATCCAGGAGGACGCCGTCCGCCTTGCCCATGAACGGCTTGAAGCCGAGCTGGCGGCGGTAGAACTGGGCGGAGCCCTCGTCGTCCCAATCCACGTGCTGGTAGATCTTGACGCCGAGCTCGCGCCAGGTGTGGCGCAGGTTGCCCATCGGCAGCCGCCGGACGGCGATCGCCTCCGAATCCATGCCCAGGTTCTGGAAGTCGTGGCGCGGGTCGTTCGCCTCGGCCACCTTCAGCTTTTGCGCATCCTGCGGCGTCAGGAATCCGAACGCCGCGGCCAACAAAACAAGTGTGCAATTCATGGTCGCCATTATAACACATTATCGCGAATTTCCGACGAACGAAGCGCCATCCGTAGCCAAAATTCGCGAAGCGAATTTTGCGAAGGATGGTCGGGGCGAGAGGATTTGAACCTCCGACATTCTGCTCCCAAAGCAGACGCACTACCAGGCTGTGCAACGCCCCGCTAAAAATAACGCGGTCTTTCCCCTTTCGGAAGCGGACCGCGACGCTTTTCGTTCGATGCCAACGCTAGGGCACGCCTGCAACGAACGGACGAAGGACTGGCGTTAGCCGTTCTTCTTCTCAAATTCTTTCATGAAATCAACCAGGCAATCAACGCCTTCCATCGGGAACGCGTTGTAGATGGAGGCGCGCACGCCGCCCACCGAACGGTGGCCCTTAAGGGACTTCATGCCGGCCGCCGACGCTTCCTTGATGAACTGCGCCTCAAGCTCTTCCGTGGGAAGACGCCATGTGACATTCATGTTGGAACGGTACTCCTTCACCGCGGTGCCGCGGTAGAAACCGGAGCCGTCGATCACATCGTAGATCTTCTTGGCCTTCTCGG
>DCIH01000114.1:13701-23852 GCA_002317575.1 Verrucomicrobia bacterium UBA1731 | reverse complement strand
AGAGATTCTCCTTGCCCATCTTCTTCACCCACTTCATCGTCTCGCCGAAGATGTAGATCGACCAGCACGGCGGCGTGTTGTAGAGCGAATTCTCTTCCGTGAACGTGCGGTACTGCAGCATCGTCGGAATCGTCTGCGAGCCCTTCTCGGCGAGTTCCTTGCGGATGGCCACCACCGCCATGCCGGAGGGCCCAAGGTTCTTCTGCGCGCCCGCGTAGAACATCGCGAACTGGTTGTAGTCACGCTCGCAGGAAAGGATGTCGGAGGACATGTCGCAGATCAAGGGGGATCCCGAATTCGGGAAGGTCTTCAGCTCCGCGCCCGAAATCGTCTCGTTCGCGCAGATGTGGCTGTAGACCGCGCCGGGCGTCCACTTGAACTCGTCGGCGGCCGGCATGCGCGTGGGGATGTCCTTCTGGCAGTTGGCCACCACGTTCACGTTGCCGAGCTTCTGCGCTTCCTTGAGCGCCTTGTTGGACCACGTGCCCTGGTTGGCGTAGTCCGCAACCTGATCCTTGCCCAGGAAGTTCATCGGAATCATCGCGAACTGCAGGGACGCGCCGCCCTGGATGAAGCAGACGCTCCAATCGTCGCCCAGGCCGCAGAGCTCCTTGAACGTGGCGATCGCCTCCTGATGGATGGCGCCATAATCCTTGCCACGGTGGGACATCTCCATGACGGACATGCCGCAACCCTTGTAATCGACCAGATCCTGCTGGGCGTTCTGGAGAACCTCGAGCGGGAGCACGGCGGGACCCGCAGAAAAATTGTAGACGCGAGACATTTTCAGGTTACCTTTCAGTTTGAAAAAACGGGCGACATTTTACTCTTTTCGCGAAGACTTTGCAAGGACGTCTGACGCGCCACGCCCAACAGAACGCCAATGGCGATCAACGCGGACAGGAGATTCGTTCCGCCATAGCTCAGAAACGGCAACGCGATGCCCTTCGTGGGCGCCAACCCGGACACGACCGCCATGTTGAAAAGCGACTGGAAGAAGATGAGAAACGACACGCCGAACGCCAACAAACGCCCAAGCCGGTCCTTGGCGCGCAACGCAATCGAAACGCCGCAGACGAAAATCGTCGTAAAAAGCGCCAAAACAAGCAAGGAGAAACCCACGCCCCACTCTTCCGCGCCAATGGCAAAGATGAAATCCGTGTGGTTTTCGGGCAAATACGCGTGTTTCTGCATGGATTGGTTGAAGCCGACACCGGTCAAACCGCCGCTCTGGATGGCCACGAGCGCCTGATTGAGCTGATGGTTCGCCTCCAGGGCGTCCGCATCGGACATCGCGTCCGCCGCCGGCAAGTACGGCGCGAGCTTCTCAAGCACGGCATCCGGCATCCAGGCGAAGATGCGGCGCATGCGGTTCGCGTTGCTCAACAGGAACGGCAGTATGGCGACGGCGCCCGAACAGCCCAGCACGAGCAGATGCAGCAACTTGACGCCGCCGACGAACAACATCGCGCCGAATGTCATCGCAATGACGAACGTGGTGCCGAAATCCGGCTCGGCCACCGCAAGCGCCAGCAAAACGCCCGCAAGCAGGCACGGCGGCACGACGCCCTTCCAGAACAACCGCGTCTTCCAGTCCGCGAAATCGAACCACGCCGCCGTGACGATCACGCACGCGAGTTTGGCGAATTCGCCGGGCTGGAAGCGCATGGATCCGAAACCGATCCAACGATGCGACCCGTTCACGCGCGGAAAGGCGAACACGGCCAGCATCGCCACGACGATGGCCGCGTAGAAACCAAGCGCGAGCCAGGGCTTTTCGCGCCACAGACGGTAGTTGAAGAAAAACGCGCCGACCATCGCGACGACGGACAGACACAGCCATTTCGCCTGGTTTACGACGAAATGCGTCGTGCCGACCTTGAACCTTTCAGCAACCGTGGTGCCCGCCGAAGCGAGCACCACGAGTCCAATCGCGACAAGCGCGAGCACGGCGAGTTCGATGATGAATCGCGTGCGGCGCACCTTACTGCACCTTGGCGCCCGCCGGCAGCTTCAGGACCATGCCGGGCTTGACGGCGTCGGCGCCGGCAAGGTTGTTTTCGTCAAGAATCTGCGTCGGCGAAACGGCGTACTTGATCGCGATGGCGATGAGATCCTGGCCCTCGGTCACCGTATGCGTCTTGGGCGCGGCAGGCGCGGGCGCGGCAGGCGCGGCTTCGGCGGGCTTCTGCTGCTCCAGACCGGCCTGGAGTTCCGCGGCCTGCTGGACCGTCGAATCGGCGGTGGGCTGCGCCGCTTCAGGCGCGGGCTCGGCCTCGGGCACGGCGGCTTCGGCGGGCTGCGCGGCGGGCGCGGCTTCCGGCGCAGGCGCAGCGGCGGCAGGCGCAGCGGCGGCAGGAGCCGGAGCGACCGCTTCAGCCTTCTTTTCGGCAGGAGCGTCCGCCTTCTTCACCGGCGCCGCGGCGACCACCTTCTCGGCGGGAACCTTCAGCTTCTGGTTGACCTTGAGGGCGTTGCCCTTGGGACCGGCGTCAAGACCGTTGAGCTCCTTGAGCGCGCGAATCGAAATGCCATACGCCTGGGCGATCGAGCCGAGCATGTCACCGTTCTTGACGACATACTCCTTTGTGGCGCCCGTGTACGGCGCATAAGCGGCCTTCGCGGACTTCTCGGCCGGCTTGGAAGCGGGCTTCTTGGCGGGGACGACTTTCTCGGCCTTGGCCTCCGGCAGGATTTCCACCTTGCCGGGCAGCTTGATCTTCTGGCCCACGCGGATCTTGTTGGCGTCAAGGCCGGGATTCGCCTTGAGAACGGCGCTCTGCTTGATGTTGTACGTCTTGCAGATCTTCGCGAGATAGTCGCCGCGGCGCACCACGTATGTCGTCGTCTCGGGCTCGGCCACGACCGGTTTCGGCGCGGGTGCGACCGGCTCGGCCTCGACGGGTTTCGGCTCGGCGGGCTTGGCCGCAACGGGCTCGGCGGGCTGGGCGGCCGGAGCGGGCTGCGCAGGCGCCACTTCGACAGGGGCGGGTTCCGCGCTCGAAGCGCCGGCCTGCGGCGCTTTGCAGCCCTGCATCAACACACACGCCACCGCGAGGTTGGCACCCATCAACGCACCGAACTTGACGTTCATTTTCGCTCTTCTTTCTCTTTGGCGAGCGCCGCGAACCGTTCGCCGCGCGCACCGTAACTTTTAAATTGGTCGAAACTCGCCGTGCCCGGCGAAAGCAACACGCATTCGCCCGAAACGGCATCGCGCTTCGCCGCCGCCACCGCGCGCTCCATCGTCTCGCACATTTCGCACGAAACGACATCTTTCCACGCGCCGTGGAACGTCTCGGCACAACGCCCTATAAGATACACTTTTTCCACCCTGTTTGGCAAGCACGAAATGAGGGATTCCGGGTCGTCGCCTTTGGCGAGTCCGCCCGCGATCAAACGCACCTTCCCCGCGCCGAACCGCGCCACCGCCATCGCGACGCCCGCCGCCAGCGCCGCGAGCGATGTCGCCTTCGAATCGTCCACCCACGCGACGCCGTTTTCTTCGTGCACCGTCTGGAACCGGTGCGGTAGCGGCTCGAACCGCGCGAACGCCGCCGCGATCGCGTCATCGCCAAGCCCCGCCGCGCGCAGCAACGCCACCGCGCACCGCGCGTTGTCCCGAAGCACGGGATTGTCGAAATACGACCCCGCAAACAGCGTCCCCGAATCATAGAGCCGTTCGTCCCGAACTGCGGATGGGCGCCCCCCGCCCATCCCCACCTTCACGCACGCGAAATCGAGCAACTTCTTCTTCAGCGCGTGATACGCTTCCATCGAGCCGTGCCGGTCGAGATGGTCCGCCTGCAAATTGAGGATCGCCGCCGCCGCGAACGCGTCCGCAGGCAACTCGGTCGTCTCCATCTGGAAACTGCTCACCTCCACCACCGCCCACGGCAGGGACCGATCACCGGGTTCCCCGTTCCCAGGTAGGGCGCGCGCGCCGCGCGCGCCGTCCCCCGCATATTCCAACGCCACCGCGCTGAGCGGCGTCCCGTAATTGCCGCACGGAACGCCCCCGAGCGCCTCCGCGCACAACTTCACCACGGAACTCTTGCCCTTCGACCCCGTGACCGCGATCATGCGCCCGCCGAGCGCGCGCCAACGATCCGCGCCCAGCTGCAGCTCGGAAACGACGCGCAACCCCGCAGCGCGCGCCGCGCGCTGCCACGGATGATCCAGGGAAACGCCCGGCGACGTCACGCAAAACGCGCCGGGCGCCAATTCGGGTGCCTCGGGGAACGGATCGTCGCCGTCCAGAACGCGCACCGCGCGCCCGTCGCGCCGCAGCAGTTCCGCCGCCGCGCGTCCGCTCGATCCGTTCCCGAAAACGACCGCGTCGATCGCCATCTGCGCAAGCTCAGAATTCGAACGTCACGAGGAACGCCGCGGAATTCTTGTCCGGCTTCACGAGCGTGAGCTTGTTGTCGCGCCACGCGACGTCGCACGGAAACGCGTCGCGCGTGTGGTCGAGCACCACGGCGGAAACGAACTTCGCCTTCTCGCAGCCCTTCACGTCCACCGTCAGCACCTGGTCGGTGCCGCGGTAGTCTGTGAGCAGCACGGACCGCTTCTTGCCGTCCTTGGCCTTCACGGCGAGCAGGCTCACCGTGTCCTTCGCGGACGCGGTCGCGAACATCGCGCCGTTGTCGCGCACGAGATCGCCGAAGAGCTTGCACGCGTAGTAGTTCTTGTTGAACTGCTTGTACTGGTCCATGTAGCCCCAGTTGCCCTGGTGCGAGCAGCCGTAGAAGTACGCCTGGTCGTAGAGCGAGCTCTGGAACTTCGTGAGCATCGTGAGCGTGAACGCCGCCGAGTCGATCTGGTTGTGGCCCGTGGGCCCGTCCAGCGCGCGCTTGACCATCGCAGGCGTGGAGTTGCAGCCGTGGATGCCGTCCCATGTGAGAATGTAGTGCCACTCGTTGATGATGAGCTCGCACTTCGTGAAGCCGAATTCGTCGCACAGCTTGCGCGCTTCCTTCGCGGCGTTCATCGGATCGTCGGGGTTGCTGCCGTAGTAGTGCCAGGACAGGAAGTCGGGCGCGACGCCCGCGTCCTTGCACGCCTGGAGAATCGCGCGGAAGTAGTCGGGGTTCATCCAGCACAACGCGGGACCGCCCACCTTCACCTCGGGGAATTCGCTCTTGAGGCGCTTGAGGCACGTCACGAAGAATTTCACGAACGCATCCTGCAGGCGCTTCCGGCGCGCCGCGTTGTACGCCGCGTCGGCCGCGGGATCCTTGCCCCATTCGTGCGTGTCCTCGGGATCGCACCACATGTTGGTGATGCCGTCCGGCTCGTTCCAGAGTTCCCAGTATTCGATGTTCCAGTTCTTGCCGTTCGCCCAGCCCTTGTTGTAGTGGCGGATCGTGCCGGCGAAGATTTCAGCGACCTTGTCGAAGTCCGTCGGCACCGCGGCGTTGAAATGGACATTGCCCGTGTGCTCGATCGAGGTGCCCAGACGGTAGAAGATCTTAAGCCCCACATTGCGCGAAAGCCCGAGCAGATGGTCCGTCGCGGCGAAGAAGTAGTTGCTCGGATCCTTCGGGTCCTTGTCGAAGAGCGGGAATACGTACTGGTAGTCGACGACGCGCTGTCCGCTGTTCACGAGCGCCCAGTCGTGGGTGCGCGCGTAGGTGAAGCCCATGGACTTCACGGCCGCGTCGTCGTCCTGGATCGAGCGCGGATAGCTGCGCGGCGTGAATCCGGACGAATGGAGCGCGGGACGGAGCGCGCCGGTTTCTTTGGTGAAATCCACCGTGGCGGTGGCGGCGGAAGCCCCGGCCGCAGCGGCGGCGAGGGCGACGACGAGGAGTGCTTTCGTTTTCATGCGCGCATTATACCACAGTCTAACCCCTAACTCCTAACCCCTAACTCCTAACCCCTAACCCCTAACTCCTAACCCCTAACCCGCACACCACCCGGTACCCCGCGCGCCAGTCCTGCACCACCACGGGACCGGCGTCGAGCGCGGCCTCCACCTTCGTGCGCAGCGGACCGCGCGCGAAGTCGAGCGCGTAGCCCTGCGCGCGCAAGCCGGGACACTCCTCGGCCACGGCGAGCACGAGTTCCCCGTCCTTGCGCATCACGCGATACGGCCACAACTTGCACTCGAAGGGCTTGTCCGCGTCCCCGAGCGCACACCCCTTCCCCGAAACGAGAAACGGACACGGCGCTTCCTCCGCGGGATCGTCCGTCCTGTACGACCCCCGCAAATCATACCGCAACCACCGCGTCTTCGACGCGCCATCCGCCCCCTCCACAAACGCCACATCGGGAAACCGTCCGCGAATCCGCGCCACGGCGTCCGGCGCGAACCGCGGCGTCTCCCCCAAGGACATCCGGCGGAAGCTGCAGCACCACCGGCACCCCGCGCACGTCTCCTTTTCCAGTATTTCGCCGAGCATCCCTCAACCCTCCCACTTCCTCACCATCGCCACCGGACGGTACGAAAGCTTCGACTTCCTGAGCCCCGGCAACCCCAGATCCTCCTCGCGGTTCACGAGCGCGCCGGAGGGCAGCGCGCGCGCCGTCTCCTGCGCCATCACGGTCCAGGCGTCTGGAAAACCGGGCACGACCTTCTCGAAATGCTCGTCCCACACGCCGCGCGAAATTTCGGATGTCATCGACATCCCGATCGCGCGGCCGCCCGCCTCGAGCAGAACGCCGCGCAATTTCAGGCGCGCGAAGTTCGCCGCCGCGCGCCGGAGGTTCGCCGCTTCACGCGCAAGCCCTTCGGGATCGTCGGACAAATGTTCCGCATACCACGCGTCCGCCACCGCGAGCGCCGCCGGCAGATCGTCCGCCGTCATCGCGCGCACGGCGAAATCGGGATGCTCGCGCCGGAAGCGGACGCTGTGGTTGCGCTTCGCGGCGAACTTCGCGCCCGCGAGCGCCGCGAGCTCGTCGCGCGCGTACAGATACTCCGCGTAATCCGCGCGCTCCGCGAACGCGAAGCGTCCGGGCGCCGCGCGCGCGACGGCGTCGCGCGTCGACGCGGTCAGAAGCGCGAGCTTGAGCGCGCCGCCGCGGCGCGCCGCTTCCTCCTCGAGCGCGCGCAGAAGCGCGCCGACGTCGTCCTCTTCCCGCGCGAAGAACGAAAACGCGCCCGCGAACGAACCGCGTGCGTAGTGGCGCACGAGGCGTCCTTCGAAGAACGCGATTTCGGTGCCGTACTTCTCCCGCAACAGCCAGAGATTGACGAACGACGCCGTGTTCTCGCGCGTGCCGCAGGAAAAAGCGGACGACCTCACGGCGTCCGCATCGTCGAGCTCTGGCGGCTTGAACGTCACCTGCGCGCGTCCGGCATCACATGCCGAAGGTGTCTTCGAGCCAGGCCTTGCGCACGGCGTAATAGCCCTTCGGGACGTCGCCGTGACCGTTCTCGATCTTGTCGTACATCACCTTCTTGCAGCGCAACTGGTTGTAGATGGCATACACCGTTTCGGGACAGCACGAGTTGTCCGTGTAGCCGCAGCTCATGAACACGGGACATGTGATGCGCGGCGCGCAGTGCGCGGAATCGAAATAGAGGGACGTCTGCCAGTACTTGCCGCGGTCGTCTTCGCCCGAGGGCTTGCCCGCCGAGGGACCGCCTGCGTTGCCGTAGTTCGGCACTTCGCACACGGCCGCGCGGATGTGCGGACTGAACGCCGCGAGGAACACGCCGTATCCGCCGCCCGTCGACGCGCCCGTGTAGTACACGCGCGCGCGGTCCACGCCCTCCTGTTGGACGGCGTAGTCGATCAGCCGGCAGCTGCCGAGAATGCAGCGGTAGTACCAGCGCCTGCGCGGATTGTTCTCCTCGACATTCCAGTAGATGAGGGAGCCGCCGGCGATCTTGTTCTCCTCGAGCCACTTCTTGTTCAGCGCCGCCGACTCCGGCCACGTGTCCGCCACGGGCGCGAAACCGGGCAGGTGGATGAACAGGTAGCCGCGCTGCGCGAACTCGGCCGTGTTCGCCGCGTCCACCGCGTGCTTCTGCACCACGATGCTGTCGCCGCCGCCCACGTTCACCATCAGCGGCACCGGACCCTTCGCGCCTTTCGGCACGTGCAAAAAGCCATACATCCGCGTACCCCACACGGTCTGGCAGGACACGAGCTGCACGCCGTTGCTGTACGCGCGCTCAATCTTGAAATCGGGCGCAATCGCGTCCTGTTCCTTGAACGCGGCATCCCAGAACGCGTCGAAGTCCGCCACGGGCGGCAGTGTCGTCTTGATGCGGGACGGCTCGAAGCCGGCGCCGGCGGCGACCTGCTTGCCGAATCCGCCGTTGGGCATGCGCTCCTGCACTTTGCACACCACGAACCCGGGTTCGCCCAAACCGCACGACACGCGCACGGGCGTCGTGGTGAGCAGCGTTTCCATCGGCGGCAGATACGCGCGGGAGAAGCAGATTTTGACGGGCGTCCCGGGCTTCTCGGCCGTCACGTCGAATTCCGCCTTCTCGCCCACCGCGTACTGGTGCGACGCGCGCGCGCACATCACCTTCACGGAAGACGTGTCGGCGAATGAACAAAAAGCGGCCAAAGCGGCCGCCGTGAAAAAGGAAAGCTGAGTTGTTTTCATGCCACACATTGTACCAAAGAAACACCAACCCCGCAAAGCGACAACGAAAAGCGACAAAGGGGTCACGCCGCTCCGCCGGCGTGACCATGTTCATGAAAATCACGCCCCAGTTGCGAGCTTGGTGGCGTCGGCGGAGCGACGCCACCCCCTGGTGATGCCGCAATCGTGGCGACCCGCGATCTCACCGGCGGCGGCGCAGGCGCTTCACCGCCTGCTTGAGCGCGGACGGCATGAGCACGAGCGACGACGCGAAATACGTCGCGCCGCCGGCCGCCACCAAAACGGCGAGCGCCAGCACGGGCGCGCGATTCGCCAGCAACGGACGCACGGCCAATAGCGCGGCCGCCATCAGCGCGCACGCCACCAGAATCCGCGCAAGCGCCGGCACGAGCGTGCGCCAGCCGAGCGCGCCGTTCTTGCGGCGTGCGAGCGCCGAGAGAAGCACGCACGACAAAGCCGCGCACAAAACCGTGGACCCCGCAAGCCCCACGTGCCGCCACTCGACGGGCAACCCGAAAACGGCCAGCACGTTCAAAACCGCGTTCAGGCACACCATCCACACGGACACCTTGAGCGGCGTCTTCATGTCGTTCTGCGCCTGGAACCACGGCACCAGCGATTTCTGCAATCCGAAAAACGCCAGCCCGAACGCGTAGCATGACACGGCGCGCGACACGCGCACCGTCGCCGTGGCGTCGAATTCGCCGCCCTGGTAGATGACGCCCGTCACCTCGGGCGCGAGAATGCCGAGTCCCACGGCGGCCGGCAGCATCACGAACAGCATGTTCTTCGCCGAGGAGACGAACGCCTCGCGCGCGCCCGGCACGTCCCCCTTCGCGAACAGACCCGCGAACGTTGGCAAGAGCACCGTGCCAAACGCGACGCCGATGACGCCCAGCGGCAGATCCATCAACCGCTCCGCGTAGCCGATGACGCCGGCCGCCCACGGCGCCGCGATCTGCGCAAGCGCGGTATCAAGCATGTAGTTGATCTGCACGGCACCCGCACCCACGGCGGCGACGGCCGTGTTGCGCCACACGAGACGCACCTTTTCGTCGCCCCAGCCGCGAAATGTGATGCCGGGCGTCACGCCCGCGCGGTGCATGCTCCACAGCATGTACGCCATCTGGACGGCGCCGGCGACGAGAATCGCCATCGAGACGCGGTGGATGCGCTGATCGAGCTTGAGCTCGGGATGGAACGCGATCCACGCGAGGATGCCGATCCAGAAGACATTCAGCAGGCACGGCATGAAACCGGCCGCCTTGAAGCGACCCATCGCGTTCAACACGCCCATGCCGAACGCCGCCCCGCAGATGAAGATCATGTACGGCAGCAGCGTCTTGACGAGGCGTATCGTCAGCAGCGTACGCCCGGACAGTTCCAGCTCGTGGCGCCACGCGACGGACGTCTCAAGTCCCAGGAACACGAGCGCGACGATGGCCGCGAGCATGAGCAGGATCATCGTCATCACCGCGCGCGCGAGCTTGACGGCCTTCTCGCGCGCCTCGGTTTCCACGCAGCCCTTGAACACCGGCACGAACGCCGCCGTCATCGCGCCTTCGCCGAACAGCTTGCGC
>DCIH01000114.1:4318-13689 GCA_002317575.1 Verrucomicrobia bacterium UBA1731 | reverse complement strand
ATGTTCGGAATCGCGAACGCCAGCGCGAAGGCGCTCTGCTCGACGCCCGCGCCGACGAACCGGCTCTGCAGCATCTCGCGGACGAGCCCCAGCACGCGCGAAAACGCGGTGAGGGCGGCCACGACCGCCGTGTTCTTCAGGATGCCGTGGCCGCCCGCCATGTCGTGCGTGTCTTATTTCGCGCGGATGGACTTGATCAGGATCTTCGGCACGGACGGCTCGAACCCGAAGAGGTTCGTCTTGTCGCGGTTCATGCCGATCGTGAGCGCGCGGATCTTGATCGGATACTTGATGATCTTGTCGCCGCCCTGGCTCTGCCACTGCTCTTCGTAGGTCGCCGGCGAGTGGTCCGGGAAGAGCTTGTTCGCGCGCAGCGACTGCCCCACCCAGCTCCAGCCGTCGAACGCCACCGCGAGGCGGCCCGGCCAGTCCATGACGTCGCAGCCCCAGCCGTCGCCCGTGGAGAGGTTCTTGAACACTTCGCCGTCGGCGTCCTCGATTTCGAAGCGGAACTGGCCCCAGTTGGAGTTGCCCATCACTTCGACGCCCAGCACGCTGGGCTTGCCCGCCACGGGAATCGGCTGCGCGAACCGGAGCGTCGTGTATTCCGTCCAGAACGACGTCGTCTTCGCGGGGTCGCTCTTGAGCGTCACCTCGATCGCGTCGCCGCGGACGGGGTCAACGACCTTCTTCGTCTCGAAGTCGCCCGGCTTCATCTGCGGGAAGAAGTTGTGCCTGGTCGATGCGACGCCCGGATCGGGCTCTACCGCGAATTGCTGCGCGGAGACGTCGCATACCACAGCGGCGTCCTTGAAGATGCCGTCCTCGAGCGGGAACGTGCGGTTCGAGATCTTGAAGTTCTTGATCGGCGCCGCCGACACGATGTAGACGAGACGCCCGCCCGCGTGCTTCGCGGCCTTCTTGCCGTAGAGCGAAACGAGTTCCGCGTCGCCGTCGAAGTCGAAGTAGAACTCGCCGCGCGCCGACCAGGTCGCCGTCACGTACTTGCCGTCCGCGCGCTTGAACTCGAGCGCGTAGACCGTGGAGGAACCCGTGTCGAGCGCACGCGTGTATGTCACGTCGTCGAGGACCTTCGTCGCCACCGCGTACGCCACGTACGCCTTCTTCGGATAGCACCAGGGCTCGCGTTCCATGATGCCGGAGCCGCCCCAGAGGCCGTTGTAGTAGCCCGACGAGCAGTCGAAGAAGATGCCGGGGCTGATGAGCGTGAAGCCGTGCGCGAGGCAGATGACCACGTCGCGCGCCTGGTATTCGCCCTGGAGCTCCTGGCCGATGTCGCGCTCGCTGCGGTAGATGAACTCGTAGCAACCGTTCACCTTCACGGGACGCTTCGCCCACTTCGTGGCGAGATCGCGCGCCAGGAAGAGACCGAGGAGACCGACTTCATTGAAGCGCTCCGGCGGCACCATCTGCGAGGGCGATTCGAGGCCGATCGCGTCGTAGGCCGCGGGATCCGCGCCGCCGCGCATCGGATATGTCACCGCGCCCACGGAAGCGGACGTGTTGCCGATCTGCACCTTGACGCCGGGGAAGTGCTTGTGGACGATGCGCGCCGTCTCCGTCACGTACTTCGCGACGCGCGCGTTGCGCTTCTTCGTCCATTCGCCCGGTTCGGGAACCGGCAGGCCCAGCAGCTCGTAGCACTGGTCTTCACCGCCCGGCGACGATTCGTGCCACAGCATGATGTGGTCTACGAACGGCTTCTCCTTGAGCGCCTTCTGCACGTTCTTGACGACGATTTCCTCGTAGTTCGTCTTGGCCACGTCCCACTCCGACGGCGCGTGCGCGGAACCGATCGGAATGACGCCGTACTTGTCGGCGTACTTCTTGTCGAGATACGCCTTGCGGATGCCCGCCATCTGCAGGAGCTGACCCGCCCATTCGCCGTCCGTCGGCGCGCCGTGCGTGCCCATGAAGAGCCACGTCGCGTAGGGCGACGCGGTCTGGGACCACATGCGGGCGAGCGGCGGCACCACGCCCAAAGCGCCGCGGTGCGTGACCGTGGCCTGGCCGCCTTCCTTGACCGTCCAGAGGATCTCGTACCAGCCAGGGCCGAAGTCGGAGAAGTCCGCGACCACCGTCTTCTTCTCGTCGCCGGAGACCTTGAACGACTCCGTGAAGGTCTTCACCTCCTTGCCGTCCTCGTCCAGGATGCGGCATTCGACTTCGCCCTTCGCCGTGCCGAAGCCGCTCGCGATCTCAAGCGCGGTGGTCTTCTTCGCGGCGTCCTGGGTGAAGCAGTTCGCAGGACCGCTCAACACGGGCGTCGCCTTCACCGGACTCTTCACGAGCGTGACGCCGAAGAGGTTGAAGGACGAGCTGGAAGCCGGATCCGGGCGCATGGACTTGTCGTCCTGCTGGAAGTTCTCCCAGAGCTTGCCCGTGAATTCGACATTGATGAAGTCGCGCGTGGTGAAGTCGAGGATCTTGCCGAGATCCACGTCGATCTCCGTGTAGTAGAGCGGCACGGTCTGTCCGTTCAGCGCGACTTCGCCGACCTTCCTGCACGTCTCGGGCACGCCCTTGGTGAAGTCGACCGTCGTCTGCTTGAGCTTGTTGCCGCCGATCTCGGCGCCGTAGCGGGCGAACGTCACCGTGAGGATCGCGTCCTTCTTCGGATCGGGGTCGAGCGCGAACACGATCGCGACCTTCTTGTAGAGCGCGGCCGGCAGGATGAAGTGCGACTCGCACGGGAAGCCCATGAGCGGACCGCGGTTGCGGGAGAAGTACTCTTCGACTTCCAGCGCCCACGCGCCCTTCACCTGATGGCAGATGGCGATGTCCTGCGAATCGAGGGGCTTGACGACATCGACCGGAATGCCGCCGCCGACCTTGACGCGCTTGAGCTCCGCCTTCGCGAAGGCCTTCGCCTTGGGGTTCGCCGCGAGGTCGAGCTTCACGAACTCGGGCTTGCCGGCTTCGGCCGCGGGCTTGAGCGCGTACTTCGCGCCGCCCGAAAGGACGAACGCACACGGTTTCGTGGCCTTGCGCGTCGACACATAGTTGCCGTCGATCCAGACCTGCGTGCCGTCGGCCGTCTTCACGAAGTCGATGTCCGTGACGTGGTTCGTGGCGTTCGGCACCAGCGCCAGCTCGCGCTTCAGATCCGCCATCTGCGGCATCGGCCCGCCCCACTCGGCGCGGGAACCGAACGCGAACTTGTGCGGCAGCACGTAGCGATCGCCGAGGCCGGGGAACCGCAGCACGCCGTCCTTGAACGACTTGCCCGACGCGAACGTCACGAGGTTCGAATACGCCTGCACCGATTCCGTCGCCGGCTCGCCCTTCTTGCCGGGTTTCTTGACGACGTTCTGCCAGACGACGGCGATCTGGCCGGCGTTCTTCTGGAGACGGATGCCGCAGCGCGGCGCGTCCGGCAGCGTCACCGCCACGGGCGCGTCGCAGACCGTCCCCTCGAACGGCTGTTCGAGCGACGCGAAGTCGGCGAAGAGGCGCTTCACGGACGTGTCGATCTGGAAGCCGTCGCGCGCCGTCTCCGAAAGCACGTTCTTGACGTTGAAGTTCGCGTTCGACGGCGCGAACACGTTCACCGTGGCGAGATCCTTCGGAACCTTCACCGACGCGAACTTCTCGTAGACGCGGTCCTTCATGAGGTACACATCGGCCTGGCCGCCGCGCGCCTTCACCTGCACCGCGCCCCAGCCCTTCTTGAAGTCGTTCGTGATGGAGACCTTCTGGTCGCCCAGCACGAGCGCGTAGCCGACGGCGGCGTTGTTGCGCACTTCGAAACCGAAGTCGAAATCGCCCTTCGCGACGGGAATGCCCTTCTCCCACAGGAGCAGATCCTTCTTGGGATGCACGGACATCGCGAAGTACTGCTCCCAGCACGGTTCGTTGTCGATGCCGACGGACGCGCGATCCCGCACCACGCCCGGCGCGTAGTTGCCGAGCTTCTGGAAGTTCTCCGCGTACACCACGGTGGGCGAAGTCCCGCCAACGGCGGCGGCGTCCTGCTTGCCGGCGGCGCCATCCTGCTTGCCCTGCGTGAAGCATCCGAGGCCCGCAACCCCGCACGCGGCCGCGGCCGCGCAGGCCGCCAGCGTCGTTTTGTTGATTTTCATTCCGTGTCCTTTTGTTTGTGAAACCGTGTCAAAAAGCTGAAATCGCAAATGCGCGCATTATACCCTACGAAGCCGGACTCCGCAACCGCGGCGTCACGCCTTGGGGGCCGCGGCGCGCAGGATGTCGTGGCACGGCGCGGGAATGCGGCCGAGGCCATCCGGCCCCACGTTCAGGAGGTAATTCGCGCCGAGTTTGTTCAGGTGCTCGCGGTTGTTTCGGATCTGTTCGGCCGTCTTCCAGTTCTGGTCGTGCGCCTTGTAGCCCCACGTGTCGTTGATCGTGGCGGGCGTCTCGAACAGCATGCCGCTCTTGTCGTCGTTGACGATTTCGTTGTCGCCGGCCGATGTGTAGTCGCACTTGCCGCAGCCGATGCGCGAATTGATGAGGCAGCCCGGCTGGAGCTTGCGCACCATGTCGTACAGATCGTTGGACTGCTCCTTCGTGGGCGTGAAGCCGATGTCGAACCAGATGAGACACAGGTCGCCGTACTGCGTGAGGATCTCCCGCACCTGCGGTTTGGACTTCTCCTCGAAATAGCGGTTGAAGTCGTCCCGCGTGACGTCCTTGAAGTCCCAGTTGTTCGTCCAGTAGCCCGCGCCGTCGGTCCACGTCTTGCCCACGGTGAAGCCGCCGCCGCCGCGCTCGTGCCAGTCGAGGTCCTGCGAGTAGTAGAGCCCGAGCCGGAGCCCGTGCTTGCGGCAGGCCTCGGCGAGCTCGCCCACCACATCGCGCTTGAACGGCGTCGCGTCGACGATGTTGAATTTGGAGACCTTGCTGCGGAACATCGCGAAACCGTCGTGGTGCTTGGACGTGAGGACGATGTACTTCATGCCCGCGTCGCGCGCAAGCTGCACCCATTCGTCCGCATTGAAGAAAACGGGATTGAACGCCTTGGCGAGCGCGGCGTATTCGGCGTTCGGGATGCGGTAGTACTGCTGGATCCATTCGCCGATGTACGCCTGGCCCATGCGTTTGCCCTTCCATTCGCCGCCGAGCATCGAATAGAGCCCCCAGTGCGCCATCATGCCGTACTGGGCTTTCTTGAACCATTTCTTGGACGCCGCCAATTGCGGACTGTCCGTGTCGGCGGCGGCGGTGAACGAAGACGCGAACGCGAGCGCCGAAGCGCCGCCGAGCAGGAAGTTTTTGCGTGTGGTCATGTTTCGTTTCTCCTTGTGATCGTTCTGCGGACTATTTCAGCAACACGGGCGGGAGCAGGCCGGAAACCTTCAGCGTCGCGTTCGTTCCGGGACCGCCGCGCGTCCATGTCTTGCGCTTTTCCACCGGCTGGCCGGCGTCGTACACGAGACGGTTGTACCACGGCGTGACGACCATGATTTCCAGATGGTTCTTCCCAGGCCTGAGCAGCCCCGCCAGATCGAGCCGCATCGGCGCGCACCAGATGGCGCCCGCGAGCTGGCCGTTCACGCGCACTTCGGCGACGCCTTCCAGATGCGGCGTTTCGAGCACGGTTGCCTTCCCGTCCCACTCGAAATCGATCGCGTATGTAGCCGTGCCGGCGTAGTGCTTCGCCTCGTCCGTGCCCGCGAGATCCTTCCAGGGCTTGAGCGTCGTGAGACGCATCGGCTGGTCGCGGCCAAAGCCCTTGTCGAACGACACGGTCCACATGCCCACGATCGACTTGCCCGCCGTGCGGCCGCGCGTTGTGGCGACGGCGCCCTCGCCGGCGCGCTTGTGCGCCACCACGAACACGGATTCGTCGAACGCCACCACGCCGTCCGCGAGCGCCGTCCGCGAGCCCGTGCGCGGATTCCAGATTTCGCACGCGCGGCCCGCCGCGTCGCGCAGACGCACCTTCGTCTCCTGGCCGTCCGCGGGCGCGAGGAAGTACCAGTCGGCGTCCGCGTCGCGGCGGTGCTGCCAGAACGCGCGGCCGGACAGCGTCTCCACGTCCGGCTTCACGCCGCGCGCGGCGAGGACGTCCGCGAGCGTGCGCGCGTCGCCGGCGAGCCCCACCACCTCGGCGCCCGCCTTCTTCGCGGCTTCCAGTTTCTGGAGCGTCCCGGGACGGAGCCGGCGGTTGTCCTGCACGTACAGAACGGCGTACGAAAGCCCCGCCTTCGTGACCCAACGCCCGTCCTTCACGGAAACAAAGTTCATGAGACCGTCCGGATTCAGGTAGTCGTACTCGTAGCCCGCCGGCACGGGCGTGCTGTTTTCGCGCGGTTTGTGGTCCTGCTCGTCGCCCAGGTACACGAGCACGTCGGCGGCGGATTGCCCCTGCTCGAGCATCCACGTGCAGCGCGCGAGGTATTTCGTGAAATACGGCATCAGCTTCCACCAGCGCTGGCCGCGCACGAAGGGCGAACCGATCTGCCAGTCGCCGAAACTCGGCCCGGGCGGCAACCCGTTCGGCTGCGGATTGTGCGTGCAGGTGTGGAACACATGGTGCGTGACGCCCTTCGCGAACGCGCGGTCCACGTGCCACTTGAAGTGGCGGAAATCCTCGTTCCAGCTGAGGCCCCCCGTGAGCGCCTCGGCGTCCACGCGCTTCTTGCCGTACAGCCGCGCCGCGCTCACCGTGGGACGGAACGGCTTGAACTCGGGATTCTCGATCCATTTCGGACCGAACCCCGCCTCGGCCGCGCGCCAGTATTCGCACATCGGCACGTCCGCGCCCTTGTAGTATTCGAGGATGTCGCCGGGGAACACATCGCCGCTCGCCGTCTCGAACGCCACCGAGAAACCGTTCTGGCGCGCGAGTTCGCCCATGCGGCCGTAGAAGTTCTTCGTCAGGAGGTCGGAGATGTTCACGCGCCAGTCACGGTAGAAGCACGTCGTCTTTTCGCGGTCGCCCACCACGTAGCCGCACAAGGCCGGCCACCAGTTCTCGAGACCGTACCCCCACTTGTCCTTGAAGAGCGTGTCCATGCCGTCCGTCCACGTCTGGCAACAGCACTCCCAGCTGTCCAGGATCATGCCGTCCAGCTTGCCTTCGAGCGGACCGCCCTTGCGCGTCAACCGCCCCACATAGCCCTTAAAGCTCTGCTCGATGCCCTTCTTCGCGAGCTTGTCGCATTCCCAGCCCGTCGCCTCCGCGGGCGCGGGACCGTTCCGCCGCAGCGTGTTCACGTGGCCGATGCGCAGAACGGTCCAGTCGCCGGGCGGCAGCTCAACGGACGCGCCGCCGGGAAAGCGCTTGATCGCCGCCGGATCCACGTACGCGCCCTGCGCGTTCGCGCACGGCGCGTCGTGCATCAGCTCGCGCAGACAGTTCGCGCTCTCCGATTCCCAGCTGTGCGGATACGCGCGGCCGAAGAGCCGCACCTGCGGCACCTTCGGCGCGTAGGATTTGCCCGCCACCGTCACGCGGAATTTCTTCGCCGTCGTCTCGGGCGTCGCCAGCGACAACGGCTGGTCGTCCTGCCAGTTGCTGCGCGGCATCGCCCACGTGCGCAGATCGCGCCATTTGCCATTCTCCTCCACGGCGAGCGTCGCGGACACCTCGGGATCGTAGCAGCGCCCGTGGTTCATCGCCTGCGCGCACGGCATCTCCAGCGTGCGCAGACAGAACGGCTCGGCGCTCGTCGCCTCCCATGTGAGCGTGCGCCCTTCGTCCTGCTCGGGAAGTTTCTTCATCTCCAGCATCGCGCCGTCGCCCGCGGGACGCGGGAACGCCACCACCACGATGTCGCGCCAGTCGCGGCCGGCCTTGTCGTCCGTCGCCGTGGCGGGGAGCGGCAGCGCCGTTTTGCCGCCCTTCGAGAAGGTCGTGCTCCACGCGATCGACCGCATCGCGTCCTGCGCCTTGATCCACGGCCCGCCGGACATCGACCAGCCGGGGCAGTTCTGCATCTTGAAGGTGAGCCCGCGCGTGTGGCATTCGTCCGCGATGTAGCGCACGCAGTCGTCCCACTTCGCGCTCAGGCAGTTGAGCGGTTCGGGGACGCCCGGCCACGGCTCCGTGCCGATGCCGCCGCCGTGGAAGAACTGGACGCCGGAAACGCCCGCCTGCTTCAAGGCGTCGAGGTCGGCCGCGATGCCTTCCTTCGTGACATTCCCGTTGATGAAGTGGTACCATGTCTCCGGGAAGCAATCGTGCGGCGGCGCGTCGAAGCCCGCCGCCAGTTTCCCGGCGTCCGCCGCCCAAGCGCCAACCGCCATCCCCGCCACCAACGCAAACAATTTCTTTTTCATGTTTTCCATCCCCCACCCCTTCAACCCTTCAACCTTTCAACCTTCATCCTCGCGTAGCGCGCACGCGCCATGCGCGCGAGCTTCTCCTCGAGCGCGGCGTTCTCGCTCCGCAGCTCGGCGTTCTCGCGCCGCAGCGCCGCCAGCTCGGCGTCCTTGTCGGTCAAGGCCTTGCCCAAAGCGACGATGCGCGCTGCGAGGGCGACATTCTCCGAACCCAAGCGGGCGCTCTCGGCCAAAGATCCGACGCTTGCCGCCATCTGGCGCGACTTCTCCTCGGCCAACCGGCCGTTCTCTTCCGCCAACCGCGCGTTCTCCTCCGAGAGACGCGCGGCGTCCGCCGCGAGCTCCTCCACCACCACCTTCTGGACGTCCAACTCGTCGGGTTCCGCGTCTTCCGCGGGAACGACCTCCGGCTCCACTTCGGGAACCGCTTCCATCTCCGCCGCCGACTCGACGGGCGCGGGCTTTTTCTTCTTCGCGGGCGGCGGTTCCTTCTTGATGCCGAGCATTTCGGCGAACATGTCGTGTTGATCCATCGACGTTTCCCTGGCCGCTTACCCGCGAATGGCGCCGTCGCCGACGACGCGGTATTTGTAGGTGGTGAGTTCTTCGAGCCCCATCGGACCGCGCGCGTGCAGCTTGTCCGTAGAAATCCCGATCTCCGCGCCCATGCCGAATTCGGCGCCGTCCGTGAAGCGCGTGGACGCGTTCCAGTACACGGCGGCGGAATCGACGTCGCGCAGAAAGAGGTCCGCGCGCGCCTTGTCCATCGTCACGATGCAGTCGGAATGGTGGCTGCCGTGCGCGTTCACATGCGCGATCGCCGCCGCCACATCCTTGACGCGCCCCACGTTCAGCTCCAGCGCGAGGAACTCGCGCGACCAGTCGCAGTCGGCCCCTTCGTGGAGCGCCACGCCCTTGTCCGCCGCCCAGACGCGCACCATCGGCAAGAACAGCGGCGCAAGGTCCTCCTGCACGAGCAGACACTCCGCCGCGTTGCACGCGCTCGGACGCTGCGTCTTGGCGTTGTCCAGAATCGCCAGCGCCATCGCGAGATCCGCCTTGTCGTCCACGTACACGTGGCACACGCCCTTGTAGTGCTTCAGCAC
>DCIH01000114.1:0-4266 GCA_002317575.1 Verrucomicrobia bacterium UBA1731 | reverse complement strand
GCCGCGCGGAATCGCCACGTCCACCCACTCGGGATGGCGCACGAGCTCCGCGACGCCAGAGTGGTCCGTGCTCGTGACGAGCTGCACCGCCGCCGCGGGGAAGCCCGCCTGCGCGAGGCCCGCCTGCACGGCCGCCGCGAGCGCCTTGTTGCTCGCGAGCGCTTCCTTGCCGCCGCGCAGCACGATGGCGTTGGAGGTTTTCAGGCACAACGCCGCCGTGTCCACGAACACATTGGGACGGCTCTCGAACACCACGGCGACGACGCCGAACGGTTCGCGCACTTTTTCGATCGCGATGCCGCTCGGCCGGTCGCGCGTCCAGATCGTTTCGCCCACGGGGTCCGCGAGCCGCGCCACCTGGCGAACGCCCGCAACCATGTCCGCAAAGCGCGCGTCGGTGAGCGTCAGGCGGTCCACCAGCGCGGGCGCGAGGCCCGCCGCGCGGGCCGCGGCGACGTCCGCGTCGTTCGCGGCGCCGATCGCCGCGCGGTTCGCTTCGAGCGCGGCGGCGATCGCCTCGAGGGCGGCGTTCTTCTCCGCGGTGGAGAATTTGCGCAGTTCGCGGGACGCGGCCTTGGCCGCGGTGCACAGGGTCGCTATTTCTTCGATGACGGTCGCGCCGTCCAAAGATCCTTGTCTCGAAATTCCGTTCATTCCAACCCGATCTCCTTGAGGTTGAAATGATACCAAATATGCGGCCGAATGTGGCAAGTTGAACGTTGAAAGTTCAGACGCGCGGGGAGAACGCGAACTGGCCTGCGACCTTTCCGGTGCGGACGTTGTGCACCGTCATCTGCAGCTTGCCGCCGGCGACCTTGCCTTCGATCACCGTGGCGAAACGCCCCGCGGGCACCTTCTTCTTGTCCCACGTGAGATCGAGGTCGGGACCGCCGCCCACGATCTGCGCCCAGGGACGGTCCGCCGTCGGCGCGTCGTAGCGGTACTCGTGATCATGCGCCGCGATGACGAGCTGCACGCCGTGCTCCGCGAACACCGGCCCCCACATCTTCGCGCACGTGCGCTGCCAGAGCGCGAAATCGTGCGTATACCTGGGATCCTTGTCCGCCGGCGCGACATCGCCCGGATTCGCCTTGGGATTCGCGTCGAAAAGCGGAATGTGGCAGAACGCCACCACATACGGCGCGGACGCGATTTCGGGACGCTTGAACTGCGCCTTGAGCCATTCCGTCTGCAGTTCGCGGTAGGGCTTCATGTTGAAGAGCCCCGCGAACGCGGGATTCGTGTCCAGCTTGTCCTCGCCCGTATCGAGGCCGATCAGCGCGACGTCGCCCTGTCGGTACGCCACGTTGCGCGGCAGATCCCAGAAGCGCGAATCGCGCTCGGCGGGGTGGCGCGTCATCACCACCTTGTCCAGTTCGAGCGCGCAAAAGCGCCCGCGGAAATCGTGGTTGCCGTTCTCGAAGAGAATCGGCACGTCCGTTGCATACGCGGGGCTCTGCTCGGGCGTGAGGAAAACCTTGATCGCCTCGTCGATCGTCTCGGTGGTGTTCGTCGCGTCGCCGTTCCAGATGCACACCGGCGGCGCGAGTTCGGCGACCTTGTCCGTCACCTTCGTGAACGCGTCCCAGCGCGCGTGCGTGTCGTTCATCACGCAGAAATGCGACGCGGCCTTTTCGCCGGCCGTGACGAACGAATGGATCGCGGGCGAGAGGACCTCCTCGAGCTGCTTCATCGCGTAGCCGCCCTTGTAGGAAATGCGCCACGCGCCGATGCGGTAGTAGTACTTGGTGGCGCTCTTGAGACCCGTGAGACGCACCTGCGCGACGCGGTCGTTCCAGCCGGTGACGCGCAGCCCGCCGCATTTCACGCGGCACGCGTCGGAAAGGTCAGGCTTCTCACCGTAGTCGACGAAACCGTTCGCGGTGCCGCCCAGCGCGAACACGACGCCCATCGTGTCCGGCCCCGGCGCCTGCAGACACGGCTCGGACGCCAGCAGCGACGTCGGCGGCCTCGTCGAGGCCGCCCTACCAAGCGTTTCACCGTCCTTGCCCGCATCGCCTCCCGGCGCGTTCCCAGGCAGGGCGGACGCGCCGCGCCCGCCGCCCGCCGTCGCGCAACCGCCCAACGCCAACGCCGAAACCCCGCCAATGAAACCCCTTCTCGAAACATCGATCACGTCCGCTATCCCTTCCCGCGCCGTGCGCGATTACTTCACCTGAACCATGTCAAGGGAACCCTTGTCGCTCGTCATGTTCGACTGCGTGGCATCGGAGGCCGGTGACTGCATGCCCTCGGAACCGGACGCGGGGAACAGGTTCGCCGCGTATGCGAATGTCGGCATCAGCTTGGCGTTGCCCTGGTTGGCGTCTTTCGTGATGCCCTGGAGGAGCGAGAAGTCGGTCGAATTTCCGCCCGCGATACGGCCGTCCACGAACACCGCCGTCTTCGAATCGTTGCCGACGATTTCGGGATACAGCTTTCCACCAACGGTCTTGAACGCCATGACGCGCTCGCCGCTCCGCGCCGTGATCGTGTCACCCACCGCGACGTTGATCTGCGGCGTCGAAGCGCCCACGTCTACGAACAGATCGTCGCCGGCGACGATCTTGCCGTCGCCCATCGTCGCGAGGTTGCCGTCGATTTCGATCACGACATCGCTTCCGGCCGTGATCTGGGATTCCGGCGCGACGACGATGTTCGAATCGTTGTCGCCGCGGATCGTCATGTCACCAGCGGCCTCGATGCCGGTGGCTTCGCCGGCCGGCGCAGCCATCGCCACGTCTTTTTCCACCGCCGCGCCGGTGGTGGCGTTCACGCCGTCCACCCGAACGACCTTGTCGTCGGTCGTGAGCACGCCCTGCTGGATGGTCATGGTGCCGCCCTCGTGGGTGAGTTCAACCGTTCCCAGCGACTTCACGCCATAACCGAGAGTGCCGACCAAATGCCCCTTCACCTCGTTTTGCGCTTCGGCCTTCACGCGACGGCCGATGATGTTGATGTTTTCGCCGGCGTCCTCGACCGCAACCATGCCGATGGCGCCGTCATGGACGGCGTCGGCCTGGAGCGTGGCCGTTCCGGGCGCCGCCGAGATGCTGCCGTTGCGCGACCAATAGAGGATGTTTCCGCGGCCGTTCTTTTCGGTCGGATCCGTCATGTGCGTCGCTTCCGTCCGCGCGGATCCGCCCATCTCGATCGATCCGTCTCCGACTGTTGCGCCGTTCGCCTCGACGTAGACGGAACCGTCCAGCGCCTTGAGCGTGCCGCCCTGATAGACCGAAGCGCCGATGACCGTCAGATGCTCGCCGGCCGTGACGTCGGACTCAAGCTGAACCGTCTGCTCGGCCGCGAACCGTACGCTCTTTCCGGCGGTCACATCCTTGGCATTCACGACGATTTCGCCGTTCTGCGCATCGACCGACAGGGTTCCGGACATCGCCTTCACGTGCGATCCCCACACTTTCGCGTCGTTCTTGGACGTCACCACGATGTTGCGCTGCGCCTGCACGACCGTCTCGTCCGTCGCGTCGCTGTTCCTGCCGATGCCGACATTGCCAGCGGCAGTGTCGATCGTGATATCATTGTTCGCAAGCACCTTCGCGCCGTTGCGGATGACGACATTGGCGTTCTCAGCCGTCGCCTTCACCGCGAGCGACTTGTCCACGAGAATCTTCGCGGTCTCGGTACCGGTTTCAAGTCCAACCGTCACGCCCTTCGCGCCCGTGATCGTCGCACTCCCAAGCGCGCCGACCTGCGCGCCGGCCGAAATCGTCACCGCGTCGTCCGCTTCGATCGTCAGCGTGCCCGTGCCGGGATTCGCCTTCGGCGTCACCGCGCCTGTCGACGGATTGACGTCGAACGAGCCCGCCTTCACCAGCGCGTTGTCCACCGTGACGTCCTTGCCCGCGTCGAGCTTCACGGCGTTCCTGCCGTAGACGTCCGCGCCGGCCGAGACCGCAATCGAACCGTCCGCCGAAGTCGTCACGTCCAGATCGTTGTCCGAACCGACCTTCGCGTTGCTCTTCACCGTCACATCCTTCGCCGCCGTGACCGTCAGGTCCCTGTGCGCGACCAGCTGTGCCGCGTCCACCGTCACCGCGCCCTTCTCGGCCGTGACCGTCGTCTTGTCCGCAGCGTCCGCGTTGTTCGCGCCCACATACGCGCCGTTCTTGATGTCGACGTCCGCGCCGTCGGCCGTCGCCTTCACCGCGAGCGCCTTGTCCACGAGGACCTTCGTGCCGGAACCCTGGACGGCGACGCCCTTCGCGCCCGTGATCGTCGCACTCCCAAGCGCGCCGACCTGCGCGC
>DCIH01000136.1 GCA_002317575.1 Verrucomicrobia bacterium UBA1731 | reverse complement strand
AGGAGTTAGGGGTTAGGGGTTAGGAGTTAGGGGTTGGGGGTTAGGGGTTAGGAGTTAAGGGTTAGGGTCAAGGGACAAGGGGGTGACGTCGCTCCGCCGACGTCACCGAGGACGAAACTGGATCGCGCATTTCACGATGTAAGGCGGCGGAGATAGTCGCCGTAGGACGACTTGCCGTACCCTTCCGCGAGCTTCTTGAGCTGGGCGTCGTCGATCCACTTCTGGCACCAGGCGATTTCCTCGAGGCAGCTCATCTGGAGGCCCTGACGCTCGACCAATGCACGAACGAAGTTCGTCGCGTCCGCGAGCGACTGGTGCGTGCCCGTGTCCAGCCACGCATAGCCGCGCCCCATCGTCCGCACCTGGAGACGACCCTCCGCGAGATAGTGCTTGTTGACATCCGTGATCTCGTATTCCCCGCGTGCGGACGGCTTCAGTCCGGCCGCCGCCTTCACGACGTCGTTCGGGTAGAAATAAAGTCCCACCACCGCGAAATTCGACTTCGGTTTCGCGGGCTTCTCCTCCAAGGACACCGCGCGCCCTTCGCCGTCGAATTCGACGACACCATAGCGCTCGGGGTCGGACACCCGATACCCGAACACGGTCGGATCCTTCGATGCGTTCGCCTCGCGCAGCATCCGCGGAAGATCCGCACCGTAGAAGATGTTGTCGCCCAAGACGAGACAGGCGTCATCGTTCCCCAGAAATTCGCGTCCCAGCACGAACGCCTGCGCCAGACCGTTCGGCACTTCCTGCACCTGGTATTCGAAGCGCATGCCGAGGTCCGAACCGTCGCCCAGAAGACGCCGGAAATTCGGCAGATCCTGCGGCGTCGAAATGATCAGCACCTCGCGGATGCCCGCGAGCATCAACGTCGAAAGCGGATAGAAAACCATCGGCTTGTCGTACACCGGCAGAAGCTGCTTCGAAACGACGCGCGTGAGCGGATGAAGGCGCGTTCCCGCGCCGCCGGCCAATATGATTCCTTTACGGGCCATACCCGAACTCCTCCTTCATGAATTCCGACAGCGCGGCGCGCCAATCCGGCATCGGCGGCAAGCCGGCCGCGCGGATCGCCGCCTTTTCCAAACGCGAATTCTTCGGACGCGGCGCGGGCCGCGGAAATTCCTCCGTCGTGCACGGCTCGACCGTCTGGTCGCGTCCCGCGAGACGGAATATCTCCCGCGCGAATTCCGCCCAGCTCGCCTCGCCTTCGCAGGTGGCGTGGATGGTGCCGCGCAGTTCGGGGCGGCCCAGCACGGCCGCCAGCTCCCGCGCCACGGCCACGGCGCTTGTGGGATTGCCGCGCTGGTCGTCCACGACCTTGAGCGACGCGCGCGTACCGTCGGCGAGCTTCAGCATCGCATGCACGAAACTCGGTCCGCCGAATCCGTACAGCCAGGAAATGCGCAGGATCACGTGGTTCGGACACAGCGCGCGCACGCGCTCCTCGCCCGCGAATTTGCTCTGTCCGTACACGGTGCGGCCGCCCGTGGCCGCGTCCGTTTCGCGGTAGGGACGGTCAAAATCGCCGTCGAACACGTAGTCGGTGGAAATGGCGACGAGCCGGACCCCCAGCGCATGGCAAAGCGCCGCCACGTTCGCCGTGCCCTGTTCGTTCAAAAGAAACGCCTTCTCGCGCGCCGTCTCGCATGCGTCCACGGCCGTCATCGCCGCGCAATGGACCACGGCGTCCGGCTGCTCGCGCATGAGCGCGGCCGCGAGGGAGCCGGGATTGAGCATGTCGACGTCGGGCAGATCCGTGGGAACGATCTTAAACGCCGATCCATCCGGCGCGGGCGTGCCGTCCAACACGCGCACGATCGTGCGCCCGAGCATCCCCTTGCCGCCGGTGAGCAGAACCTTCATGACGCGCTCCACGGTTCGATTTCCGCGAGCAGCGGATGCTTGAGATCCTTCGGGGACAAGAGGAACGGTCGTCCCGGATTCGGATAGACGATCCCCAGCGCGGGATCGTCGAACTTGAGGCCGCGCTCGGCTTCAGGACAGTAGACGTTGTCGCACTTGTAGGAGAAGAGCGTGTCGTCCTCCAGCACCACGAACCCGTGGGCGAAACCGCGCGGGATGAAGAACTGCCGCCCGTTCTCGGCGGTGAGTTCGCAGCTCACGCTTTTGCCGAACGTGGGCGAACCCTTGCGGATGTCCACGGCCACGTCCCACACCGCGCCGCGGATGACGCGCACAAGCTTCGCCTGTGCATGCTCGCCCGCCTGCCAATGGAGTCCGCGCAACACGCCGCGCGAGGAGCAGCTCTCGTTGTCCTGCACGAATGCGGCGACGACGCCGGCGGCGCGGTAGCGCGCCTCGTTGTACGTTTCGCAGAAATAGCCGCGTGCATCGCGGTGGATGTCCGGATCGATGATTTTCACGCCGGATATGATCGTGTCGTGCACTGTCATGATTGCCGTGTATTATACCACGCATTGAAACGCTTTTGTGGTTCGCAAAAAAACAAAAAGCCACGGCTTTCACCATGGATTTTGTTCATGTCATTGGTGGGCGCGACTGGACTCGGACCAGTGACCCCTACCGTGTG
>DCIH01000098.1:1049-27634 GCA_002317575.1 Verrucomicrobia bacterium UBA1731 | reverse complement strand
TCGTAGCCGATGAAGCCGTCGATGATGCCGCCGTAGATGGTCGACGCATAGATCGTGCCGCTGTTCTGGCAGGCGTTGATCGTCATATTGCGCGAGGTCGCGGTGTTGTTCGTGATCACGCCACCGTAGATCGTAAGCGGACCCGAATACGAAAGCGCGCCGTCGGAGCTCGCCCGGTTGTTGATGATGCGTCCGCCCCGGATGGTCACGGTCGAACCACCATAATACGCGCCGCCGCACTGTCCGCTGACATTGCCGGAGATCGTACCGCCGTTGATATTAATAGTAGCTGCTTTGACACCGAAGATCGCGCCGGCGGACTTGACGGACGTGTTGTTGCAGATCGTGCCGCCGTTCATGGTGAACGTACCGCCGGCCATGTAAATTGCGCCGCCGCCAGAGTAGTCCGTAGTGGTCGTCGATGCGCAGTTCTCGATGACGCCTTCGTTCATCGTGAACGAGCCGTTGTTATACACACCGCCGCCGATGACCGCCGCGCAGTTCGTGATCGTGCCGCCGTTCATCGTGATCGTTCCATCACTGTAGACCGCACCACCATTGCTTGATGTTACCTTGAAGTTCTGAATCGTGCCACCCTCGAAAACGAATGTGGTTCCGCTGCAAACCTTAACGCAACCGCCGGCATAGGTGCGGCTGATGTTCTGTCCGTCAATTACGCCACCGCCGACCGAATCGAGCATCGTCAACTTGGACGAAGTGCCCACCAGATCGAATACGCGCGTATTCGCCTTGATCGTATGACCGTTCAGGTCAATCATCACCTTCTGCGAGCCGTTCAACTGCATCTGACCGCTTGAATCCTGTTCCACATCAGAGATCAGGATGACATTATTTCCGGCCATGAGGTTGCCGCGCACCTGTATCCAGTTCGAGCATTCGACAAAGTTCGTCGAGGTGATAGTCCAACTTGAACCCGAGCCGGAGAGCGTCGCATCGGGCGCAATCGTGACACCGACGCCGGTGTAGAGCTCGTTCGTCGGGCAGAACGGATAAGTGCCGCCAGAGAGTTCGCCGTCCTTGTTCGCCGCGCCCGGATTGCCGGCGACATAGCCGGTCACGGTCTCGGCGACCGCACTGAAGGTCGTGTTCGCCGAAGTCGTAATGGGGTTCTTGTCAAAGAAGCCGCCGGTCACGGACGCCGTCTTGGAGCCGCTCGAGCGATAAAGGAGCTCCATGCCGCCGGCGCAGACATTATTGGTGAAGACGCCGCCGGAAATGGTAACAGCTGCACACGTGCCGCCGTAGGTGATCGCGCCGCCACCGGCCGCCGACGAGTTGTTCGCGATGACACCGCCCTTGATATTCGCCGTCACGTTGTCCCAGATCAGAATCGCGCCACCGTGGTTGCCGGCGGAAGTGGACGACCCCGCGATATCGCCGCACCCGACGACTTCGCCGCCCGTCATGTTGAAGGTGAGCGAGCCGTGCATCTGAATGCCGTTGCCGTTACGGTTCGACCGGCAGTCGACGATCTTCGTGCCCGAGAGATTGAATGTGCCGGCCGTCGCGCGGACACCGCCGCCACAAACCTTCGACGCGCAGTTCGTGATCATGCCGCCCGAGAGCGTCAGGGTGCCCGCTTCATGGAAGATGGCGCCGCCGTTGGCCGAACCTTCCGAGCGGCAATCCACGATCGTGCCGCCGGACATCGTGACCGTGCCCTTGTTGTAGATCGCGCCACCGCCGGCGGTTGACGAGCAGTTCGCGATCGTGCAGTTCTTGATGTTGAACGTACAGCCGCTCTCGACCCAGATCGCACCGCCGCGGTCGTATTCGCCGCCCGAGTCGTTCGCGTTGGCGAAGTTCCTGATTGTGAAGTCGCCGTCCAGGGTGACCGTCGAACCCGAACCCTCCGAAACCACGCAGCCGCCATACCACCTGCACGAAGTGCCGCGCCCGTCGATCGCACCGCCGCCGACGGTGTCCTTGATCGTCAGATTGCCGCCTGAGCAATAGAAAAGACGCTGACGGTCGTTGGCGTTGTAGGCATAGAGGGTGTGGCCGTTCAGGTCGATAAACTGCGTCCGACCGCTTCCGACGCCGGTCTGGGTTGCGTCGTCCTGATAAATGTCTTTCACGAGTCGCACGCTGTAGCCCGCCTCGAGAACCGCCCGCACCTGCCGCCACGACGAGCAGTCCGTCACCGCATTCACCGGCTTGAGAAGGTAGCAGGAGACGGCGTCGATGGACGAACCGTTATCGCCGTTGTCCTTTGTCCGGTAGAAGCTCAGCGTCTGCGGACCCGGCGCCATCACCGCGAAATCCTTATACGTCGTATGCCAGCTCGTATCGGATCCGGTGACCGTGTACGCAATCAGCTGCAGCGAGCCAAGACTGACGCCACGGTAGTGATTGCCGTAATTCGCATCGGAACGCGCCGTATAGGCGAAGGAAAGTCGATACGTGCCCGCAACCGGAAAATTAAGTGTCTGCGAAGCCCCTCCGCCCCCTTGGAAGAACATCACATACGACCCGGCATACGCGCTGGAAGCCCACGTCGAACTGCCGTTCTGACGCCCGGATCCGCCCGACCACGAATCGGTCTTGTAGGAGGAATCGTGATAGTGCCAGGAATTGCCGGATAGCGCCGTGCCGCTTTCGAACCCGCCGTTCGTCACGAGGTCGAGCGCGGACGCCGGCAAGGCGACAGCAATCGCCACAAAAGCGAGGGCGAACATGGACGCGATTTTCTTCAGCATGTTTCTCATTTCATCATTTCCTTTTAAAATTCCCTCAATCCGCAGATCAATCGCCACCAGCGTCCACCGTTCTGACTCTATATGCCGATGGTTCATCTCTTCCACAAAACCAACAACATCCCGAACCGCGTGTGCCGTTCAAGATTCATTTATACACTACCCCTGAAAAGCAAGTAGCATACGCCTTTCCACCACCTTTTGCAAGAATATCTCATTACCATCGCGGCGCCGATCTCATGGCACTTTCGTGCTATAATGCGCGACCATGTTCAAACGCCTTCTCATCGGTTTCCTCCTGCTCGCGCTCGCGCAGATCGGCTTCGGGCTCACGTTCGTGACCGGATCCGTGCTTACGAAGCGCTACGGCGTTTCCGCCGACGTGCTGGCCTTCTGCCGCTTCGCGATCGCGGGCGGCGTCATGCTCGCGCTTGGCTGCGCCACCGCGCGCGGACGCGCCGCGCTGTTCGCGCCCACGCGGCGCGATTGGCTCGACCTCCTGTGGCTCGCGCCCGTGGGCACGAGCGTGATGGCGTGGTGCGTGTTCATCGGATGCTCCCAGGTGAGCGTCGCGAACGCCTCGATGGCGGACGCCCTGACGCCCCTGATGATCTTCACCGTGGCGGTGGTCGTTTCGCGCCGCATTTCGCCCGGCGAACTCGTAGGCCTCGTCAGCGGCTTCCTCGGCGCCTTGCTCGTGGTGCAGATCGTCAACCGCCAGGGCGTCACGCTCGAAGCGTATTCCACGGGCGACTTCTTCATCCTGCTCGCGGCGGCGACATGGGGCGTCTACACCGTGTGCGGTCGCGAACCCGTGCGCAAGCTCGGATCCACCACGTTCACCACCTGGACCATGCTCCTCGGCGCGGCGATGATGGGCGCCGTGCTGCCGTTCCGCGCCTGCACATGGCCGGGCGACGCGCGGTCGTGGCTGCTCACGGTCGCCCTCGCGCTCGTCTCCACGCTGATGCCCTTCTGGACCTGGAACGCCGCGCAGAAATACCTGCCGATCTCGGTGATCAGCGTGAGCGCCTACTTCGCGCCCGTCGTCGCGATGGGACTCGGCGTCCTCCTGCTGGGCGAACGCGTGACGGCCCTGCAGTGGCTCGGCACCGCGTTCATCGTCGCCTCGGCCACGGTCGAAACCGGCCGTCAGCGCAAGGCGCGATCGGCTGACTGACGCCCGTCAGACGACGTAGAACTCTTCCCAGCCCTTGCGCGGCGTGCCTTCGGACCCCTTGAGCAGACGGTTCGCAACCTCGTCGCCGACGACTTGCTTCGTGGCGGGATCGAACGCGAAGGAACGGTTGAGGCGCTGCGCGATGCAGCCCAGGCAGAACACTTCGCTGAGCGGACCCGTCACCGAAAACGGCGAACGCGTCTTTTCGCGACCGAGCACGGCCAGGAGGAAGTTCGCATAGTGGTTCGAGGCCGGCTTCGGGTACTCCGGCACGGAATCGTCGTCGCCGCAGCGGAAGAGCGCCGTCGAATGCGAACCGCCCTGCCACGTGGTGCCGTCCTTCATCTCGAAGAACTTGCCGGGGATGAGCGACTTCGCCGCGTCCGCCGCCGTGGACCCCTTCGCCGCCGGAATATCCTTGCCCCACGCCATGGGCTTGTAGCCCTTCGGGAGCGTCGGCTTGTTCGTGACGCCTTCGTACCAGTCGAGGTCGATCGCAGGACGCTTGCCCTTCGCGGCGAACGAGAACGTCAGCGTGTCCTGCATCGGGAACACGTACGGATTCCAGCCCTGCACGTCCTTTATCTTCACCGCCGTGGGCAAACCGAGCTCGAAGAAGCGGTGCATGCCGTCCATCGTGTGCGCACCCCAGTCGCCGAGACAGCCGTTGCCGAAATCGTACCAGCTACGCCACTCGCCCTGCACGTAGTCCTTGGAGTACGGACGGTACGCCGCCGTGCCGAGCCAGGTGTCCCAGTCGATGCCCTTCGGCATCGTCTCGCCGCTGCGGAAGCCGTCCACCTTGCCGTTCCACTTGTGCCAGCGGCGCGGATTGTTCATGTGCGCCGTGAGGTGCGCGAGCTGGGAGACGTCGATGACGCCGGTTTCGACATAGTGCTTGAACTGGTAGTAGTTGTTGCCCGAGTGTCCCTGGTTGCCCATCTGGGTGACGACGCCGTACTTCGCCTCCGCCTGCATCAGCAGTTCGCATTCTTCAAAGGTGTGCGCGAGCGGCTTCTCGCTGAACACCGCGAGCCCGCGCTTCATGGCGGCCATCAACGCGGGGAAGTGCGAGAAGTCAGGGTTCATCACGGCGACGGCGTCGATCTTTCCGGCCATCGCGTCGAGCATCTTGCGGAAGTCGCGGAAGCGCGGCACGTCGGGGTAGGACTTGAGCGCCTCGACGCATTGGGGACCGTCCAGATCCGTGTCGCAGAGCGCCGCGATCTGGCAAAGTCCTGTCGACTCGAACTGCCAGATGTCGTTCCACGCCTGCTGGCCGATGCCCACGCACGCAAGGCGCACCTTGTCGCGCCCGAACAGGGCGCAACCCGGCAAAAACGGAAACGCGCCCGCGGCGAGGGAGGAAACGAGAAACGACCTTCTGCTAATCTGGTTCTTCATCAACTGGCTCCTTGGAGTGAAATTTCCGACATTATACCACGTGTTCACTTGTCCGCGAGCGTTGCCGCCGCCCAGTCGGAACGCACCTTCTCACGAGAATCGGACGTCGTGAAATAGCGCAACGCCGAGAGCTTCTCCTTTGGACCGAGCGCCCAGCCGATCGTCCCCTCGCCCCGCGTGTGCCAGGCGGCAACGACGCGCTTGCCGCCGCGCTCGAAGACGAAACCGCGCAAGTGTTTCGCCCCGGCCGGCGTCGGCAGCATCTCGATCTCGCAAAGCTCGTATTCGCCTGTCTCGTTCACGAACAGATGGAACTCGCGCTTGGCTTCCTTGAGCGTATCGCGCTGCGCCGGGGTGAGCCATCCTTTCGCGCGGATATCCTCCCATCGGCGCATGACCTCCAGCAGATCGTCGCAACGCGGATGGCTCTTGAGCCACCGCGGATGGATCTGAATGGCGGCGGGACAATTCCACGCGGCCGCCTTCGAGGTGCCGAACTCCCACATGTCCATCTGCGTGCCGACAGTCGCGTCGGACGGCGTGTAGACGCCCCACCAGCCGAAGTCGAGCTGCGTGAAGTCCTCGTGCATGATCGGCGCTTCGTAAAGCGGCCAGCGCACGATCATCGCCTTGAACTGTTCGGGCGGGAAGATGTCGAATGCATTCGCGCCGCCTTGGTGGTGCCACCCGAAGTGGCTCTTCGCCGCGCCTTCGGTGAACAGCGGTTTTTTTGCGAGCCGTTTCCACACGCGGTACTGCGCGTTGGCGACGTGGATGCCTTGCGGCACATTCACGCCCTCGGAACCGTCGTTGTACATGAACTCGAAACCGCAGTCGTAGAGCTTGGCGATCTTCTCGGCGATTTCATCCTGCAGATCGGTGTTCTGGTCGATGTAGCAGCTGCGTGCGCCGAATTCGCAGACGTCGAGAACGCCGCCGATCTGGCCCTGCGGATGGTCGACGACATTCGTCTTTTTCGCCCCGCGCGCCACACCCGTGAACTTGTAAGGGCGCTCCGTCGTGAAGCCCTCGTAGGAGAGCAGTTCGCCGCCGAAGGCCAGGAAACGGCTCTCCGCGTTCGTCGGCGAGTCGGAAGGATCCTCCTGCACGTGGAGGTCTCCCTTCGCGTCGGCGCCAAACGGCTTCGCGAGCGTGAAATGCGCCTTCAGGTTGAGACGCGGATCGGCGACCGGCGTCATGTAATGCGTGTTGAAGCCGATGAACGTCTGCAGCACGTGCAGGCCCGGCATGATGCCGGCCGCCTTGATCTTCGCGAGCATTTCGCGGATCGAGTCGTACCCCTTCGGGTAGAGCTTCAGGTTGGGCCGGTAGTCGGCGATGTCGGCATAGCCGCCTTGATCCGTGAGCGCTTCGTGGTAGATGAGCATCTTCGTGAAACCGCCGCGCTTGGCGAGTGCGATGTGGTCGTCGACGTCGGCCGGACTGATGGAACCCGTCCAGTAGATGGACCGGCTCATGCGCGGATCGCGACGGCTCTCGACGCCGTGCGGCAATCCCAGCCCCTTCTCGGCGGCGTCCATCGCGTCGAGAAACGCGCTCGTCGCCGAGGCGACGAGCGCGGCCTTCGCGCCGCGCAGCTTGAGACCGCGGTGCGCCTCAGCCGTCATCAGACGAAAACCCTTGCGGCGTTCGTTGTCGATCCAGGTGTAGGGCTCGGCCGCGAAAAGAGACACCGCCGACTTTTCGCCCCAGCTGACATTGAGCCAATCGCCGAAATGCGTCTGCTCGCGAACGGGAAGATTCAGGATCTTCATCACTTCGACCGGCGGGTACGTCATGTTCAACCCGTTCGAACCTTTCGGCCCGAGCGGGAAATCGACCAGCTCGAAGAGCACATAGTCCGGCCGCTCCGCGACGCGGATGCGCGCCTCGTACGAGACGAGTTCGAAACCGACGACAAGCTCGTCGCCGACGCGCCGCACGCGATCCGCCCTGAACTCGGTGCGCTTGTTGGCGAACGCCAACTTGATTTCGTTGTTGAAGGGACGGTTCTGTACGACGGAGAACGCCGGCACGTCCTCGGCGGGGTCGATCAGCTCCTCGCCCGTCGCCTTCACAACAAGCGCCCGCGCCCGCGCGTCGCCGCCGATCACTAGTTTGAACCGCGCGTTTTCAATGACCACGTCCTCCGCGGCTGTCGCCGCCAGCACCTGCCCAACCAACGCCAGAAAAAGCGCTATAGAAATATTCTTCATGTTAACCCCTTGCATCGCAACGCCGCGCTCGGATCACTTGCCGGATTTCTGGATCACCTTGCCGTCGGGCGTGATCGTCACGTCGTAGGCGAGTTCGTTCCGGCGCACGTGCCAATCCTTGAGACGGATCGCTTCGGGACCGATCTCGACCGTCGCGCAGCCAAGACCGCCGCCGACATGGTGCGGACCGCAGATCTGCAACTCGTTGATTCCCATGCGCTGGCGGAACCAGCTTTCGTGCTTGTGACCCGTGAGCCAAAGGTGCGTGAGCACTTCCGGCTTCTTGTTCTTGTCCCAGCTCACGAGGAGGCCGTCCAAGAGCGCCTTCATGTGCGGCGTTTCGTAGGGCAGCGTCACCGTCGGCGGACAGTGGATCATCACGATCCGAAACTTGGCGCTCCGGCACGACTCGCTCTTGAGCGTCTCTTCGAGCCATTTGCGTTGCTCGGCCATGTACGCCTTGTCGTAGACGTTGTATGCGGCGTCCGGATCGGCCTTGCCCTGCCACGAATCGATCGGATCGCGTTCGCCCGAATCGAGCACCAGCAGAAACGCCTCGCCGACGCGGGCGGAATAGTAGCCCTTCGGGAAATACATGAAATATTCGCTCGCGTCCTCGCCGCGCCACTCGTGGTTGCCGTGCACCGTGAAGACGTAGCGGTCGTGGCCGAACGTGCGCAGCAGTCCCTTCATGTAGTAGTCGATCATGCCGCGACGGATGTCTTCGCCGCGGCTCGTGGAGTCGCCCAGGGAAACGAACACATCCGCATCGAGCGCGTTCGGCATCTTCGACATCGGCACGAAACGGTCGTCTGCGGCGTCGGGCGCGTCGAGGTGGAGATCGGCCGTCACCGTGAGACGGACGGTCTGCGGTTTCGCGGAGAACGTGCGGAAATGGTGCAACGGACTGCGCACGGTTTTCGTGCCGACGATCGTGACGACGCGGTACTCGTATTGCGCATCCGGTTCAAGGCCCTTGAGTTCGTACCGGAAGAAGGCGCCGGTCCGTTTCTGGATGGCGCTCTGCTGCCAAACCTTCGTCCACGCCTCGACGCCGACTTTGCGGTACTCGATCCCCGCGCGCCGCGTGCGCGGGAGGATGAAGCTGATCGTCGCCGAATCGGCGGCGGGATCCGTCAACCACGGACCGCAATCGATCTGTTCGGTCCCCGGGAAGAAATGGCGTTCGACGGTCTGCCGCGACCAAACGGACGGCATCTTCGGCGCCTCGCCGAACGCCGCAAACCAGCGGCCAAGCCCGCGCCGGGCGTAGAGCACGACGAGGTTTCGGCCCTTCTTGAGCGGCACGGGAAAAACGTGGTTCGTGTACTGGATGGAATCCCAATAGTCGCCATTCGGCCAGGTCGTGTAGACCTTCTCCCCGTTCGCGTAGAACGACATCCACCACTCGGCCGTCGCGCCGATCATCGCCGTGCCGTCCGCAGGTGCGTACAGCTCGTTCACGAGAATCGCATAGTGGTTGTCCTGCGCGTCCATGTCCCAGTGGTTCTCGCGGTGCTTGACGCCGAAGAGCTTGTCGAGGTCGCCGCGGTTTTCGGCGTCGAACGTCAATTCCTTCGCCTTGAGCGTCTCGCCCGTGGGAAGCGTCAGCGTGTCCGCGTACGCTTTCACCGCGCCGGCGGCCGCCTCCAGCGAATTCGTGTAGTAGAAGCACTTCCACGGATGTTCCGCGACGAAGTGCGCCGTGGCGGAGGGTCGTTCCAGATCGGCGAGAGGCGTCGCTGTCACACAGGGCCGCAGGGACTTCACATACACCGCCGCCTGCGACTGCGTGCCGTAATAATAGGCCAGCACGTGCTTGCCGTTCCAAACGGCCACATTCACGTTCCCCGCGTCATGCGGACGCTCCTCGTGGCCGTAGGCGACCACGGTCGGCGCCGGCCAGCGCGTCGGGTTGTCGAAGATTTCAGACGCTTTTGCCGTGCGCCGTTTGACGCGACCCTTCCCGCGCTCGTAGTAGTAGTTGTGGACGACGCCCGTGGCGGCGTCGTAGACGAGCGCCGGCGTCGAAATGCGGACGTCGCCGATGTTCGTTTTCGTTTTGCGCCAGGTCATGCCGCCGTCACACGACGTCAACTGAAACTGACGCCCGCCCTCTTCGCCCGGAATCTCGGTGCGCGCCAGGCCCAGCAACCGTCCGTCGTCCATCACGACGACCGACGGCTCGGTGGGCAAATCCGCGAGCGGTACGTCCTTCTCCACGACGCGCTGCGTCCAATGCGCGCCGTCGTCCGTGCTCGTCAGAACGCCCCAGGAGCCGCGACCGGTGCGAGAATAGTCCGTCGCGAACCACAGGCACATAAGCGTGCCTTTCACGCGGAACACGTCCGTGATCTGCATCGGAAACGGATCGAGCTTGGGCGAGGCGATTTTAGTGAACGTCGCGCCGTCCGTGGTGCGGTAGAGGTCGTGGTGCTTGGCTTTTCCCAGGCACCGCACCCAAAAGAGCGCCGCGCCGCCGGAATCGAACCCCTTCCCGATCATCACCTCGCCCTCGGTCGGGCTTGCGGCCACGACGACTTCGGGCCCCCACGTCTTGCCGCCGTCCGTCGAGGTGCGCGCGTACGCATGGCGCCCCCATTCGGCGATCGTGTGCCCGGAACCGCGGCTATACGCGCACACGAGCTTTCCATTCACGGCCTGGATCATCGGCCAGGAATTGTACCCGGGCGCGTTTTCAACCAAAACGTTTTCGGCCGTCTCGTCGGCCTCGGAAAAGGAAATACATCCCGCCAACACGCAGGTCAGCGACAACGCAGCGAACCACAACCGTTTCATGCGCTCCTTCATATCCATGCCGAAAATCCCGGTGGCCGACCTTCAGCCGACATGCGCATCGGCGGCCTTCAGACCCTTCTTCAGCGCCTTGGCCGCCGCGCGGCCGGCCGCCTCGCCCATCTGGTTGCAGTTCACCATCACGCGGCACGCGCCGTATGCGTCGCGCGCGCAGTCGAGCGCCCGTCCCGGCGCCAACACGTTCTCCGCGCCTTTCGGAACGATCGAACGGTAGGGAATCTCGTACCAGGTCGGCAGGCCTTCCGTCTCCGTCCGCCAGCGTCCGACCTTCCATTCGGACGAACCGTCGCTCTTCACGACCTGACGCTCTTCGCGTCCGTCGAGATACCGGAACGTGATCCCCGCGCCCTCGTGGATGTCCACGCGATAGGAACCCTTCGCGATCACGTCGTCGAAATGCCGCCCGTACAGAAGATCGTCGGTCGTCAGGCGGTAGATTCCCTCGATATGGCAGGACTCGCGCAACCCGATGTGCGGCGCGATCGACACCACCGAAAGACGCTCGCCCGCCGGCATCGGGAACGCGCGGTTGACGGCGTCCACGATGCGCCGCAGCTGCGCGCGCCCTTCGAACTCCGCGCGCGTCAGATCCTCGGGCAGGGACGGATCGCACGCCGAGACGCGCGTGTAGGCCAGGAAATCCAACCCCGGCGCGCCGATGACGGGCGCCTCCCAGCCGAACACGTGTTCGAGCTTCGCGCCGTATTTCGGCTTGGTGATTTCGCCGAAACCGAACGACGGATATTTTCGGCGGAGACCGTCCACGCCCGCGAGGATCGCGCACGTCGTGTGCGCCTGCATTTCGGCCTTCGGCAACTTCCACGTGCCGAGTCCCGCGAAGCGGCACAGGTCGGCGTCGCCCGTCGCGTCGATGAAGAACTTGCCGCGGATTCTCCGAAGCCCCGCCTTGTCGGCGACGACCACGGCGGCGACGTGCCCCGGCCGATCGCATTCCGCCGCCGCGAGCCGCGTGTGCAGAAACGGCGTGATGCGCTTCGCGTTCAGGACCATCTCGTCCAATAGCAGCTGCAGACCCGCGACGTTCAGGTACGTTCCCACGGCGGGATTGTCCGCGGCGAGCCGCCGCGCTTCGCCCCGGCGGACGAGTTCTTCTTCCGTCTGCGCCGTGAGTCCGCCGATGATCCGCCGCTTGCCGTCGGTCGAGAAAAGCGAATGCCACACGGGCACCAGCCCCTGCGTCGCGGTACCGCCGAAGCCGCCGGCCATTTCGACCAGCGCGACGCGCGCGCCCGCTTCGGCCGCCTTCAACGCCGCGAAAACGCCCGTGCAACTGCCGCCCGCGACCACCACGTCGAAATCGCCCGACACGTCCGGAACCGAAACGGTTCGTTCCGCCGCGGCGGTCTTCGTCTGCGGCGCGGCCAAAGCGGCCAAGCCGCCAAGACCGGCCGCCCCCAGCATGAATCCCCTTCTGTCGATCATCGCGAAATCTCGGGCTGCCGAAGATGTGGTCAGCGGTTCAGCTTCTTGGCCGACAGGAATTCCCAGATGCGGTCCATCCACGTGAAGCTGCCCGTGCCTTCGGCCGCGCTGAACTGGAAGCAATGTCCGCGCCTGGCGAGCGTATGCAGGTCGCACTGGACGCCCATCATGCGCAGCTTCTCCCAGCATTTCACCGAATTCATCGCCGCCCAGACGTCCGCGTCGCCGTGCACGAAGCACATCGGCGGCGTGTCGGCGTCGAAGGAGAACTCGGGAACGGGCACGGCGGAGTCGTCGTTGCCGCCCGTCTTGTTCGGCGCGTCGGCGCCGTCCGTGAGCGCGTAGGCAGGATAGATCGGACACGCCCACTGCACCTTGCAAGACAGCTTGTCGACATCGTCCACGGGCGCGTAGGCCGGCGTCTTCGCGTTCGTCGCGGTCATCAGCGTCAAGTGGCCGCCCGCGGAGAAGCCCATGATGCCGATGCGGCCCGGATCGAGGCCGCGCGCCGGCGCTTCGCTGCGCACCAGACGGATCGCGCGTTGCGCGTCCTGCCAGGCGCTGAAGTGCTTCGGCTTGCCTTCGGGCCGCGGACAGCGGTACATCACCACCACGGCCGTCATGCCCTTCGCGTTCAGGTAGTGCGCGACGGGCGTCCCTTCGCCGTTGAAGTTGCAGAATCCGTAACCGCCGCCGGGCACGATCACCTGGACGGCCTTCGTCGTGGGCTTCTCGGGCACGAACCACACGAGGTACGGCTCGTAGGCGTGGTTCGGCGACGGGTCCGGGATCTTGCCCGCGGGCCAGAGCATTTCCTTCTCGGTGCGGATGGTGGCGCCGGGCATGAAGCGGTGGTCCTGCGCGATTTCGTGCTTTGAGAGGCATCCGTCGAAATTCATCTGGCGCAGGAACTCGAGCGCGCGCTCGAACCCGTGCGCGCCGTGCGGCTGGTCGGCGTACAGGTGGAGTTCGGCGGGAATCCCGCGCTTGCGCAGCTCGCGGTAGGTGAGCGTGGAACCGTTCGGGGACCACGGATCCCTGCCGCCGTGGTGGAAGCACATGGGCGGTGTCTTCGCGTCGAACGCGAAGCACGGGTTGATGGACGGAACGATTTCCGTGCCGTCCTTGGGCGACTGCGCCCCCGTCGAGCCGTTCAGCGTGTTGTACGCGGGCGCGTTCGGAATCGCCCAGTTCACGTGGCACGGCATGTCGTCGACGGCGTCGACCTTCGCGTACGAGGGCGTCTGCGAATTCGTCGCGAGCATGCACGTGAGGTGGCCGCCGGCGGACATGCCGATGACGCCGATCTTCTCGGGGTCGAAGCCGCGCTTCTTCGCGTTCAGGCGAACCAGGCGCACCGCGCGCTGGCCGTCCTCCCACGCGCTCTGGTGCACGGGCAGGCCGTTCGGACGCGGCGTGCGGTAGACGAGATTGACGCACTGGAAACCGCGCTTGGTGAGTTCATCGCGCCAGTTCTTGATGAGGCCGACGTCGCAGCAGCATTCGTAACTGCCGCCGGAAACGAGGATCATGCACGCGCCGTTCGGATTGGCGGGCTTCTCGAACCACTCAATGTAGGGCATCTGGTGCGTGGCGCGCCAATCGGCATTGGTGCTCGCTTCGTCCGTCATCGCGCCGATCTGGTGTTTCTGGAAATCGGGGATTTTCCCCGCCGGCCAGAGCGGCACCCGCTCGCCATGACGCCACGCCTCCTGCGCGAAAACCGCCCCGCCGACGAACACCGCCGCCAACGCAAAAACAATCCTCTTCATGCCGTTTTTCCTTTCCCGTGAAACCATCGCACGCCCTCAAAGGCGCAGCGAGTTTGGATTATACCACAAACATGCGGCCGCCACGGGTGTTTCCCGCGAGAGGGAATGTCTCAACATGTCAAAGAACATGTGGGATCGGTCACCGGACGATCCTGACGGCGAGCGTGCCGTAGAGATGCAGGGTGCATGGAATGACGATCCGCCCGTCGCGTCCATCGGCCGCAAGCGGCTTCCATCGTCCGTCTTCGAGCACCTCGACGCGTCCGCCGCGATAGGGCGGCGCCACGACGAGCGTCAGGGACGAGATCGCATCGCAGGAAAGCTGCGTCGCATGGACGAAGAGCCGCGTCTTCGCCGCATCTTCGTTCGCGAAGACGAGGACGTTGACTTCCTTGTCCGTGCGGACGGGGATTGCCGACTCGCCGCCCAGCCAGGTGATCGCGTCGACGATCATCTGCCGCTTGCGGTAATTGAGGAGGTTCGTCGGCGTCGCATCCCGCAGGCAGGTCGCGAGAACGACGACACGCCCGCCCAGCGCGTTCACGTGACGCGTCACGGCGCTCTGCACGCGATTCGTCTCGGAACCGCTGAAATAATGCGAAATCTCCTCGGCGCCCTCGCACGTGAGGCGCCGCACCTCGCTGCCGTCCAATCCGTAGTTCTGGTGGAAGGTGCTGGTGACGCGCGACTTGTCCGCGCAGACGAGCTCGCCGCTGAAGTCGATCGGTCCGGTGCGCTCCGCCGCGCGCACGCCGATGAGACCGCAGAAGCCGCGCCGCGTCAGTTCGCATGCCGCGTCGCCGTCCAGGAGCACGCACCCGGCGAGGATCTTCTTCACCGCATCGTCCGCGAGCCCCGAAAACGATTCCGCGCCCGCGTAAACGGAGACGCCGCCCGACATCGTCCGGTACGGGATGCCGTAGCGCGCCATCAGACGTCCGCCCGCCGCCGAAAACGCGGACACGCCGACGGGACGTCCCTCGCGGGCGCAAGCGCCTACGGCCGCCAGGTCGCGACCCGTCCGCGCATAGGCGGCGGCGTTCGGCATCGGCTCGTCCGCCGGGGCGCCGACGCGGCCCATCCAATACCAGAGCCCGTCATAGCCGTTCGCCAGCATCACCGACGCCGAAGCGGCCAGACGCGCACCCGAACCGTAGAACGGCGAGTTCGGCGCGGCGTCCGCTTCGTAGACGCACTCGAGCCCCTCGGAAAGGTTCTGCTTCGTCCACAGCGGTGTCCACAGGAATTCCGGAAAGCGCATCGGCACATCGAAGCCGTAGTCCGTCCCGTACCAGCGGATGAACGGTTTGCCGCCATCCGCCAGCGCTTTCGCGAGCCGTACGGCGTCGTGCAGATAGCCGCCGGGAGCGGACAGTCCGATGCGCGTGTCGGGACTGACGCGATGAATCGCCTTCGCCGCCTCCTCGGCCAGGAGAACGAGATCCTCCATCGCCTGCTCCGGCTTCGCCTTGTGCCGCGCACAGTAGCAGCCGCGGCCCCAGAAGAGACGGAAATCGTCCTCCATCATGTAAAGGAAGGGCTTGCACTCCGCCGCGACGGCGGCGCAGTGCGCAGCGAACGCCTTGCGGAAGGCCGGATCGCCGGGACAGGCCGTGAACGGACGCTCCTGGCCGTTCTGCAGAACGAACTTCGTCCACGGATGGTTGATGCCGACGTTCATCGTCGGTCCCATCAAGAAACCGACGTGCACGCCCTTCTCCGCCACGGCGTCCTGAACCGCCTTCACGCGCCTTCCGACGCCGCGATAACCCGCCTCGTCATAGTAGCCGAACGTCCGAACGGCATGCCCCGGCGCGTGCAGGACGAATCGGTCCGCGCCCGTCGTTCCGTGAATGCGCAAAATCGCCGCGACAACCTGTTCGGTTGTTCCGTCCATGCCGATCCCCAGCGGCACGACCGTGAACGGACGCTCGCCGGCCCAGCCCGAAGTCACGACCGTCAGACCCACGAACACCGCCGCAAGCGCACGCGCCATTCTCTTCACATCATCCGTCCTTTCACAAAAACTTCAGCGCACCCCTGGATGCACCAATGGTCGGCATTGTACCATATTGGCAGTTTGAGATGGGTGATCAGGGGTATTTCGGCGTCGGCGGTTCGGCATGCACGGCGCCCGTCAGCGGATTCATCTTGCCATATCTGCCATCCTGGGCGTACACGGCGAAATCCGTTTCCGGCATCCCGAAGAGTCCGTACGGGGCGACAAGCTCCCACTTCGCCGACGTGAGTTCCTTGCCCTCGGGCGACATAAGGCCGAACCTGCGATCGCGCTCGTAGGCGATCAGCTTCGGCGAAAGCGGACGAAGCATGTCGTATGCGAACGGCGTGCGGTCCTTGAGCGACCACATGTGGTTCGCGTCCATGACGAAGGTGAAGCCGTGATGCGTCCAGCTGCGGCGCGCGATGTCGGGCGGCGGCGTTTTCTTCGCGTATTCCATCTTCTCGAAGAACGCGGTACCCCAGCTCGGCGACGGATTCGCCCCGCGCGGATGCGCCACGGCGACCTCCGCATCGAGCATGCGCAGAATCGTACAGCGGCTCACTTCACTCAACGGACCCATCGCGAACGGACGAACGGGAATCGGCACCTCGGCGTCGGGCATGTTCCAGAGCTGCGGAATGAACGCCTTGATCCAATCGCCGGACGCGGGCGTCGCTTCGGCGGAATGCGAGAGCACGAGCTTGAGTCCGGCCTTGCGCATGGGAGTGCCGTAGTCCGCCCAGTGCGTGTCCAGCCCGTGGTACGCGATCCACACGAGCACGTCGCCGGGCTTGAGCGCCTCGGAATACGCCTGCGGGATGTTCCCGACGGCACAGATTCCCTTCATCGCGCTCTTGAGTCCGCAGGTGCACTCTTCGATGATCGGGTGTCCGAGACCCGCGACGCCCACGGTGCGCCCGGCCGCGAGTTCCGCGCCGATGCAGCGCGCCGCAGTCGCCACGGCGTCGCGCGTGGGCGCATTCGTCATGGCGTGGAGCATCGCGAGCGCCTTCGCGACATACTGGCGGCCGAGCTTGCCGGCGGGAATTTTTTCCGCGCACGGTAGCAAACGCGGCAGATGGTCCGGGCTCCAGCCGCCGCAATTGACGATCCAGCTGTCGTCCGCGCCCAAGGTCTTGGTGATGGCGGGGAAACGGCCGCATGTGCGCGTCATCGCCGCGGCGTACTCGCAGCACCACGCCCAGCCGGCGACGACATCCGCCACGAGGTTGATGCCGCGGTCGTCGGTGGCGGGCGGAAAGCGCACGACGAGTTTGCCGCCGGCGTTGGTTGGGGCCGCCACGCGGGACGACAGGAGAATCACATTGGCCGACACATCGAAGGATCCGTCCGCGAACTGTGCGAGACCGCCGGCGCGTTCCCAGAACTCTTCCGAGAATCCCCACTGTCCCTGGCGCGGACATTCAATGGATGCGTTGGGGTTTCGCCAGATGCGCGCGGCGGCCTCTTCGGCCGTCGCCGTGATTTCGGGCATGAGCGCATCCACCGATGCGACGGCCGCCGTGATTTGCGCGAGCACGCGGTCGGCTTCGGTGGTCTCCGGCGCGCCGCGCAAGCCCAAAGCGGACAAGGCGGCGCAAAGCGAAATGGCGAGTCTCAGGCGCATGCGGAATCCGGAAGAACGGCGCGCGTTTTGGCGAGACCCGTCTCGGCCGTCCACGCGGGCGTCTTCTGCTGGTACGACATGTTGAAAAGTTCGAGCGACAGCCAGGGCCTGGCGTCCGCCTTCGCGAGCGCGGCGAAAATGCGCGGCCAGTCGGCGCCGCCGTCCCCCGGCCACACGCGGTCGGCGTCCGTCGTCCGCGCGCGGTCCGCGCCGCGCGGAAAATCGTTCACGTGCAGCACGGGCAGTTCCTCGGAACGGAACCGCGCGAACGCGTCGACCTCCCCGCCGCCCTTCCACGTGTGGAACACGTCCGCGAGAACGGCCGCGTCGTCGCGCTTCAGATGCCGCAGCACGGCGAACGCGTCTTCGGGACGGTTCATGTTCACGGAAAGGCCCCAATACTCGAGGAGCGGCCTGACGCCCGTCGCGCGTCCGAGATCGAGCACCGCCGCGTAACGCTCCGCGATTTCCGCCGTGCCCAGTTTGCGCGAACCGGCCGCGTGCATGCCGCACATCGACGCGGCGATCTGGGGACAGCCGATTTCGGCCAGCAGTTCCATGTCCCGCCGCGTCTCGTCCAGACCTTTTTTCCGCGCCGCGGGATCGTCCGCCGACCAGGTGCCGAAGGCGATGCCGTTCACGAACGCGAGATTCGCCTCCTTCGCCCGCGAGACGGCGTCCTTGAGCGTGCCGTCGCGCTTCGCCGCCCACACATCGGCGAGCCACGGTTCGATTCCGTCCCAGCCGGCCGCCGCCGCAACCCGCACCTGCTCCGCGAACGGCAGCTTGAAGCGGCTGACGGTCGAAGGGTTGAGCGCCAGCCGCCACGGACGGTCGGCGGCGGATCCCAGCGACCGGCAACCGGCGAAAGCCGCCGCGCCCAACAACGAAACAAGACATTCCCTGCGCGTCATCATTGCGTCCTACCCCTTCACCATGCTCTCGTGAATCAAAAACCAAACCGCAGCACCACCGGCACGAGAGGACGGATCTCCGTCTCCACGCGCACGATGTCCGCCGAAACGCGGCTCCAGGAAACAGGGGTCCACGCGCCCGTGGGCGACAGCTTCTCAACCACCTTCGGCGTGCGCACGAGACGCAACTTGACGGCCGATTGCACTTCGTAGGTGAGCGCGTTGAGCGTCACCAGTTCCGTGCCGTCCGCCATGAGGCCGTGCCGCACGAGCGTGGCGTCGCCCGTTTCGGCGGCGAATTCGACCGGCTTGCCGTTCAAACGGTCCAGATGCGACACGAACTCCAGGCGCCGGAGCGGCTGGTAAAGATAGTGGAACGGCAAATCGAAATCCCAGCCGAGCGTGATCACGGTGCCGCCCTTGTCGTTCTTGAAACACGTGGCGGCGGGGAACTTGCGCTCGGGTTTCACGCGCGTACCCTGACAGAACCAATGCGTCGTTTCCGCACCCTTCCCGACGGTCGTCAGGCGCGTCATGCCGTCGCACCAGCTGCAGCCCATGAGCCACGAACCGTCCGCCGGCGTCTCGAACTGGAAATGGAACGCGTCGTCGCCCGCGTCGGCCCGAACGCCGAGCAGGTCGCCGAAACCGCGTTCGCACAAGAGCCGCGCGGCCTTGCCGCCCACAATCGCCTGGCCCGAAAGCACCTTCTCAAGATCGGCGTCGGTCATCGCGCGGACGTCTTCGCGGCGGAGCGTGAACATGCCGCCCGTCCGGACCGCGTCGTACCGGAGGGGCGTGCCGTATGTCGCCTCGAGCGGACACGACCAATCGTCCACGTAAACGCCCTCGGCCGTGCGGAACGCGTGGCCGCCCAGCACGGGCCGCGGCTTGAACACGGGCGCGCCCGCGCCCTGCCAGCGGACGCCGTTCGCGAGAATCGCGCGCAGCGCCGCGTAGAAGCCGGCGTAGTCGCGCAAGTACGCCTCGTAGCGCGCCTGCGAGCCCGTGTGCACGGGACGGCGGAATTCGCTCGTCCAGAGCTTCGCGCCGTCGAGCCCCATCAGCATCGCCTGCGTGAGGTGCGCGTGGAACATCGCCGCCGATTCGCTCCAGTAGTTCTGCGGAAACGTGTCCGCCTCGTCCCAGAGTTCCACGTCGCCCGAAAGCTGCTCCGCCACGCGGCGCATGCCGCGGAACTGGTGGACGAGGTCGGCCGCCGGCGCGTTGCCATAGCACGCGCCGTTGAGGCGCATGAAGGGCCGCGTGTTCGGGCCCGCGAGCGCGTGGACGATTTCGTCGAGCTGCCACCAGCCCGGCCAGCACGCGCACAGGCCGCACCGCATCGCCGGATCCACCCGGTCGATCGTCGCGCGGATTTCCTTTGACATGTCCGTCATCGTCTTCTGGAGAATCGCGTTGACCTTCAGCACGCGCGGATCGTCCTTCGCCTCGCCTTCGTAGAGCTTGCGGTAGTCCGCGCGCGTCCATGAAACGCCCAGCGCCTCATTGAAAAGCGCCACATGCCGGTCGCAGAAGCATTCGCCCGAACGGATGCCGAAGTCGTCGTCCAGCAGGATGAACGCGGGACGCTCCCGGGCGATGGCGGCGACGCAGTCGAGCGCGTACGCGCGGAAGCCGGGGTCCAGCAGACAGTAACGCGGATCCTCGACGTCCTTCTGCAGCTTCCACACATGCATCCACGTCTCGTCCGTGAGCGGCACCTTGCCGTTCCACCCGTGGCCGAGAATGGACTGCATCAGCACGCCGAGGACGATGTCGTCGTTCCTGAGGTCTTCCTTGAGCTTGCGGAAGCGTCCGCACAGCTCCGGGATGAGCGTCTTCGCGGGCGAGCGCTGGGGATGGAAGGACAAGGACGGCATGAACTCGCGGATGCCCACGTCGCGCCGCTGGCGGCGGATTTCGGAAAGCGCGAAGTCGGGCGCCTCGGCGAAGCTCGGCAGCACGTTCACGAAACGCGGCGCGGGCAGATCGGCAAAAAGAGGAATCGCGAACGCGAAAGCGGCCAGCAAGAGCGACATTGTTTTGTTCATGCGGCCATTATACCATGCGAGGATTTGCCGTAAAGACGCGCGGATGTGCAATTTCACAAAGGCAGCTTCGACAGACCGAGGTTGAAGTCGTTCATTCCGGACTGTCCTTTCCCTGAATCTGGGCGGAATATGTCCAATCTTCCGTGTCGGGGCGACGCGGCAACGCGAGTTCGCCTTTGTCCGTCGCCGTCACGACGCCCAGTTCGATTTGCGCGCCCGATTTCGGGTCGAAGCGCGAAAGCGCGTACACCGCGTTCGGTTCCAACGCCCGGAACGATCCCGCCCACGCCGTGCGGCGGCCGAAGACGTAGACGACGGCAAGCTCGCGGCCGATGCGCGCGGAAACGCAGGCGCCGTCCAGCCCTTCTGCCGGCGCGAACTTGGCCGTATCACCGAAATCGGGCTCAAGGCGCCACCACGCGATTTTGTCCATGAACGCGCGAAAATGGATCATCTGGTTGGCGGACGGGAATTCGAGCGCCTCGCGCCAAGGCACGTGCTTGTCGGCGAGGGAAACGTGCTCGACTTCGTTGTCGGACGGCTTGGCCATGTCGTATGTCGAATTGAACAGCCACAAATCGGCCGCGCCGTAGCCATGCCCGCGGAAACCGCACAGGAAGGAAATCCAGGTCTGCGCGCGGGCGCCGAAGTCCATCGCCCACAAACCGCAATAGCGTCCCTCGTAATTGACGGCCACGCGCCCGTCGTTCCAATAATCCTTGAGCATGGGGACGTTCTGCGCGCCCTTCAGGTTCGGCGACCATTGGACGCCCCACCATGTGTGGCCGCATTTCGCGGCCGTCGTGGCGTCGGCGAAAACGGACCGTCCTTCCGCGCGGCCCGTCTCGTTCGTGTCGAAGCGCGTGCCCGCGCCCGTGACGGACACATGGCCGACGTTTTCCTGATGCGCGGTGAGGGGATGCGCGTAGGCGTCGCATTCGTGCATGAACTGCGCGATGAGCACGTAGGGGTTGTCCTTGAGCTTCCAGGCGCGGTTCTGGTCGGGGTGGTAGAAGTCGTTGTCCACCTCCTGGCCGAGCGTCCACATCACGGGATAGGCGCCGTAGCGCGCCACCCAGTAGCGCGCCATGCGGCGGAACGCGTTCGTGTTAACGCTCAACGCCTTGTCGTTCATGAGCCACGGCGTGAGCGCCTGGGCGTTGGCGTGCACGAGCCCCGCGTCGGCGACGGTTTGGAACGCGCGGTCGAGCGCGCGGAAACCGGCCACGTCCTTTTCGTCAACGGTGCCGTCCTTCACGTCGGCCGAGGTGCAGAGCGGCTCCGACTGCCAAACGGTGAATCCCTGCTCGACGCGGCGCCGGACGACCGTTTCGACGTGGCGCGCCGCCGGATGGGCCGCGTCGTCCTCGGCTTCGCCGCCGAAACCCCAATGCGTGTCGCCGAGATACAGGAACGGCGTGCCGTCCGCATAGACGAAATGCTTCGAACCAGGAGCGGTGCGGACGAATCCGCGTCGATAGATTTCAAGCGTCCCGGCATAGGGCTTCACCTCGAAGGTGCCCGTCTTGCCATCGAGCGACTTCTCCGCGGAAACGGTCCGCCACGTCCACGTGCCGGCGCACGGCGGCGCGAAGCGGACGCGATGCGTGCGCCCGCCGTCCCAAAACGCCGGTCGGCGCATCGTGCGGCCGCCGCACGTGAAATCGACATCCAACGCCACGTCCACCCCCGTCGCGCCGGACGACTCGAACGACCATTCGCGCATGCGCCACGTTTCGGCGACGGCGTTCGCCGCCGCCGGTTCGGGATGCGACAGGACCTTGCGCAGCAGCGCGGCGCACAGCGTCCCCAGGCGAAGCGAACCGACGTCGTTCATGTGGCTGCCCTCGACGGTGTTTTCGTTGTCCACGTCGAACTCGGGTTCGAAACCGAGGAAATGAAGATCCTTCCACAGGACGGGATCCTCCGCCTTGAGCTTCGCGCACAGATCGCGCAGGAACGCCTGCCGGCCGCCGTCCGCATCGTCGTCCCACGGATGCGCCGGCACGATGAGCGGCACGCCCGGCTTGCGGTCGTGCAGCTTGCGCATGAACGCTTCGAAGCGCTCCTTCAAAAGCGGCACGTCCATGTTGCCGCACGTGTCGAGCACATAGCAGGACGCGTCGATCTCGTTGAGGCAGTCGTTCAGCACGTCCTCCATCTTGCCGGCCCCGGAAAAGCCGAGGTTGATCTGCGGCACGTCCGCAAGGCGCGCGGCGACGGAGGTCCAGCACAGCCCGGGACGGGACACGCAACCGCCCTGCGTGGTGGAGGTGCCGTAGAAGACGACGGGCTTGACGATGCCGCTCTTGCGTGCGGGCGCGTCGGCGATCGTGCAGCCCGGCTTGATGCCGAGGCGGAAATACTCGATGCCGTTGTAGAGCGGCAGGTAGATCATGGTGGGCACGTTCGGCTTCACGTTCCACACGTAGGACGCACCCTCCGCCTTCGGCGGGGCGGGCCACGGCGGATTGACGTAGCGCCAGCCCTTCTTTTCGTCGTACTGGTACACGTCCACGCCGCTCACGCCCGTGGACGGCATATGCCACATGTCGAGATTGGAACTGAGCGGTTTCCAGCGGATGTTGAGCCGGTCGGAATCCGTGACGAAGCGGAAGCTCATGCCGGTCGTGTGCTCCTGAAGCCACCGGACGCCCGGCGTCAACGCGTCAAGATGCGCCTTCGGAAGGCGTTCGTAGTAGGCGGCCGTCTGGTCGCGACGCGGCCAGCCCTTGCCTTCCATCGGCAGTTCGGAACCGTCGAACCAGCGCCAGTCGGCCTTCGCCTTCGGGAACAGGTACTGGAAATTGCGTCCGAGCGAATAGAGCGTGCGCGCCATGGAGGCGTCCTTGTCCTTGCCGGGCTGCGCCGCCCATTTGCCTTCGATCGCGTCCATCACGTCCTTCGCGGAATACCATGTGGTGAACATGAGGCCAAAATACTTGCCCTTGTCGTGCTTCACGGCGTAATCGAGGAAGAGCTTCGCGTTCTCGGCATAGCGCCACGGGCAGACATAGAGTTCATACCCGGCGTCCGCGAGCGTTTCAACCGAGGGATACTTCGGACAGTTCTCGTAGTGCCAGTCGCAGCAGATGACATCCTTGTCGATCTTGCCGAGCGCGGCGTCCGTCCCGTTGTCGCTCGCCTCCCACACGCCGTAGCCGCTGCCCTTCGCATTGAGCAGACGATCGCTCCAGATCATCGTCCGGACGCCCTTCGCCTTCAGGTGGCGCGAGATGCCGTTCACCCAGTCTGCGAAGAGCGTGCCCGTGGGCGTGTCCTTGCAGCGCGGGCATGTGCCGATTTCGAACACCTCGTCGCAACCGATGTGCATCATGTCCGCGCCGAACGCCTCCGCCATTTCGGACGCGAGATCGGTGACGAGCTTGAGCGACTCGGGATGCTTCGGGCAAATGCTGCGGCAATAGTTGTGGCGCACTTCCTTCTTCTCGGGCGTCTCGTCGAACTCCGGATGCGCCGCCAACAGACCGCTCGTGACGACGCTTTTGCTTCCCTGGTGGCCGAGGAGGTTCATCTTCGGAACCAGCTTGATCCCGCGTGCGTCGCAGGCGGCCTTGATCGAGCGGATGGCGGCGCGCGACAGGGCGTTCGACTCGGCGCACTCCGGATGCGATTTAAACTGGTAACGGTAGCGCACAAGCAGCACGAGCGTGTCCACGCCGGCGGGCGCGAGCGTGTTCGTGACGAACGCGTTGAACCGGTCGAGATCGTCCGGCACCGGCGCGGTCATGACGATCGCGCGCGATTTCCAGCCGCCCGCGGGTTCGGGACAATGCCCCGTCACGTCCGCCGCCAAAGGCGCGGCCACCGCCATCGCCACCAACGCAAGCACCATCTTCTTCATGTCGTCTCCTTTTCGCAATGCTCGGCAAAATACGCAATCGCACCGTCCAGATCGTGAAACTTTCCGTCCAACTGCGCCTCGAAGCAGGCGTCCAGCCACGCGCCGAACCGCTTGGACGGCTTGTGCCCGCGCGCGATCAGATGGCGGCCCAGCAGAATGGGCTTCGGCGCTTCGGCCGCAATGCGCAGACGCTCGGCCTGTTCCGCGAGCCACTTCAGATCCGCGCCGTCGGACGAACCTCCCAGACGTTCGACCGTCCTGCCTTCGTCGTCCGCATGCGCAACGCGCAGCAGACGGTCGATGCGCACAACCTTCATCGCGAGCCGGCGAATCGCCGCGTCGCCGACTTTGGACTTCCACATCGCGAACGGCTGCATGTGACACTGGACGAGCGGCGGCACTTCGCGGAGGATACGCTCCTCGTTCGTGAGGCGACGCAGGAACGACAATGTCGGCGCCACACCCTTCTCATCGTGTCCCAAGCTTCGAATGCGCTTCTTGACGGGATCGAAGCGCGTCGTGGCGGGCTTGCCGAAATCATGGCACACAACTGCGAGACCCACGATCAGGTCGTCGTCCGTCACGCCCGTACGATGCCGCGCGAACGCGTCCAGACACAGTTTCGTGTGCTCCCACACATCGCCCTCGGGATGCCATTCGGGATCCTGTTCGCAGCCGATCAACCGCTCCAGTTCGGAAAAATGCTTCACCCAGCCGGTCGCGCGCAGGAATTCCAGCCCTCGGCCGATTTCGGTGCCCTTCAGGAGCAGCTTGGCCCATTCTTCGAAGAGCCGCTCCGGCGGCAGCCCCTCGATGTCGATCGTACGGCAGATCGCGATCGTCTCGGGCGCGGGTTCGAGTCCGAAACGGGCGATGAACTGCATGCCGCGCAAGACGCGCAGCGGATCCTCCACGAACTTCGGCGAAACGTGGCGCAAAATCCGTTTTTCGAGATCGGCCACGCCGCCGTATGGATCCTCGAACGCTTTCGCGAGCGGATCGTAGTACATCGCGTTGATCGTGAAGTCGCGCCGGCTGGCGGCTTCGGAGACGGTGAGGTTCGGATCGGAATCGATGAGAAATCCCTTGTGGCCGATGCCGCGCTTCGATTCGCGTCGCGGCAGCGACACGTCGATGTCGAGATGCTGGATCTTGAGAACGCCAAAGGACACGCCGCACGGATCAAAGGGATATTTTTTGCCGATCACGCGCGGGAGCGACTCGGGCGCGATGCCGTACACTTCCAGGTCGACATCCTTGACGGCCATGCCGCCCAAAAGCAGATCGCGCACGGATCCGCCCACCATCAGCGCGCGTCCGCCCGCCTCGCGCACGCGCCGGGCGATGTCGAGCACCGCGTCCAAAAGACGCGGCTCCAGAACGGACAAATCAAGTTTTACGGCCATGCGAAAACACCAAGAAAACGATGACCGACATTATAACAAAAACACCCGTCTCACGCCCAGGGCGGGACGACGTATTCTTCCGCATCCGCGAAACGGTCGAACGCGGCGTCGATGCCGTCCGTCGTGTGCGCGTCGGACGACAAGATGAACCGCACGCCGCGCGCGCGCAACGCCGCGCGGAACGCGGGCGACGGATACGCGTCGTTGAGCCACCCGCGCGCGATCGCGCCCGTGTTCACCTCGACGATCTTGCCGCTCGCGGCGATCGCCTCGGCCGTGCGTTCGATCTCGTCGCGGTACCAGGCGGCGGTTTCGTCGAAGATCGGGTGCTTCGCATTGAACTTGCGAACCAGATCCGGATGGCCCACGACATCGAAATCGCACGTCGCGACCATGTCGCGTTCCTGCGCGAAGTAGGCGCGCACATATGCTTCGGCGCTGCCGCCGAAATGCGCGGCGATGCCGTCGGCCAGAATCTGCGGCGTGTGGTCCACGGACACGAGCGCGCCGTCCGGCGCTTTCACGTAATGGATGGATCCGATCAGATAATCGAGGCCCAGTTCGGCATAGCGCGTCCGTTCGGGCGCCGTGACGCCGGGCACGTAATCGGCTTCGGCGCCGCACAGCACGCGAATGCGGTCCGCGTGCGCCGCCGCCACGCGCCGGATATCGACGACGTACGCGCGCGCCTTCGCCATCGTGGAAATCGCGCAACCGTCGTCGAACGGCACGGCCACATGGCTGGAAAAGCCGAGCGCGTCAAAACCTTTTGCAATCGTCGCCCGCACCATCTCGTCGGGCGTGTTCTTGCCGTCGCACCACGTCGAATGCGTATGGAAATTCGCCTTCACTTCGCCCAGCGCTTGAGCGCGGCGACCTTGTTCAGCTTCTCCCAGGGGAACCGGGCGCGGCCGAAGTGGCCGTAGCTCGCCGTGTCGCGGTAGCTCCAGCCCTGCGGCTTGGTGAGGCCGAGATCCTTGATGAGCGCGTACGGACGGAAGTCGAAGATCTCGCCGGAGAGGAGCATCTTCTCGATCTGCTCGTTGGTGACGCCGTGGTTCGTGCCGAACGTCTTCACGCAGATGGAAACGGGCTTCGCCACGCCGATCGCGTACGCGACCTGGATCTGGCAGCGGTCCGACCAGCCGGCCGCGACGATGTTCTTCGC
>DCIH01000098.1:0-969 GCA_002317575.1 Verrucomicrobia bacterium UBA1731 | reverse complement strand
GCGCGGCCATGCCGCCGTAGGTGTCCACGATGATCTTGCGGCCGGTGAGGCCGGAGTCGCCGCAGGGACCGCCCACCACGAACTTGCCCGTGGGGTTCACGAGGAACTTCGTCTTGTTCGTCAGGAGCTTCGTCTGCTTGAGGTAGTCGCGCGCGACCTCTTCGAGGATCTTGTAGCTCTTCTTGTTCGCGCCTTCTTCCGTGGTCTGGTGCGACAAAACGACCGTGTTGATGGCAACGGGCTTGCCGTCTTCGTACACCACGGAAAGCTGGCTCTTTGAGTCGGGGCGCAGAAACGGGATCGTGCCCTTCTTGCGGAGATCCGTGAAATGGCGCAGCAGCGCGTGGGACCACGTGATCGCCACGGGCATCAGCTCGTCCGTTTCGTTCGAGGCGTAGCCGAACATCATGCCCTGGTCGCCAGCGCCCTGGTCAAGCGCGGCCTTGCGGTTCACGCCCTGGGCGATGTCGGGAGACTGGCCATGAAGCTTGCTCATGTAGGTGAATGTGTCCCAGGAGAACCCTTCGTCCGGACAATCGTAACCGATGTCCTTGACGACGTCGCGGGCGATCTTGCCGATGTCGATCTTGTCGAATCCGCGGCAGGTGATTTCGCCGGCGTTCACCACGAGATCGGGCGCGACCATCGTTTCGCAGGCGACGTGCGCGCGGGAATCGCGTTTGAGGCAGGCGTCCAGAACCGCGTCGGAAATCTGGTCCGCGACTTTGTCGGGATGGCCTTCCGAGACCGACTCGGAAGTGAACACGTGCCGAGAGGCATCTTTCTTCATCTTCGTCTTCTTTCTTCGTTTTCGAAGCGCATCCGGGACAATCCCTAACCACCGCGGCGTTCCGCTCGGTTGGCGCGGCCGACATCGACCGCTTCCTGATGCAAAAACGCCGCTATTCTACCACGAACTCGTCCGGCAATCAACGCACATGTTTTCTGGAGTTTACCCATTTTTTACCC
>DCIH01000089.1 GCA_002317575.1 Verrucomicrobia bacterium UBA1731 | reverse complement strand
GGCGCGTCTGGGTGCATCTCCGTTCTGGACTGATTCGCGGAAATCGCCAACACGTTTTCGGCGGCGAAATGTGGTATACTTTGGGCGTCTTGAGGAACTATGTGAGATGGTTAAAACGCCTAGTGGTGGAGCAGTCCGGCGGCGGATTGAGGGAGATTGAGCATGGCGTGTTGCGGAAAGGGGAGATTTTGCGACATCGCGCCGCGCAGAGACGCCCGAACGCGGCCCCTTGATGACTTAATTTTGAACCGGCGGCGGTTTTGTGCATTATCTGTTACAGAGGAAACAACGAATGAAGAGAATGATCCTGGGTGTGGCCGCGGTGGCGGCGATGGGGCTGTCGGCGGCTGCGGTCTATGAGGAGGACTTCCAGAAACTCGGCGACTTCGCGCCGGGCGTCTTGCGCGACGGCGCGGCGGTCGAAGTCCACAACGATCCGTGCTGGAAGCAGAACTATTATCTCGGCGTCCATCCGAAGGCGGACGCGCTCCTGTGGGAGAAGGGCGTGCCCGTCGCGAAGGGCGACTTCGACTTCAGCTTCCAGGTGAAGAACAAAAGCGCCGTCGGCTACGTGCTCGTCCTCGGCACGGAGCGCGTGGCGATCACGAACGGCGTCGGCAAGGTCTGGGGCGCCGTGCAGGTGAAGGCGCGCGGCGGAACGGCCGACGTGTACCTCATGCAGAACCGCGTCTACGGCAAGATCGCTTCGGTGACGGTGCCGAAGGATCTCGCCACGGTCAACGTCCTCGCGCCGGCCAAGTCGAACTTCGACCTGAAGACGATCCTTTCCGAGACGGCGCGCGAGGGCTTCGCGCTGGACACGTCCCTGAAGCGCCTCTATCCCGACTTCGCGTCGCTCGCGCAGCCGTTCGACGGCAAGGTCTGCGACGAGCCGACGACGGTGACGCTGCCGGATGCGCCCGCGTGCGGCATCCGCCTGCAGATGAACCGCGGCAAGATCGCCGTCGACTGGGAGAAGAAGGGCGACGTCCGCTTCGTCACGGGCGACACGTTCGAAGACGGCGCGCTCGACTTCCCCGGGCTCGGCACCCGCTACGTGCTGCCGCACTTCTTCGCGTTCGGCTCGCGGCAGTCCTGGGGCGATCCGATGCCGCAGATGACGGACCTCCAGCGCGAGTGGCGGACGCTGCCCGTCAACGCGACGAACCACGTCACCGACATCGACTTCGTGAAGACGTCCGACGGCACGCAGGTCTGGATCGACGGCAACTACGTCGCGACGCACAAGACGACGAAGCCCTGCACGTTCGTCCTCTCGGGCGGCGCGAAGTACGCGCTCAAGGCGGCGCCGACGGCCGAGCAGCCGGAGTACCTGAAGCTCGATCTCGCGGCGAATCCGAAGGCGAAGGCGTTCGCGAAGGCGGAGCTGAAGGGCATCAAGCCCGGCCGCCAGACGTTCGGCGGCGGCTTCTTCGGCGGCGGCATCCCGGTCGACGTCGTCAAGCCCCTTGATTCGCAGGACGTCGCGATCTGCCAGCAGGTGAAGGGCTCGTGGGCGCTCGAGGTCGAGGAGTACTTCTCGCACAACCGCGGTCCGCTCATGGGCTTCCCCGGCGAGTCGCACTTCCTCGTGCCGGCGGCGACGTACAAGAAGGCGGCGATCGTCTTCGCGCTCGATCCCGATCCGAAGAAGGACGCCGTCCTGACGCTCACGTTCGGCCGCTACCTGAACGAAATCGGCGGCAACAAGCTCACGCAGAAGTCGGTCGACTTCACGAAGGGCGTGCCCGACACGTGCAAGAAGGTCGGCGAGGTCGTGTTGAACGGAAAGTCCGTGCCGCTCTACTACACGGAGATCGACGTCGATCTCGGCAAGATCGTCGACTTCACGACGCTCGACTACCTGGACTTCGAGTTCACGGGCAAGCTCTGGGAGAACTTCCAGCAGAACGACAACTCGATGCGTCCCGACCCGTCCTCGACGTCGGCGTTCAACGTCTTCGGCGTGACGCTCGTCAAGAGCCCCGCGTGCGCGAAGCCCGTCCTCGCGGGCCCGGGGAACTGCTTCCCGAAGGACGCGGTGAAGAAGACGTCGGCCTTCGAGGTCACGAGCGGCTTCGGCACGGCCAAGGGTGCGGTCGCGTGCCGGATCGTCGATGCGGACGGCAAGACCGTGAAGGAATTCTCGGAACCGTATTCCGTCTCGGGCGACGGGAAGAAGACGGTCGTCGCCGACTTCTCCGACTTCGACTGCGGCTGGTACGAGATCTTCTGGTCGCTGAGGGAAGACGGCAAGGACGTCCTCGTCCACCGCGGGACGATCGCCGTCGTGCCGCCGCTCGGGCGCGCGTGGACGAAGACGGCCTCGCCCTATTCGACGTGGCTCTTCATGGGCACGCACGGCGCGCCGACGAACAGCGAGTGGGCGGGTCGGCTCCTGCAGATGGCGGGCATCCGCAAGTCGTGGCTGAAGGAGCCGTACGCGACGAAGTACGACGTCACGTCGATCGGTTCGGTTAATGCGCCGCCCCTCAGGGATTTCGAGAAGCCGGGCTTCGAGAAGAAGCTCGTCGACGCCATCGAGAAGGCGAAGAAGGAACTGCCGTTCGTCGACAACGTGATGGTGTGGCACGAATCCGCGCCGTGGGGCGAGGACATGTACGACGAACTTCTCGGACTTCCCGTTCCCGAACCGGCCGGCTGGGTGAAGAAGCGCGACGAGAACCTGGCGAAGTACGTCACGGAGATCGGTCGCATCGTCCACAAGAACTATCCCGACCTCAAGCTGCAGATCGGCAACTCGTCCGCCTCGATGGGCGCGGTGACGTATCCGATGCGCGGCGGAGCGGATCCGTCGGCCTACGATTCGATCGGCGTCGAATCGCCCTCGCAGATGGTGCCGCCGGAGCGCTACACCGAAGTCGGACTCCTCGGCCTCTTCGCCGCGCGCGACCTCGCCTCGCGGTGGGCGAAGCGTCCCGTGAAGGTGAACGGCTGCTACGAGTTCATCTACCGCGCGGAGCGCGACATCGGCCTCGAGCTGCAGGGCCAGTACCAGGCGCGCGACGTGGTCATCTGCCTCGCGCACGGCTTCACGCTCATCAGTCCCGGCATCTTCTTCGACTGCTCGTCGGGCTACTACAACGGCCTCTGGGGCGGTTCCGGCATCATGGAGCGCGCGCCGTGGTGCTATCCGAAGAAGGCGTTCGCCGCGTACGCGACGGTGACGAAGGTGATGGACGACGTGACGTACGTCCGTTCGCTCGACACGGGTTCCTCGACCGTCTACGCGCTCGAGTTCAAGCGCGCCGACGGCAAGACCGTGACGGCGACGTGGGCGGCCCGCGGCGAATACGACTTCGACTTCGAGGGCGAGGCCGAGCTCGTCTCGCTCTACGGCGGGAAGGGCGCGAAGCACGGTAGCGGCCGCATCGTCTACGTCGTCTCCGAAAAGCCCCTCAAGGGCTTCAAGGTGTCGAACCGCACGTTCCCGTTCGAGGACGGCCTCTTCAAGGACGCGACCGTCGTCGGCGACGTCTCGTCGCTCGAGTTCACCGTCGAGCCCGATCCGGACATGGCCTCGCCCACGCGCAACTACTTCCCGCAGCTGAAGCCGGGCGTCATCGAGGCGAAGAAGGTCGAGGACGCCGTGCGCGGCGCCGCGGTCGAGCTGACGCTGAAGAGCGATCCCGCGAAGACGACGTCGTACTGGACGGAATACTCGACGCTGCGCTTCGCGAAGCCGATTCCCGTGCCGGGAGAGCCGAGCATCCTCGGCGTCGAGGTGTTCGGCAACTCGAACTGGGGACAGTTCCGCTTCGAGATCGAGGATGCGGACGGCGAGGTGTTCAAGAACATCTCCACGGGCGCGGGCTGGGCGTGCGACATCACGGACTGGCCGGGCCGTCTCGCCGTCGCCTTTGACGGCTGGAGCTGGGTCGGGCATTCGCTTAAGGCGAACACGTTCTTCCCCGATCACTCGCCCGGTCCCTACGAGGAGCAGTGGCAGAGCATGGGCGGCGACAAGAAGATCCGCTATCCGATCAGAATCCGCGCGATTACGGTCGGCATGAACCGCGACAAGACGAACCTCTTCGGCTTCGAGCCGTCGGCGCCGTCGATCAAGGTCAAGTCCATCCGCGCCAAGTGACCATATACCGAAAGGAACAGACAACATGCTGACGAAGAGAATCATTGCGGCGGGCGCCCTGACGGCGTTTGCCGTTGCCGCAAACGCCGCCGCCGACTCCGCCTGGACGCGGCGGCCGACCGTGAAGACGCCGATGCCGAAGGACGGTTCGGGCGTCTACGTCGGCTCGGGCGTCTATCCCTGTGCCGGAAAACTGCTCGCGACAGGCTTCTGCTTCACCTACTGGGAGCCGCGGTATCCGAATTTCGACGAGACGATCGCGCTCTGCGCGAAGGAGCAGGTCGGCAACACCCTCCAGTTCTGGCAGGGCGACAAGCTCGGCGTGGAACTCGCGAAGAAGGCGCGCGCGAAGGGGCTTGCGAGCGTCTTCCTCTACGGCCTGCCGGCCGATTCGAAGGGAAGCGCCGCGAACTTCGTCAGGGAGATGGGCGACGACTATCTCGGTTACGACTTCGGCGAGCGCTTCTCGTTCAACGTGAACGACAGTTCCGAGGTCGCCGCCAAGGCCAAGACGGGCGAGACGACGCTGCAGACGCTGGCGGACGACTACGTGCGCCGCGTGCGCGACCACGTCGCGTTTCTCCACAAGTGGGGCGTCGGCAACGTGCAGGCGACGAGCAGCAACTTCGGCCTCGACTACGAGGTCGCGGCCGGCTCGGAGGTCCCGTGCGTCGAGGACTTCCCGTTCGGCGACCTGAACCTCGCCTCGGCGCTCTCGCGCGGTCTCTACCGTCAGTACGATCTGCCGATGTGGGGCAGCCACCTCGCGCACGAGTGGTACAGCTGGATCCCGCACACGTGCCCCTACAAGATGCGTTCGCTCGAAACGGCGTTCCAGCTCAAGTACATGGCCGGCTCGAAGATGATCATCAACGAATCCGGGAACTGGCAGCTGCAGAGCAACCTCTGTCCCGACTCGCCGATGTCGAAGTTGCCGATTCTCCCCGGCGATCCGCCCGGCTTTTACAGACCCACGGATCCCCAGAGCGGTTTCAACGCCGAGGTGATGAAGGCGGCGGAGAAGAAGTTCGCCTACATCGACGGCCGCTCGCCCGTCGCGACGAAGTACCGGAAGATCATCAGCGACTTCTACGCCTTCTGCAGAAAGAATCCGTGTCCGAAGGGCCAGCCCGAAGCGACGGTCGCGATCGCGAAGGGCAACCTCGATCTCGGCGGTGCGCGCTACATCGCGGGTTACGCCGTCTGCAACGCCTATTCGCTGGCGGACGCCGACAACCGCTGGTACTTCGGTCATCCGGAGCAGAGCTGGGAGGTGCTGACAAGGCAGGTGCTGCCGCGTCCGGCGATTTTCGCGCCGGACTACAACCTCCACTTCTCCGGTACGCCCTTCGGCCAGGTGGACGTCGCCTCGTTCGCGATGGACAACATGACGGCCGAACACCTCCTCAAGAACTACAAAGTGCTCATCTTCTCCGGCTGGAACACCTGCTCGCCCAAGCAGTACAAGGTCCTCTGCGACTACGTGAACGGCGGCGGCATCCTCGCGCTCGGCATCTGCCACCTCTCGACGAACAAGACGCGCAACTTCACGTCCTTCACGAAGGAGGAACTCGTCAACGGCGGCGACTTCACGGAACTCTGCAACGTCAAGGTCGTGCAGAAGGACCACCGCTTCTTCTGGGCGACGGGACCCGAACGCACGCCGAACAAGATCGGATTCGTCGCGCGACGCCGCTGGGGCTACATGGGCGTGCCGCTCGCGAAGATCGAGTATACGGGCCGCTCCGAGGACTACGAGAAACTCGCCGTGGACGACGAGACGGAGGATCCTGTCGTCGTCGAAGTCCGAAAGGGCAAGGGCCGCGTCATTCTCCTCACGGCGTGGGCGTACCCCGCCGCGGTCAACCAGGACTGGGGCTGCGGCGCGCGCGTCGAGCAGCGCGGCATGATGGGCGAGATCTACCGCTACGCGGCGAAGCTCGGCCGCGGCAACGTGTGGATCACGGGAAGCGACTTCGAGAATCCCGACTCGGAATGCGACTGGATCGCGTTCTCCTACTTCCCGGACGCGGGCAAGATCTGTCTCCTCAATCTCGACTACGAGACGCCGCACAAGTTCGTGATGCACTGGTTCGGCGAGAAGGACTTCATCACCCTCGCGCCGGGCGAGTTCCGTCTCATGGACGCGCCTGTCCTCGAGAAAAACGAAAAACTCAACGTGGAGTAAAGCATGAAGAAACTTCTTTTTGGCATGGTCTGCGTGTCCGCCGTCGCGTCGCTGGCTGCGGCCCCGGTGCTGAAGTCGGCGGGGTTGCCCGTTCTGGATTTTTCCGGCGACGCCGGGCGGCAAACCGTCGTGGCCGCCGGCACGACGACGGTCTACGAGGGGCATCCCACGACGCTCCTTGCGGACGACGGCAAGACGATGTTCTGCATCTGGACGAAGGACCACGGCGGGGGGACGTTCCGCTTCGCGCGTTCCGATGACGGCGGCCTTCACTGGACGCGCCTCGACAAGCTTCTGCCGGCGGACTACGTCGCGTCGAACTGCAATTGCCCGACGCTGCAGAAGATTACGGGGCCAGACGGGAAGATCCGTTATTTCGTCTTCACCTGCAAGCTCGGTCCCGAGAAGGACGCGGCCGGGCGCGCGCTCAAGAAGGCGGAACGCCTGGCGGGACTTGGGCTCCTGGTGAGCGAGGACGGCGGAAAGACCTGGCGGGAGCTGCCCGCGCAGGCGCATCTTTCCGCCGCCATGCCGCCGACGGGGCTGATGCGCCTCAAGGACGGCACTACGGCGCTCTTCGGACAGGTGCGGCGCGACCGCACCGTGAAGACGGACGGCGCGAACGACGACCAGGAAATCTGGATGAGCGTGACGCGTGACGGCGGCTTCACCTGGGGCGCGCCCCGCACCGTCGTCTCGAAGGCCGGACGCAACCTGTGCGAACCGTGCTGCCTGCGTTCGCCGGACGGCAGGTCGCTCGCGCTCCTGATGCGCGACAACCGGCATACGGGGCCGAGCGCGATTGCGTTTTCCGACGACGAGGGCAAGACCTGGACCGAGGCGCGCGATGCGCCGCTTGGACTGACGGGCGACCGGCACGAGGCAGTCCGCTTGCCGGACGGACGGTATTTCGTCGCCTTCCGCAATCAGCTCAACGGCGATCCGCTCCGCGGACAGTTCATGGCATGGATCGGCGTCTGGGACGACCTTTCCAAGACCGACGGCGGACAGCTTCGCGTTCGTTTGCTCAACCATCACGGAAAGCCGGGCCGCTGGCCGGGCAACGAGATCGACACGGGCTATTCTGGCGTGGAGCTGCTGCCGGACGGCACGGTCGTCTGCACGACGTATTCGATCGCGGCGGACGACGGCCGTCAGAGTTCCGTCATCTCGATGCGCCTGAATCCGGCGACGGAGGTGGCCACTCCTTGCGTATCCGGGCACACACCGCTCCGCCGTTGAATATTGCAAAAACGCATCTCGCCCTTTATTCATCGGGAGGAGATGCGCGTTGCCGATAAAAAGGGGCAACTCCTGCCGCAAGGCGGATGATTCGCGTCCGGCATGTGGTATAATGCGGGCATGAACAAAACGATTGCGCTTGGCGTGGCCGCGGCGGCGGCCTTGGGATTCTTCTTCAACGCGTCCGCGGCGACGCCCGTGGGCGGATTTCCCGCGTACGACGGGAAGAACTTCGTGCCGGAGGTGAGCGGCGAACGGACGGGCTTCTTCCATACGCACCGGACGCCGGACGGCAAATGGTGGATCATCGATCCGATTGGGCGCGGCTTCGGCGTCTTCGGCGTGGACCATGTCCGCATGGACGGCCACTACACCTGGCAGGGCGAGACCCATCCGCAGCTGAAGGGCAACCTGCGCAAGTACGGCACGCGCGCGGCCTGGGAGGCGGACACGATCAAGCGCCTCGAGGACTGGGGCTTCAATATGCTCGGCGACGGCGGCGAACGCGGTCTCCGCCACCGCGGCCTCGTCCACACGGACTGCCTCGGTCTCGGTTCGCGCTTCTGCGACTACGCGCGCGATGCGTTCATCGACGTGAACGAACACCGTCCCTGCAGCGGCTTCCCGAATGTGTTCCATCCCGACTTCAAGACATTCTGCGAGGAGCGCGCCGCGAAGATCTGCGCGCCGCAGAAGGACGATCCGTGGCTTTTCGGCTACTTCATCGACAACGAACTGTGCTGGTGGGGGAAGGGGTTGATGGACGACGGCCTTTTCGACGAGGCAAAGGCGTTCCCCGAAGGACATTCCGCGCGGCGCGCCGTGGAGGACTACCTCAAGCGCGCCGGCGTGACGGGCGAGCCGTCGCTGGAGGTGAAGCGCGGGTTCGCGACGCTGTGCGCGGAGAAGTATTTCTCGATCGCGTCCGCGGCCATCCGAAAGGCCGACCCGAACCACATGGTGCTGGGCGCGCGCTTCGCCGGCACGGGCGGTCCGCACATCTGGGCCGTGGCCGGCAAGTACAGCGACATCGTCACTTTCAACTGCTACGCCACGGCCGATCTCGACCGCAACGAGATTGTCTACCAGGGCCGTTCGCTGGCGGCCGTTTGCCGCGAATACTACGGTTACGCGCAGAAGCCGATCGTGGTCACGGAGTGGAGCTTCCCCGCGCTTGATTCGGGGCTTCCGTGCACCGAAGGCGCGGGACAGCGCTTCCGCACGCAGACGGGCCGCACGCGCGCGACGAAGCTCTTCGCGCAGACGCTCCTCGCGCTGCCGTTCGTGGTGGGCTACGACTACTTCATGTGGAGCGACGAGCCCGCGACGGGAATCGCCTGCCATTTCCCCGAGAACACGAACTACGGCCTCACGGACAACGACGGTGAAGCGTATCCCGAAATCACCGCGATGTTCACCGATCTCCAGAAGAATGTCTTCCGCGAACGCGCGAAGGACGTTCCCGCGACGCGCGAGGTGCCGCCCGCGCTCGCGATCGAAGCGGACGTGATGCTGCGCGCGCTGGGGCTTTCGACTGCGTCGGCCACGTGCAAACCCGCCGTGGGCGTCGTCGACGCGCCCGACGCGCTCACCGTGACGAACGCCGCGGGGCTCGCGCTCGTGTTCGGCCGCCGGGACGGGGCGAAGACGCCGAAGATCCTGTTGGACGGCGAGGACTGCGGCGCGTTCCACATGGTGGGCGGCGGAATGCACGGCGGCCTGTGGCACGACCGCGCCTACGGCACGCTCGTCTCGCACGCGTTCCGCAACGTCGGCGCGGACGGCGTGCTCGACGCCGCGTTCAAGGCGCCGGACGGTTCCGAGCTCACGATGCGATTCACCGTGCGCGCGAAAGATCTGCCGTTTCTGGTGGAGCTCGTGAACATGCGCAACGCCGCGGCCGACGCGTCTCCCGTGGAGCGCTTCTGGGGACACGTCACGTCGCCGTTCATCGACTACTCCGTGCCGGACAGCGTGCAGGGCCTCTGGCACCGTCCGCCGTACCAGTGCTGGTTCGGCGTGGACGGCCGCCGCATCGGCGCGGTGTCGCTCGCGAAGAACCTGGAGCAGATCCGCTTCACGCGCAACCGCGACGGCGACTACAGCGGCGCCGTGACCTGGAAGGCGCCGGAGACGCTTGCGCTCAAGAAGGGCGACGCCGTGGCGCTGGACGGCTACTACGCGCTGCTCGTGCCCGGCCGCGGGGGACGCGGCGCGTGGAACAAATTCGTGAAACCCCTCAAGCCCTCCGTGGACGAAACGGGTCTCGACGCGTCGCCCGCGGCGGGCGACTGGCCGCTCATCACGATGCGCCAGATGTCCTCCACGAGCTACGACGCGGAGACGATGCGCAAGCTGATCGCGATCCACGCGAAGTACCCCGGATCCTGCGGCGAATACTGGCTCGCGGAAGGGTATCCGTTCGCCGAGGACAAAATGGACGCGCGCGCGGCGGCGCTCGGCGACTTCGCGCCCGCGCTCCGCGCGGCGGGACTGCGCGTCGGCTTCCAGCAGGGCGTCACGCTGGGCCATGACTTCAGCCGCGTGCCGGACGGCGGCATGATCTTTCCGGACGACGCCTACCAGCGCGACATGGACGGCAAGAAGACGGCGTTCCTGTGTCCCACGAGCCCCGATGTGCTCGCGTACGAAGAGCGCTACGCGGAGACGTACGTGCGCCTCGGCAAGCTCGAGTCGTTCTGGCTGGACGACGACCTGCGCCTCGGGTTCGCGAAGAACCGCGCCGAGGGCTGCTGGTGCGACCGATGCCTCAAGCTGCTGAACGCCAAGGCCGGCACGAACCTCACGCGCGAACAGTTCCTCGCGCGGATCAACGCCGACGTCGCGGAAGAGCCGCTGCGCGCCGTCTGGGGCGCGTTCAAGGCCGAGTGCGTCGCGCGCTACGCCGCCGCCGCGCGCCGCGGCGCGAAGAAGGCGAATCCGCACGTGCGGATGGGGTATCAGGCGATTTCGTCCGACAGCATTTCGTCCGGAGAGGACTACAAGCCCCTGCTCGCGGCGCTTTCGGACGACTTCAAGGACGTGGTGGGCATCCGTCCCGGGCACGGTTTCTATTCGGACGCGAATTCCGCCTGGGAGCTGCCGCGCAAACTGCTGCCCGTGGCGCGCGAGGCGGAACGCTGCCGCGCGTATCCCGGTTGGAAGGGCACCATCACGTACGAGCAGGAGAACTATCCGCATTTCGCGATACAGAAGAGCGCCGAATCGATCGTGAAGGAATGCGCCGCCGCGCTGGCCGTGGGGTGCGACGCCGTGTCGCAGTACTGGTATTCGAGCGACCATCCGGAGCCGCTGGACCACTACGAGGACGTCGCGCGCCTGTCCCAGGCGTGGCGTCCGTACATGAAACGGTTGGCGGACCTTTCCGTCCGCACGCACCTGGGCGGCGTCGCCGTCCGTCCCGATTCGAAGCTGATGGTGTCGCGCCAGAACGTGGCCGCGGCGAACTGGGCCATGCCGCGGTACGTGGAGGCGACGGTGAAGCTCGCGCTCATGGGCGTGCCCGTGACGGTCGCCGAATCCGGTGCAACATCGTCCTTCGACCCCAAAATCGTGCCCGGCGGGCAATTCCGCTCGGCGGACCGGGACAATCTCCTGGACGCGCTCGACAAGCTGCCCGGCGGGCCCGTGTGCGTGCGCGTCGACAAGGTGCATCCGCTGCTCGTGTATCCGCGCGTCGACGACCAAGGACGCACGGTCGCCGTCACCTTCGTGAACGTCTCCACGGGCCTCGCGACGCGTGTGCCCGTGCGCGTGCGCCGTCCGAACTCCGGAAAAGCGACGCTGCTCAAGCCGTGCGCGGACGAGATGCCGCTCGCACTCGAAGCGGGCGACGGCGACGAAGTGCGCTTCATGCTGCCCGATATCCCGTCGTGGTCCATGGCCACGATTGCGTTCTGATGAACGCGGCCGACGTGTTATAATGCGCGGTTCAACCGACGGAAGAATGTGCGAGCAGAGGTGAAGGGTGCTTGATTTTCAGAACATTTCGGTCCATTACGGACATCAGGACGTTTTGACGAACGTCAGTTTCCGGGTCAACAAGGGCGAGCGCATCGGCGTCGTGGGGCCGAACGGCAGCGGCAAGTCGACGCTGTTCAAGATCGTTCTGGGCGAGCTTTCCACGGACCACGGCGAACTGATCATCGAGGGAACGCCGCGCATCGGCTGGACGCGCCAGAATCCGCAACCCGACAGTCCCGACGAGACCCTGCTTGAATACTCCATGCGCGGCGTGCCCGGCTTCCACGAAATGGAAGCGCGGATGAAGGAACTCGAGCCGCTCGTGGATGCCGGCGACGCGAAGGCGCTCAAAGAATACGGCGATATCCAGACGGAGTTCGAGCACCTCGGCGGGTACGATCTCGAGACGCGCGTCAAAATCGCGCTCGGAGGCCTCGGCTTCACGACGGACTCCTTCGCGAAACCGTTCGCGAGCTTTTCCGGCGGTTGGCGCATGCGCGCGGAACTGTCGCGCGTCCTGGCGTCCCGTCCCGACCTGTTGCTGCTGGACGAACCGTCCAACTACCTCGATCTGCCCGCCGTCGACTGGCTGCAGAAGTTCCTCAAGCAGTACGACGGCACGCTGATGCTCATTTCGCACGACCGCTACCTCTTGGGGACGCTGACGGACATCATCGTGGAAGTGGACGCCGGCACGTGCACGCGCTACGAGGGCAACCTCGACTGGTACATGCGCGAGCGCGAAGTGCGCTACCAGCACCTGTTGCAGGCGAAGGAAAACCAGGACCACCACCGCGAACAGCTGCAGCGGTTCGTGGACCGTTTCCGCGCGCAGGCCACGAAAGCCGCGCAGGCGCAGAGCCGCCAGAAGCTGATCGACAAGATCGACGAGGAGCGCATCGTGCTGCCCAAGCGCTACACGCGCTCGGGACGGCTCCGCCTCGCCGAACCGCCGCCCTCGGGCATCGAGATGTTCCGCTGCGAAAACCTGTTCTTCTCCTACGACGGCGTGAAGAACGTGCTGCACGACGTGTCGTTTAACGTCGCGCGCGGCGACAAGGTGGCGCTTATCGGCTACAACGGCCTCGGCAAGACGACGCTGTTGCGCATCATCGCCGGGACGCGGTCCGCGACGGGCGGCAAGGCCGTGCTGGGACACAATGTGATCCCCGGCTACCTGAGCCAGGAGTTCGCCGAAACGATTCCGCCGGATCTCACCGTGTACCGGAACGCGAAGAACGCCATTCCGCCGGGGATGAACGAGAAGAACTTCCGCAACCAGCTCGGCGCGTTCGGGTTCGACGAAAACGATGTCGAAAAGCCGGCGGGCGTCCTTTCGGGCGGCGAAAAGATCCGACTCGCGTTTCTGCGGTTGTTCCTGCAGTGTCCGAACTTCCTCTTGCTGGACGAACCGACGACGCACCTCGACCTCGACGGGCGCCGTCTGCTGCAGGAGGCGCTCGAAAAGTACCAGGGCACGATCCTCTTGGTGTCGCACGACATCGAATTCGTCCGCGCGGTGGCGACGAGCGTGTTGGAGATCACGCGCGAAGGCATCCGCCAGTTCCCGGGCGGATACGATTACTACTGCGAGAAGAAGGCGCAGATGGCGGGCGCAAAAGCGGCCGCGCAGACGACGGTCAAGACGAAGGCGGCCGAATCCTCCGATCCCGGACGCGGGCCCACGAGCAAGGAGTTGCGGCAGCAGCGCGCCGCCGAGCGCGCGAAGTGGGCGCCGCAGATGAAGGAACTCAAGAAGCGCGTGGAGACGGCCGAGAAGAAGATCGACGAACTGCAGGCGCAACTGGACGCGGCGTCGGAGGAACTGTTCAATCCGAAGCCCACCACGGACTTCGCGGAGAAGAATCGCCTCGTGCGCACGCTCCAGTTCGAGATCGACCGCTACACGGCCGATTGGGAAGAGGCCGCGCAGGCCCTTGAGGATCTCAAAGCTAACATGCTCGACGCCTGAAGCGCGGGCGACTGTTAAAATGACTAAAGGTCGAAGGAGTTGAAACATGAAGATGCTTGGAATCGCGCTTGCTCTTGTGGCGGGAACGTTTTGCGTGGCGGATGCCGCCGTCATCGCGGAGAAGCCGAAGGTGAACTGGGTGAACGTCGGGTCTAACTCGGGCCGCATGGGCTTCGACTGGCAGCTGGCTGGAACGAACGGATTGAATCTCGCGGGCTGTCCGCAGGGAACGCGCCGCGACTTTCCGAAGGTGAAGGCGCACCGCGCCGAGATCGCGGACGGCGCGTACGTGATCATTCCGCTCTGTCCGTTCACCTCCGTCG
>DCIH01000078.1:22981-23321 GCA_002317575.1 Verrucomicrobia bacterium UBA1731 | reverse complement strand
CTCTCGATCTGGCCCTACATCTCCGCGCAGATCGTGATACAGCTCCTTTCGTCCGTCATTCCGTCGCTCGAGAAGCTCAAGAAGGAAGGCGAGACGGGCCGTCAGCAGCTTGCGCAGATCACGCGCTACCTCACGATCGTCCTGTGCGTGGTGCAGTCCTTCAGCATCGCCACGGCGCTCATGAATCCGGCGATGCTCGGCCTCGGCGACGTGCAGCTCGTGGCGAATCCGGGCTTCGGCTTCAAGCTGATGACGGTGATCGGCATGACGAGCGCCTCGCTCTTCGTGATGTGGCTGGCCGACCAGATCACCACCTTCGGCATCGGCAACGGCGCGTCGC
>DCIH01000078.1:22690-22954 GCA_002317575.1 Verrucomicrobia bacterium UBA1731 | reverse complement strand
GATCAACATCACGTCGCGTCTGCCGCAGGCGATTTTCTCCGCGTGGGAGCGTTACTTCGGCATGAACGGCATCCAGGCGACCCGCAGCCCGGTCGAGCTCGTGCTGCTGCTTCTCTTCGGTTTCGCGGTCGTGATGGGCACGGTGATGCTCACGCAGGGCGTGCGCCGCGTGCCGATCATCTCCACGCGCCGCAGCATGGGCGGCGGCGCGACCTACGGCATGCAGCAGACGTACATGCCGTTGCGCGTGAACTACACGGGCGT
>DCIH01000078.1:20694-22675 GCA_002317575.1 Verrucomicrobia bacterium UBA1731 | reverse complement strand
CATGCCGATCATCTTCGCGCAGCCGGTGCTGCAGATTCCGGGCTTCCTCGCGCGCTACATCCCCACGGACGCGACGGGCTTCCTGGGCTGGCTCCGCGGTTTCTTCACCCAGCTGGCGGACATGGCAAGTCCCACGCATCTCGTGGTGTACGCGGCGTTCATCATGTTCTTCGCGTTTTTCTGGGTGGCCACGCAGTTCAACGCGGTGGACATCTCCGAGAACCTGAAGAAGGACGGATCCTACATCCCCGGCATCCGTCCCGGCCGCGCGACGGCCGAATATCTCGACGCCTTGATGACGCGCATCACGCTCATTGGCGGCACGGGCCTCCTGATCGTGGCGCTGCTGCCGCAGGTCCTCAACGGCGCGATGGACGTGCCGTGGGCGATTTCCTCGTTCTTCGGCGGCACTTCCCTTTTGATCATCGTGGGCGTGGCGCTTGACACGCTGCGCATCATGGAATCGCATCTGTTGGTGCGCAAGTACGACGGTTTTCTCGCGCACGGCACGCTGCGCGGCCGTCATGGCTGATCGGCTGGGGCGTTGATGGACAAGGTCGTCATCACGGTCGTGGGGAAGGACGCCAAGGGCATTTTGGCGAAGTCCTGCACGTATCTGGCCGACAACGGCATCAACATCCTCGATTTGAAGCAGACGATCGTCCAGGACTATTTCACGATGATGCTGATCGCCGACTTCGCCGACGCGGCGAAGCCGTTCGACCAGATTGCGTCCGAAATCGCGGCCGTGGGCGAGTCGATTGGCGTTCAGATCCGTTGCCAGCGCGAAGAGATCTTCGAAAAGATGCATCGGGTGTGAGTTTGAAGTTTGAAGTTTGAAGTTGTCACAAAGGAGTGAGAAAATGGAAGTTGTGATCTGCAAGACGAAGGAAGAAGCGAGCCGCAAGGCGGCGGACATGATCGCCGCGCTCGTGAAGAAGAATCCGAAGTGCGTGCTCGGTCTCGCGACCGGCTCGACGCCCGTTCCGATGTATTCGGCGCTCGCCAAGGACGTCAAGGCGAAGAAGATCTCCTTCAAGCAGGTGAAGAGCTGGAACCTCGACGAGTACTACGGTCTCCCCGGCACGCACGACCAGAGCTACCGCTACTTCATGAACGCGAACCTGTTCGACAAGATCGACATCAAGAAGGCCAACACGCACGTCCTCAACGGTCTCGCCAAGGACTGGAAGAAGGAGTGCAAGGCCTATGAAGCGCAGATCAAGAAGGCCGGCGGCATCGACCTCCAGGTGCTCGGCATCGGGTCCGACGGCCACATCGCGTTCAACGAGCCCGGCTCGTCGCTCGCGTCCCGCACGCGCCTCGTTTCTCTTACCGACCAGACGATCAAGGACAACGCCCGCTTCTTCAAGAAGGCGGCGGACGTGCCGAAGTTCGCGCTCTCCATGGGCGTGGGCACGATCTGCGAGGCGAAGAAGGTGATCCTCCTCGCGTTCGGCAAGAACAAGTCCGACGCCGTGAAGGCGGCCGTCGAAGGCGGCGTTTCGCAGTTCTGCACCGCGAGCGCGCTCCAGATGCACCAGGACGCCTGGTTCTTCTGCGACGAGGAGGCGGCTTCGAAGCTCAAACTCAAGAAGTATTACGCGTGGCGCGCCGAAGGGGAGCTCTCGCGTCAGTAATCCCAAAAAACCCCCTTGCGGAAACAGACGCGATTTGATATACTTCGCGCCTGTTTTCGACCAAAGAAGGAAAAGTAAGTTACATGCCGACCATCAACCAGTTGATCCGCAAGGGGCGTCATCCCCTCGCCACGCATTCGAAATCGCCCGCTCTCAAAGCGTGCCCCCAGCGCCGCGGCGTCTGCCTCGTCGTGAAGACGATGACGCCCAAGAAGCCTAACTCCGCTCTCCGCAAGGTCGCCCGCGTGCGTCTTACGACCGGCGTCGAAGTCACGGCCTATATCCCCGGCGAAGGCCACAACCTGCAGGAACACTCCGTCGTGCTCGTGCGCGGCGGCCGT
>DCIH01000078.1:20116-20584 GCA_002317575.1 Verrucomicrobia bacterium UBA1731 | reverse complement strand
GCATGAAGCGTCAGAAGAAGGAAGAGGGTAAGTAAGCCATGTCCCGCAGAGCCAAGAAAATCGAGAAGCGCGTTTCCGTCGATCCGAAGTTCAACTCCGAGCTGATCGCGCATGTCATCCGCATCATCATGAAGGACGGCAAGAAGACGACGGCGGAAAAGATCGTCTACGGCGCCGTTGCGAAGATCGAAGAGGAACTGGCGAAGAATCCGGCGAAGTTCACCCCGGAAGGCGAGGGCGCGAAGCCCGTCGCGGATCCGCTCGAGGTGATTTCCCGCGCCATTGAAAACATGAAGCCGAAAGTGGAAGTCAAGACGCGTCGCGTGGGCGGCACGACTTATCCGGTGCCGGTGGAAATCAACCCCGTTCGCCAGCTCTCCCTCGCGCTTCGCTGGATGACGACGTTCGCTTCGGGCCGCCACGGCATGGGCATGCCCGCTGCGGTCGCCGCCGAGATCATCGACGCGT
>DCIH01000078.1:19592-20052 GCA_002317575.1 Verrucomicrobia bacterium UBA1731 | reverse complement strand
CGCGACGACGTCCACAAGATGGCTCAGGCCAATAAGGCGTTCGCGCACTACGCGTGGTAATCCGCGCGCCAAAGGAGAATTCAAATGAGCCAGCATCGTAGTTTGAAGGGTTCGGGCAAGATCACGTCCAAGCGCAACGTCCTCAAGCGCTTCGAGCGCGTTGACCTTCTGGTCAAGCGCGGCGAGTGGAAGGACGGCCAGCGCGGCCTCGGCCTCAAGAAGACGAAACCGGAAGCGTAAGTAATGACGAAACTCAACGTTACGCAGAAAATCATCGCCCGCCACCTTGTGGAGGGCGATTTTTCTAGGGACGCGGAAATCGGGATCCGCATCGACCAGACGCTCACGCAGGACGCGACGGGCACGATGGCCTATCTGCAGTTCGAATCCATGGACGTGCCGCGGGTGAAGAACGAGCTCGCCGTTTCGTATGTGGACCACAACACGGTGCAGATCGGCT
>DCIH01000078.1:18806-19540 GCA_002317575.1 Verrucomicrobia bacterium UBA1731 | reverse complement strand
AAGAAGTACGGCATCGTCTATTCCAAGGCCGGAAACGGCATCTGCCACCAGCTGCACCTGGAGCGTTTCGGTGCGCCGGGGAAGACGCTTCTCGGCTCCGATTCCCACACGCCCACGGGCGGCGGGCTCGGCATGATCGCCATCGGCGCGGGCGGCATCGACATCGCGGTGGCGATGGCGGGTGGCGCGTTCCATGTCCCTACGCCGAAGGTGCGCGGCATCCGGCTTCTGGGCAAGCTTCCCAGGGGCTGCAGCGCGAAGGATGTGATCCTCAAGGTGCTCGAGAAGTACGGCACCAAGGGCAATGTCGGTTGGATTTTCGAATACTTCGGCCCCGGCGTGAAGACGCTCGACGTGCCCTCGCGCGCGACGATCACGAACATGGGCGCCGAGCTGGGCGTCACCACGAGCGTGTTCCCGTCCGACAACGTGACGAAGCAGTTCCTCGCCGCGCAGGGCCGTGCGAAGGACTGGATTGAACTCAAGGCGGACAAAGACGCCGCGTACGACGATGTGTTCACGGTGGACCTTTCAAAGATCGAGCCGATGATGGCCGCGCCGCATTCGCCGGGCAACATCGTGTCCGTCAGGAAGATGAAGGGCACGAAGGTCAACCAGATCCTAATCGGTTCCTGCACGAACAGCTCCTACCGCGACATCCGCACCGTGGCCCTGTATCTCAAGGGCAAGCACGTGGCGGACGATGTGGAAGTCGGCATCGCCTGCGGTTCGCG
>DCIH01000078.1:18135-18714 GCA_002317575.1 Verrucomicrobia bacterium UBA1731 | reverse complement strand
CTGCATCGGCGCGCACATGTCGCCCCGCACGGGCGCGATTTCGCTGCGCACGAACAACCGCAACTTCGAAGGGCGCTCCGGCACCAAGTCCGCGCAGGTGTATCTCGTCTCGCCCGAAACGGCGGCGGCGAGCGCGTTGACGGGCAAGGTCGAAGACCCGCGCAAGAATGCGGTGGCGGCCGTGGCCGCGCCGAAGAAGTTCCCGGTGGACGACGCAATGTTTCTCTACCGCACGACGGCCGGGAAAGGCGTGAAGGGCGCGGAGATCGTCCGCGGTCCGAACATCGCGCCCGTGCCGAAGGGCGAGAAGCTCCCCGCGACCCTGAAGGGCGCGGTGGCGATCAAGGTGGGCGACAAGATCACGACGGACCACATCATGCCCGCCGGCGCGCGCCTCAAATTCCGCTCGAACGTCCCCGCCTACGCGAAGTTCGTATTCGAAGGCGTCGACCCCACGTTCCACGACCGCTGCCTCGCGAACAAGACCGCGGGAACGGCGAACGTGATCGTGGCGGGCGAAAGCTACGGACAGGGTTCCAGCCGCGAGCATGCGGCGTTGTGTCCGATGTACCTCGGCGT
>DCIH01000078.1:4213-18101 GCA_002317575.1 Verrucomicrobia bacterium UBA1731 | reverse complement strand
TCGAGCGCATCCACCGCGCGAACCTGATCAACTTCGGCATCGTGCCGCTCACGTTCGCGGATCCGAAGGACTACGACGCAATCAAGCCGGGCGATGCCGTTGCGGTCGCGTTCACGGGTTTCGCGGACGGCGAAGCGCTCGCGGCCGACGTAAAAATCGGCGGGCGCGCCGTCAAGACGGCGCTGGCGCTTTCGCCGCGCGAAAAGCACCTGATTCTCTCGGGTGGATTGTTGGCGTCCCTCAAGTAGGAGCGTGGCATGCGGTTCGGGATGGCATTGGCGGTGGCGCTGCTCGTATGCGGATGCGCGTCCGAGCGGGTGGCGCTGAACGACCGCAACCATCCCGACATCCGCATCACCGCGTATTGCGAGGTGACATGGCGCGGGAAGACCGTGGATGTCCGCGAGCTTCCGAAGCTCCTGAAGAAAGCCGGCTACACGCGCAACGACACGATCAACGTGCAGGTGGCCGACGGCATCACCGACCGCAAGTTCCCGTATACCGTCCTGTACATTCTCGGCCAGGGCGGATTTCCGCGGCCGATTCTCGTTTCCGAACGCCACGCGAGTTCCACGACCGCGAAACCGGCGGGCGCCGCGCCTGACGGCGGACCATCCGGCGTTTCTCCTTCGCCGAAAAGGAAGGTCACCTACAAATGAGGACGACGGCGAAGGAAATCCGCTCGCGCGGCTGGGAGGCCCTCAAGAAGGGGTGCTGGTGGCCCATGGTCGGCGGCGTCGCCGTCTGGAACGTGCTGTGGATGGTCTTCATGGCGTGCGGAACCGCCGCCGTCGTCGCCTTTTTCGGTCTTCAGGACGCTTTGCTCGCCGAGGACTACTGGGCGATTTTCTGCAAGCTCAATCTGATGCTTCTGCCCGTCATGCTGGTCGTGTACTACTTCGTCGCGGTGAATCGCTTCTCCACATGCGCGATGGGCATGGCGACGGTGCGCGGCGGCGTTCGGTTCGCGCATGCGTTTTCCGGATTCGGCAAGGGGTGGGCGACCGTTTGGCTCATGTGCGCCGTCCACTTCGTGGTGGGGCTGCTCACACTGTGCCTGATCGTTCCCGGCGTCGTGGCGGCGCTGTCGTATTCCCAGGCGTATTACGTGAAGGTGGATCATCCGGACTGGCCGGCGCTCAAGTGCATGGACGAGTCGCGTCGGCTGATGCGGAACGCCAAGGCGCGGTATCTTCGTTTCCTTCTGAGTTTCCTCGGTTGGTTCCTGTTGGCGGGCGCGACAAACGCCTTTTTGTTCGGATTGCCGTTCCTGTTCGTGATCCCGTATTTCCTGGCGGCGCAGGCGGCATTCTACGAGGATCTTCTTGACAAGGACGAAGGGATGGTCTTGTCCGAAGATCAGACGGCCGTGCTCCGGCGCGCGTTGGCGTCGAAGCCGTCGGAGAACCCCACGGATTTCACGGATCCTTCGAATCCGCATTGACGCCATGAAAACGCTGCAGCTCGTTCCCGCGATGGAGCAGGGCGGCGTCGAGCGCGGCGTCGTCGAGATGAACCGTGTCATTGTCGGCGCCGGCTGGGAGAATGTCGTCGTCGCCGCAGGCGGACGGCTTTTGGATCAGATCGCCGCCGACGGCGGAAAATGCGTTTGTGCCGACATGAAGGGCAAGAATCCGCTCACGTTCTTTTCGCGCGCCCGCACCTTGCGCAAGATCCTGGAAGCGGAGAGGCCGGACGTCGTGTGCGCGCATTCGCGCGTTCCCGCGTGGTTGTTTTTGTGGGCGAACCGCACGCTCGGCATCCCGTGGATATCCTTCGCGCATGGCGCCAATTCGATTTCCCGGTATTCGCGGGTCATGACGCGCGGCGATCTCACGGTGACGCCCAGCCGTTACATTGCGGATTATCTGAAAGACGCGTACGGTCTCGCGGAGGAAAGGATACGCGTCATCCCGCGCGCCATTGAAACCGAGAAGTTCGATCCGGCGGGACTCGACCGTTCGTTTGTCGACGCCAAGCGCGCCGATTGGGGCGTGGAAGGCCGTTTCGTCGTGATGGGCGTAGGGCGCATCACGCAGCTCAAGGGCTATGACGTGCTGATCGACGCCGTCGCCAAATTGGCGGAGGACGTGCCGAATGCGAAGCTCGTGCTCGTGGGCGAGGCCGAGGAAGCGCGCAAGGACGTGGAAACCGCATTGCGCGCGCAGGTGACGGACCGAGGGCTTTCGAATCGCGTGGTTTTCGCCGGAAACCAGCGTCAGATCGCGGAATGCCTGTCGCTTGCCGACGTGGTGGTTTCTTCGAACGTCCGCAAGCCGGAGGCGTTCGGCCGTTCGATGGCGGAAGCGCTGGCGATGGGCAAACCCGTCGTCGCCTGCGCGTTCGGCGGCGCGCTGGACATCGTCGAGGACGGCGTCAACGGCGCCCTGGTGCCGCCGCCGAAGGCCGAGACGCCGCGCGAAGAGACGGTTGCCGCGTTTGCGGCGGCGCTCAAACGCGTGGCGCGGTCGCATTTCGGCGATTTGCGCACGCCGGCGCTGGAGAAGTTTTCATTCGCGCGCATGGCCGAAAGCGCGCTCGCCGTCTACCGCGAACTCGCGCGGTAGTTTGAAGTTAAAACTTCAAACTTTTCTGCGTTTGTTGTATAATGCTGCGTCTTTTTATAGGCATGCTGTATCATGGCGCTGCAGGATCTCATAGCTGACGATTACAAGGTGGACCTCGATGTGTTCGAGGGGCCGCTTGATTTGCTCTTGTATCTGATTCGCCGCGACGAGCTCGACATCTACGACATTCCGATCGACCGCATCACCGAGCAGTACATGCAGTATCTCTCGATCATGCGTCAGCTCAACCTGGACGTGGCCGGCGAATTCATCGTGATGGCGGCCACGCTGATGGTGATCAAATCGCGCATGCTGCTTCCGGTGGCGCGCCGGACGGCCGAGGACGCGTCCGCCGAAGAGTGGGTCGACCCCCGGCTCGATCTCGTGCGGCAGCTCGTCGAATACAAGAAATTCAAGGACGCCGCCGGACGTTTGGCGGAATACGAATTGCGCGCGCAGGAAAGCTTCGAGTACGGCGGCGGTCGGCCGAAGTTCGAGAAGACGGCGGCGGACCGCGCCGGCGCCGTCGAAGACGTCGATATCTACGATCTCCTCACGGCGTTCAAGGACGTGCTGGCGCGGCTCAACGAGATCCCCCAGGAGGAGCTCAAGGGCATGCGCTGGAGCGTGCCGGAGAAGATGGATCTCGTGCTGACGAGGGCTCGCACCGAAGGGCAGTTGGCGTTTTCGACGCTGTTTTCGCCGCGTTCGCCGCGCGGTGAAGTCATCGTGACGTTCCTCGCGCTGCTGGAGCTGTTGCGCCAGCACAGGGTTGTGGTGTATCAGAACGCGGCGTTCCACGAGATTACCATCCTGCCCAGCAAGGACGAGCCGGCGGACAAGCCGCTCGAGGCGCCGGACGAATGGTGAAACCAGACGATTGCAGGTGAAGCCGATGGAAGAACAGAATACAACCGAACAGAAACCCCTGGAGCAGGCGAACAAGCCGAAAGACGTCCGTCTCGAGCTGCCGGGAAGCCTACAGGAGATAGTCGGCTCGCTGCTTTTCGCGAGCGAGACGCCGTTGACGGCGTCCGACGTCCGGAACTGCATTCGCGGCGTGGAGCCGGAGGACGGCGACGACAAGGATGTCATGGATGTGTACAAGACGTGCACGAACCGCGAGATCGAGGAGGCGATCCGCGGCGTCGAGAAAGCCCTCGATGTGGCGCGGTGCGGATTCCGGCTCGTCTGCACGGGCGGAACCTACCGACTGCAGACGACATCGAGCTGCGGCCGTTATGTGCGCGCGCTGCTGAAGCTCGACCGCCCGAGCCGCCTGACGCGCGCGTCGCTCGAGACGCTCGCCATCATCGCGTACCGCCAGCCGATCACCAAGGCGGAAGTCGAGGAAATCCGCGGCGTCGGCGTGGACACGATCATGAAGACGCTGGTGGATCTCCAGCTCGTGCGTCTCGTCGGCCGCAGCGAACTGCCGGGCCATCCGTTCCTGTATGGCACCACGCCGTTCTTCCTGGAGCATTTCGGGCTGGCGTCGCTTGACCAGCTTAACGAAATCGACCCCACGTTGCCGCGGTCCAATCCGCGCGACCGCGCGAAGCTCTTCAAGAAGGAGGAGAAGACGCAGCCGGACCCTGCCGATTCGGAAAACCCGGAAGCCGCCGATGCCGCCGAAAGCGCGCAGGACGGACAGTCCGCAGCTGGAGACGGCGCGAAGCCGTCTGGTGAAAACGACGCGGCCGAATTGCCTGATGCAGGCGAAATCGTCATGGCGGAGATCGGCGCCGAGGACGACGATCTCGACGACGAGGATCTCGACGACGAGGATATCGACGACGAGGATGACGAGGACCTTGACGACGAGGATGACGAGGACCTTGACGACGAGGATGAGGACGACGAAGAAGACGAAGAGGACGAGGAATGATGGCGATTGACAGATGGTTGGCGGCGCTGGCGATGCTCGCGTTCGCGACGGCTTGCGAGCGAAACGGTTCCGTCGCTTCGCGCGAACTCGCCGACCGCGCTTCGCGCAATTATCAGCTGGCGATGACCGATTTCGAGACGGACCGGTTCGACGAGGCGCTCAAGGGGTTCCGGCGCGTGATTGCGGACGATCCCGCGAACGCGGCCGCGCATTTCCAGCTCGCGACGATTCTGGCGGATCACGAGAAGAAGTACGTCGAAGCGCTGGCGCATCTCAAGATCTATCTGGCGTTGCGTCCGCAGGCGGACAAGGCGCCGGTGGCGGAGACGCTGGCACAGCGGTGCGAGACGCTTTTCGCGGCCGACGCCGTGGCGCGCGCAGGTGTCGAAACCCGGCTTGCGAAGGAGCTGGACGCCGTCAAGAAGGAACGCGACGAATTGGCGAAGAAACTGGCCGAATGCAGCGTCGCCCTGGAGGCCGCGCAAAAGGCAAACGCGACGCTGACACAGGACATCGCCGTCAAGCGGAAGATATTTGAAGCGGCCGTTGTCCGTGACGACGGTCCCGTCGAACCGTCGCTCAAGAAGCTGATGGCGCGCGACAAGGAGGATCTGGACGCTGCGGATGTCAAGCCGGTTCGCCGCACGCATCCCGAGGCCGCGGATCTGTTGGACGAAGAGCAGGAGGACCGCAAACTCACGACAAAGGAGATCAAGACGCTCCGCGCGCTCATCGACGAAGAGGATGCGGTCGATTCGGCCAACCCCAATGCGCGGAAAATCGCCGAGGGGCGGAAAGGCGACGGTTCGGGCAACTCGTTTTTCGCCGGCAAGGGGAAGAAGAAGTCTGAACCCGAACGCCCCGCCACCTATGTCGTGCAGCCCGGCGACACGCCGATGTCGATCGCCTTGAAATTCTACGGGAGCCGCGAGAAGTGGCGCGATATCCAACAGGCGAACCGCCTGCTCGTTTCGCCAGGCGGGCATGTCAACGCCGGCGTTACGCTTAAACTGCCGTGAGCACGACATGAGCGATGTCAGACCGTTTTTCCTGGGACGACTTCATCCGTACACTAGCGCGGACGTTCCGTGGCGCATGGATGTGGCAGGGTCTCCGCTTTTCCGTTATCTGCGCGGCGGCGGCGTGAAGGGCCTCGGCGGATCGAGTGAAGAGGCCGTCCGGACGCGTCGGCAGACGCGTTTTCTCGTTTGCTTTGCGCTTCTGGCGGTGGCGTGGTGCGTGTTGTGGATCGTTTGAATTCTTGAGGGGGTGTTTTGTGAAAAAGCCGGTTTTCGTTTTCGCGGCCATGCTGGCCGGATGCGTCTTCGCCCAGGGGAAGGCCGACGCCCGCGTGGCGTATCAGGAACGCCAGGCCTTGGCCGAAGTGCCTCGGCTCGTGCAGCAGTTCGACCAGCTCCAGGCGTCGCAGGAATCGTTGTCGGCCCGGTTGTCGCGCATCGAGTCATCCGGTCGGGCGAACGACGTCAAGGCCGAAGTGGCGGCGCTGCGCGCCGAACTGGGCGAGTTGAAGCGCCGGCAGGACGCATTGCGCGGGGATGTCGTCAAGGACCTGATGCAGAAGCTTGAGCCGCTGTTGGCGAAGCAGAACGAGCGCCTTGCCGCTCAAGACGCGCGCATCGCCAGCATCGACAGAAAAGGCGGCGCGCGCTCCTCCCGCGACGGATCGACGGCCGTCGCCGCGGCGCCCGTGTCGCCCACCGGAAAAGTGTACAACCACGTCGTGGAACCCGGCCAGACGCTTTCCGAAATCGCGCGCGGCTACGGCGTGACTGTCGCGCGCGTGCTGGAATTCAATCCCGGCCTGAAGCCGGAGCGGCTGAAAGTCGGCCAGACGGTCGTCGTTCCCGAGAAGTGAGCGGGCCATGCAGCGATTGAGGAGATTGCGCCGCACGGCGGCGATCCGCGATCTGTTCGCGATGCCCAGACCTGACGCGTGCCAGTTCATCTGGCCCGTGTTCCTGGTCGAAGGCAAAAACCGCAAAGAGGAAATCGCGTCCATGCCCGGCCAGTACCGCTGGTCCGTCGATCGTCTGGTGGAGGAGTTTCCGTCGGGCGTCAGGAGCGTGCTGCTCTTCGGTCAGGTCGAAGAGGGGTGCGGGGAGAAGGATGAACTCGGGTCGCTTGCGGCCGATCCGCACGGCGTGGTGGCACGCGCGATTCCCGTGTTGAAGGAACGGTTTCCCGATCTCGTGGTGCTCACGGACGTGTGTCTGTGCGCGTACACGTCGCACGGACATTGCGGCCCCCGCGACGCCGACGGCGACGTGGACAACGACGCCGCCTGCGAAATGCTCGCGCGCGTGGCCGTGTGCCACGCCCGCGCCGGCGCGGACGGCGTCGCGCCCTCCGCGATGATGGACGGCCAGATCGCGGCCATCCGCGCGGCGCTGGACGACGAGGGCTTCATGAAGACGCTGCTCGTCGCCTATTCCACGAAGTTCGCGTCCACCATGTACGGGCCTTTTCGCGACGCCGAGAATTCCGCTCCCGGCCAGGGCGACCGCCAGGGGTATCAGGCGTCGTACCGCGACTTCGGGACGGCCGTGCGCGAATCGCTGCTCGATGAAGCGGAAGGCGCCGACGCGCTCATGGTGAAACCGGCGCTGTGGTATCTCGATCTGATCAAGGAGGTGCGCGCGCGCACGCTGTTGCCCGTGATGGCGTACAACGTCTCGGGCGAATATTCGATGATCCACGCCGCCGCCGCCGCCGGACAGTGCGATCTCTACGCGGCGGCGCGCGAATCGCTCTACGCCATCTTCCGCGCCGGCGCCACGCAGGTCATTTCCTATTGGGCGCCGTATTACGACAAGGTGTTTCCCGCGTGAAGATATCCCTCGTCACCGCGAGCCTGAACCGCGCCGGCGTCATGCGCACCGCCCTCGAGAGCGTGCGCCGTCAGCGCGGCGCCGCGATCGAGTACATCGTGGTGGACGGCGCCAGCACGGACGGCACCGTCGAGCTGCTGCGGGACTTCGAGCGCAGCGTCGCCGGCCGCGCGGATTTCGCGTTCCGCTGGATTTCCGAAAAGGACGACGGCATGTACGACGCCATCAACAAGGGCATGGCGATGGCGACGGGCGACGTCGTGGGCATCCTCAATACGGACGATTTCCTGTACGACGACCATGTGCTGGAGAAGGTCGCCTCCGCGTTCGATCCGGATGTGGATGCCGTCCACGCCGACATCCGTTTCGTCGAGGATGATCTCAAGACGGTGCGCCGCTATTATTCCTCCAACGGCTGGAAGCCGTGGATGGCGCGCTGGGGGTACATGCCGCCGCATCCCAGCGTCTATGTGCGCCGTTCGTTGATCGCCCGGCTGGGCGATTACCGTTCCGAACGCGATCCGAAGACGGGGCGGCTTCTGTTTGGAACGGCGGCGGATTTCGAATGGCTCGTGCGTTGTTTCGTGAAGGGTGGCATCCGCACGCGCTATCTGCCCGCGTGTCTCGTGGGCATGCGCATGGGCGGCCTTTCGACGGCAAGTCTGGGCGCCGTGTTCCGCCAGAATGTCTGGAACGTGCGCGGATTGCGCGCGAATGGCATCTTCTCGTGTCTTCCGATGATGCTGCCGAAGATGTTCTACAAGGCGCTTGGATACGCGTTCAAGGGATGACGATGACGAATGCGTGGTCCATTTTGCCGGACGAGTGGAAGACGCTGCTGCAGGCGCGCGGCATGCGTGCGTTCCGCGCCGACCAGATCCTCCAGTCGCTCTACCGCGACTGGATCACGGACTGGGACCAGGCGACGACGCTCCCGAAGGAATTCCGCGAGGAGCTCAAGCGCGAATTCCCGATCACGCCCGCCGAGGAGGTTGCCGCCGACCGTTCGGACGACGGCACCGTGAAACTGCTCCTGAAGATGGCGGACGGCAACCTCGTGGAGACCGTGGTCATACCCGCGTTCGCCAGGGACGGCGGCGAATTGACGCGCCTGACGCAGTGCGTCTCGAGCCAGATCGGCTGCGCGATGGGATGCGCCTTCTGCGCCAGCGGCGCGCGCGGCGTGGTGCGCAGTCTCGCGGCGCACGAAATCGTCGCCGAGGTGATGGCCGCGCGCAAGTACGGCACGCTCACCAATCTCGTGGTGATGGGCATGGGCGAACCGTTCGCCAATTACGACGAGACGATGCGCGCGCTGAAACTGATCAACGCCGGCCGCGGACCCAACCTCGGCGCGCGCCACATCACGCTCTCCACCTGCGGCGTCGTGCCCGGCTTCAAGAAGCTCGCCGCGGAAGGCCTGCAGTTCGAGTTGTCCGTTTCCCTGCACGCGCCGAACGACGAACTCCGCAACGAACTGATGCCGGTGAACCGCCGCTGGCCGATCGCGGAACTGCTGGAGGCCTGCCGCGACTACACGCTCGCCACCAAGCGGATCATCACCTTCGAGTACACCGTGATCAAGGGCGTGAACGATTCGCGCGCCTGCGCGGAAGAGCTCGCGCGCCAGGTGAAGAAGGTTCCTATGGCGAAGGTGAATCTCATTCCGCTTTCGCCGGTGGACCACCGTCCCGATTTCAAGACGCCCGACGAGGCGACGCTGCTCATGTTCCTGGATGTCCTCATGAAGAACCGCGTCCAGACGATGCTCCGCCGCAGCCGCGGCAAGGACAAGAACGCCGCCTGCGGACAACTGCGTTTGCGCACGCTCGAGAAGAACGCGTAAAGGACGTTTCGGCATGGGCGCTTTGGCTTTGTTGTTGACGGCCGTGATCTGGGGCGGGGCGTTCATCGCCCAGAAGCTGGGCATGGACCACGTGGGTCCCTTTGCCTTCACATTCTACCGCAACGTGCTCGCCGGATTGTTTCTCCTGGGACTGGGCCTTTTCCGCCGCCAGAAGGCGGTTCCGCACCGCAACAACTGGGTGGGCGGCTGGTGGTGCGGCGTGGCGCTCTTCGCGGGCATGTCTCTGCAGCAGGTCGGCATCGGTGACTGTTCGCCGGGCGTGTGCGCGTTTCTCACTACGAACTACGTGCTTGCCGTGCCGGTCGTCGGATTCCTGTTGGGCCGTCGTCCTGCCTGGACCACGTGGGTCGGCGTCGCGGCGGCCGTCGTCGGAACGTATCTCATCTGCGTGACGGACGGCTGGTGTGGCGGCATGGGCCGTGGCGAACTCCTCAGTCTCGCGTGCGCGCTTGCGTTCGGCGTCGACGTGCTGGTGGTGGACCACTGGATGCCGAAGCCGGGCGTTGACGTTCTCAGGATCTGCGCGATCCAGTTCTTCACGTGCGCGCTGCTGTCGCTGCCGTTCATGCTGTTGCCGTCGGAACGTGCCTTGATCGGCTGGGGAAACGTCCGCGCGGGCGCGGGAGCGATCTTGTTTTGCGGGTTCATCTCGTCCGGCATCGGCTACACGCTCCAGAGCGTGGGCCAGAAACGCGTCGCCGCGCCGCTCGCGGCGATTCTGATGTCCTTGGAATCGACATTCGCCGCGCTGTTCGGATGGCTGTTCATGCATGATGTGCTTGCGCCGCGGCAGCTGGCCGGGTGCGCGATCGTGTTCACGGCCGTTCTCTTCGCGCAACTTTGCGACGTCTGCCGAAAATGAACGACGCCCTCAAATTCTCGCATCGTGCGATGGACACGGTGTTCACGCTGATGGTGCGTGGCGCGGACGGGCCGCTCGCCGCCGGCGCGGCGGCGGCCGTCTTCGCGCGGATCGACGCGCTCGAGGTCCTGCTTACGCGCTTCTCCGACTCGAGCGACGTGGCCGTCATCCGCGGTCTCGCGCCCGGCCGCACGGCCGTGGTGGCGCGCGAGACGATGGACGTGCTCGTGGCGAGCGCCCAGGTGTGCGCGGCGACGAACGGCGCGTTTGACCCCACCGTGAAGGCGCGGAATTTCGGAGACCTGATGCTCGACCCAGAGCACGGCCGCGTGGCGGTGAAGGCGCGCGTGGAACTCGATTTCGGCGGCATCGGCAAAGGGTATGCGCTCGACGCATGCGCGGAAATCCTCGCGGGCGAGCAGTTCGCCCTCGACGACTGGCTGCTCGACGCCGGTACGAGCACGATCCGGGTCTCGGCGCGCGCGGGCGTTTCGTGGCCGCTGGGCGTGGGCGGCAGGTGGAAGGACCGCACGCGGCGCGGCACGGTGCTCGATTTGTCTTCGGGCGCGCTTTCAGGCAGCGGCTTCGAGATCCAGGGCGCGCACGTGTGCGATCCGCGCACCGGCGCGCCGGCCGCGCGCTGGGCGCAGAGCTGGGCGCTGGCGCCGACGGGCGCGATGGCGGACGCGTTGAGCACGGCGGCGCTGTCGCTTGCGCCGTCCGAATTGCGCGCGGCCTGTGCGGCGTTGGGCGCGCGCGTGCTCGTCGCGCGGGAACAGCCGCGCGTGTTGGACCGTTTGCGCGATCCGCTGACGGCGTTTGGAATGTGGAAGGAGACATGATATGAACATGGTGCACATGGTGATTGCCGGCGTCGCCGGTTTTGTCGCGGGGGCGGCCGTGGCGTGGCTTTGGGCTTCGAACCGTTTCGCGGCGTTGCGCGCGTCGCTGAAGATATCGGAACATGCGCTCGACGCGGAACGCCAGGGCCGTGCGGACGACCGGTCTGCGAACGAACGGCTCGCGGCGGACCGCGAACGCGCGTTCAAGGAGTCCGTGCGCGGCATCGTCGCGGAAGTGGCGAACGCCACGAACGAGGCGCTCAAGGCGCGCGAACGCGAACTGGCCGAACGCAACGGCGAACAGATGGCGCATCTGATGACGCCGATGCGCCTGCAGCTCGAGGCCGTGCAGAAGGCCGCCGACGCGTCGCGCAAGGCGAACGGCGATCTGGGCGTCAAACTCGAGGACTGCTTCAAGGCGCTGCAGGGCACGACGGCGGACGTGGGGAAGACGGCGCGCGATTTCATCAACGCCGTCACCGGCGCGAACAAGAAGCAGGGCAACTGGGGCGAGGCGATTCTCGGCCAGATGCTCGAGAACTGCGGATTGCGCGAAGGCGAGCACTTCGTGGCGCAACGGGGCGGCGGCGAAGGCATTCCGGACTATCAGGTGTTCGATCCCGGTTCGCAGAAGATCCTCGTGATCGACTCCAAGATGAGCTGGACGAAGTACGCGGAGGCCTACCGGATGGCGGACGGACCCGAACGCAAGGCGGCGCTCGCGGAACATGTGGCGAGCCTGCGCCGGCATGTGGACGAACTCGCCAGGGCGAACTATCCGGCCAAGCAGGTTCCGCCGCGTCCGGGCTACGGCTACGTGCCGCTCACCGCGATGTTCGTGCCGTGCGACGCCGCGTTTCAGGCGGCGCTTGAGGTGGATCCCGCGCTGACCGACTACGCGGGCAAGAAGGGCGTCGCGCTCGTCACGCCCGCCACGCTCTTCGGCTTCATGCTGCTCGTGAGCCGCGCGTGGTCGGCCTACAACGCCGACAAGAACAGCGAGGAGATCTTCCGCCAGGCGAAGTTGCTCGTCGAGCGCGTCGACCGCCTGTTTGCGGCGCTTGAGGGCGCCGCCGCCGATCTGGACAAGGCGCGGGAGAAACAGGAAACCGCGTTGCGCCTCGCGCGGACCGAAGCCGAAGGACAGTGTATCAAAGGTCCCGCGCTCAAGATCCTCGCGCTTGGCGGCAAACCCTCGCGGGACCTCAAATCCGCGTCGTTGCAATGAAGCCGCGATCCTGCGTTCCGCAAGACGCGCGGGGAGCGGTTGTGTGAACAGTTTTCGCGGTTTTTGCGTGCAAACAACTTGCCAATGGTGATTTGGTTGTGCTAAAATTTCCATGTTTTATCAACTACAAAGAGGAGAGGTGACTTATCGCTTCGTTCACGCGCGTGAATTACAAGATCCGCGTACCTTCGGTGCGCGTTCTTGATTCCAATGGAAACATGCTGGGCGTCATGCCCACGAGCCAGGCCCAACGCATGGCTGAAAGTCAGGGTCTCGACCTGGTCGAGATCACCCCGAACGCCGTTCCGCCGGTCTGCAAGATCATGGACTACGGCAAGTTCCGCTACGAGGAGTCGGTGCGCGAAAAGAAGGCGCGCAAGGCCCAGAAGGTCCAGCAGGTGAAGGAAATCAAGTTCCATCCCGGCACGGACACGGCGGATTTCGACCACAAGCTCAAGCAGATCCGCGGCTTCCTCTCCGACGGCAACAAAGTCAAGCTCACGCTCCAGTACCGCGGCCGCGAGAACGCGCACCGCGAACTGGGTGAGGATGTGATCAACCGTGTGCTCGAATGCCTGGCCGACGAATGCTTCGTCGAGCAGGCCCCGAAAACGCTTGGCCGCGTCCTAGGCGCCCTCATCGGTCCGCCCCGCGCGAAGAAGAGCGGCGGCGCCCCGCGTATCGCCGTTTCGTCGACGCCCGCGCCGGACGCCTCCGGCATGCCGCCGAACGGCATCCACATCAAGATCGGGTGATGCGCGTCGGTTTTGGATACGATTCGCATCGCTTTGGCGATGACCCGCACGCCGTCCAAAAACTGGGCGGCGTTGCGGTTGAAAACTGCCCCAAACTCGTCGCGCATTCCGATGGCGATGTGGTGATCCACGCGGTGGTGGACGCGCTCCTCGGGGCGGTGGCGCTCGGGAACATTGGCGAGCATTTCCCCGACACGGATCCGCAGTGGCAGGGGGCGGATTCCGCGACGCTGCTGGCGCGGACGGTGTCGGAGCTCGCGGCGAACGGTTGGAAAGTCGGCAATGTGGATGTCACGGTCGTTTGCGAGAAGCCGAAGATCGCGCCGCATGTGCTGTCGATGCGCACGCGGCTGGCGGAATTGCTGGGTGTCGAGGTCGGCGCCGTGTCGGTGAAGGGCAAGACGAACGAGAAGATGGACGCCGTGGGGGCGGGCCTGGGCATCGAGGTGCACTGCGTATCGCTCGTGGAGAAGATCTGAAAGAAGGTACGAGAAAATGATGGAAGTGTTCAATTCGCTGACGAGGAGGAACGAGGCGCTTGAGCCCCTCGCGAACGACGAGGTCCGCATGTACACGTGCGGACCGACGGTGTACAATTTCGCGCACATCGGCAATTTCCGCGCGTACACGTTTGAGGACGTGCTGCGCCGCACGATCGAGTTCAATGGCCACAAGGTGAAGCAGGTGATGAACCTCACCGACGTGGACGACAAGACGATCCGCGGCGCGAACGCGGCGAACGTGCCGCTTACGGACTACACGAAGACGTACAAGGACGCGTTCTTCGCCGACCTGAAGGCGCTCAATGTCGAGCCCGCCGAGATCTATCCCGCCGCCACGGACCACGTGCCGGAGATGATCGACCTCGTCTCGAAGCTCGTCGAGAAGGGCGTCGCCTACAAAAGCGAGGACGGTTCGGTGTACTTCTCCGTGCGCAAGTTCCCCGGCTACGGCAAACTCGCGCACATCGACTTCGACCACCAGCAGACGGGTGCGCGTTGCGCGGCCGACGAATACGACAAGGAGAACG
>DCIH01000078.1:348-4199 GCA_002317575.1 Verrucomicrobia bacterium UBA1731 | reverse complement strand
CTTCGCGCTGTGGAAAGCGTGGGAGCCGTCGGACGGTCCCGTGGGCTGGGATTCGCCGTGGGGCCGCGGGCGCCCCGGCTGGCACATCGAGTGCTCCGCGATGAGCATGAAGTACCTAGGGCCGAGCTTCGACCTCCACACCGGCGGCATCGACAACCTCTTCCCGCACCACGAAAACGAAATCGCCCAGGCGGAAGCTGCCACGGGCCTCGAGTTCGTGAAGACGTGGATGCACTGCGCCCACCTGAAGGTGAACGGCGAGAAGATGAGCAAGTCCGCCGGAAACTTCTTCACGCTGCGTGACTTGATCCAGAAGGGCTGGAGCGGCCGCGAGATCCGCTATGTGCTCATCAACGCGCACTACCGCCAGGGCCTCAACTTCGCGTTCTCCGCGCTGGAGGACGCGCGCAAGTCGCTGCAGCGCATCGACCGCTGCGTCATGGCCGTGGAGAAGCTCGCGGGCGACGCCGCGCCCAGCGCCGCGCCCGAGTGGGCGGCGAAGGCGCTCGACGCCTTCACGGCGGCGGTGAACGACGACCTCAATCTGCCGAAGGCCTTTGCGGCGCTGTTCGAACTCGTGCGCGAGGCGAACGCGGCCGTGGCCGCGCCCGCGGGCGTCGATTTCGCCGCGGTGCTCGCGACGTTCAAGAAGATGGACCAGGTGCTCGGCCTCGTGTTCTTCGGCCGCGCCGAAGCGGAAGCCGTTCCGGCGGACGTGCAGGCGCTTCTGGACGAACGCGCCGCCGCGCGCGCCGCCAGGAACTGGGCTGAGTCGGACCGTCTGCGTGACGCGATCGCGGCGCTCGGTTGGGCGGTGAAGGATTCCAAGGACGGACAGTCCGTGACGAGGAAATGACCATGGCGACGTTGAAACTCGGCGTGCTCGGTTCGGGCTCCGGCTCGAATATGCAGTCCATCGTGGACGCGATCGAAAAGGGCGAACTCGACGCGGAAGTGAAGCTCGTTCTGGCGGACGTTCCGGATGCGAAGATCCTCGACCGCGCGAAGAAACACAACATCCCGTGCCAATACCTCGACTGCGCGCCGTGGAAGACGAAGCTCGAAGGCCCGGCCGAGGATGAATGCATCCGCCTTTTGAAGGAGGCCGGGTGCGACATGGTGGTGCTCGCGGGCTTCATGCGCATCGTCAAGCCCAAACTGCTGGCGGCGTTTCCGATGCGCGTTCTCAACATCCATCCCGCGCTTTTGCCGGCGTTCCCCGGCGTCCACAGTTGGACGCAGGCGCTCGACTACGGCTGCAAAGTCGCGGGCGTGACGGTGCACTTCGTGGACGCGGGCACGGATTCGGGTCCGATCATCGTCCAGAAGGCGGTGCCCGTTCTCGAGGACGACACGCCCGAGACGCTGCATGCGCGCATTCAGGTGCAGGAGCACGTCGCCTATCCCGAGGCGCTCCGCCATCTCGCCTCCGGCAAACTCAAGGTCGAAGGCCGCCGCGTGCGGATCGGTTGATCGCCGATGAAGGTCTTCGTCATCGCGATGCCGAACGAGGCGGATGCCGTCATCCGGCATCTCGCGGATCGTCGCGAGGAAACGCTCTTCGGCCGTCCCGTGGTGCGCGGTACGCTGGGCGGCGAAGCGACGGCCGTGGTGATTTGCGGCGTCGGCAAGTCGAACGCGGCGGCGGGCGCGCAGCTCGCGATCGGTTCCTTGGGCGCGACGGCCGTGCTCAATCTGGGACTTTGCGGCGGGTTCGATCCCGCGATGAAGCCGGGCGAGGTCTTCGGCGTGGACCGCGCGGTGCAATACGATTTTGATCTGGCGCAGCTGAACGGCACGAGCGTGGGGACGCTCAACGAATACAAGACGCCGTACGTCGCGCTCGCGACGCGTGGTCCGTTTCCGTTGCGGACGCTGGCGACGGGCGACCGTTTCAGCGATTCCGAAAACGACGACCATCTGCTCGTGGACGTGCTCCACGTGGCGCTCCGCGACATGGAAGGCGCCGCCATCGCGCACGTGTGCGACCGCGCGGGCGTGCCGTGCCATGCGTGGAAGGCGGTCACGGACGTGATCGGCCAGGGTTCGATGACGGGCCAGTACCGCGAATACGCGGCGCTCGGACTCAGGAACCTCGCCGAAGCCGTCCCGGGACTCTTCGCGTCGATTCAATTTTGATTTCAACCGGTAAAGGAAAAATTCCATGACGAAAAAGACGATGTTGATTGCGGGTTGTGTGGCGTTGGCGCTGGGCGCGGGGGCGGCGACATACGAGGCGAAATGGGAATCGCTCGACAAGCGTCCCACGCCGAGCTGGTGGACCGACGCCAAGTTCGGCATCTTCATTCACTGGGGTCCGTACGCGGTGCCCGCGTTCGCGCCCGTTCCCGAGGACGGCAAATTCCACTGGGACTGCTACGCCGAATGGTACCAGGGCAAGATGCTCGCCGGCAAGAAGGAGTTCCTCGACCACCACGCCTCGCACTACGGCAACCAGCCCTACGGCAACTTCGCCGCGAAGTTCCGCGCGGAGAACTTCGACGCCGCGAAGTGGGCGAAGCTCTTCAAGAACGCGGGCGCCAAATACGTGGTGCTCACCTCGAAGCACCACGACGGGTTCGCGCTGTGGCCTTCGCCCGAATCGCCGTACTACAACGCCGTGGCGATGGGGGCAGGACGCGACCTCGCGGCCGAGTTCTGCCGCGAAATGCGCGCGGCCGGCCTGAAGCGCGGCTTCTACTTCTCCATGCTCGAGTACGCGAACCCGCTCTATCCCAGCATCCGCGACGCCAATCCGAATCCGTCCGCGCTCACGATCGAGGAGTGGAACAAGCGCGTCAACTTCCCGCAGCTTAAGGAACTCGCCGAGAACTACGAGGCGGACATCATCTGGCCGGACGGCGAATGGGACTATCCCTCGGCGCGCCACTGCTCCGAAGCGTATCTCGCCTGGCTCTTCAACGAGTCCAAGGTGAAGGACACGGTCGTCGTGAACGACCGCTGGGGCAAGGACTGCCGCGGCCGCCACGGCGGCCACTACACCACCGAATACGTGGCCGAAGGCGGCGACGCCGCGGGCCTTTCGGCCGTCCATCCGTGGGAAGAGTGCCGGGGCATCGGAAACTCGTTCGGCTACAACCAGTTTGAAACGCCGAACCAGTACATGACGCGCGAGAAGTGCGTGGAGACGCTCGTGAAAATCGTTTCCGCCGGCGGCAATCTGCTCCTCAACGTCGGCCCCACGGCCGACGGACGGATCCCCGCGGTGATGCAGGACCGTCTCCTCGCAATGGGCCGTTGGCTTAAGGTGAACGGCGACGCCATCTACGGCACCACGAGCTGGAAGGACGCGCCGAAGGACCTCAAGGCGAAGCGCGTCTACTTCACGCAGAAGGGCGACGACCTCTACGCGATCTGCTTCGCGTGGCCGAAGGACCTCAAGATCGCGAAGACGGGCACGGTGAAGAAGATCGAGCTGCTCGGCTCGAAGGCGCCGGTCACGTGGAAGGCGGAAGGGGACGGCGTCATCCTCTCGCCCGCGCCCGTGGAGCCGGGAACGCTTCCCTGCGACCATGCCTGGACCTTCAGGATCTCCCGCTGAAACCGTCCGCACGCTACCATGTCGCGGGCAGGTGTGGTATAATCACCCGCAATTTTTCGAAAGGCAGAAGCAATGAACAACCTGACGGCGGACGAACTGAGAGAAACGTATCTTTCCTTCTTCGAATCGAAGGGCCACGCGCGCATTCCCGGCGCGAGCGTCATCCCCGAAAACGATCCCACCGTGCTCTTCACCACGGCCGGCATGCACCCGCTGGTGCCGTACCTCATGGGCGCGATGGAACATCCCGCAGGGACGCGCCTCACGGACGTCCAGAAGTGCGTGCGCA
>DCIH01000078.1:0-304 GCA_002317575.1 Verrucomicrobia bacterium UBA1731 | reverse complement strand
GCGCACCTCACGTTCTTCGAAATGCTCGGCAACTGGTCGCTGAACGACTACTTCAAGAAGGAAGCGATTTCCTGGTCCTTCGAGTTCCTCACCACGAAGCTCGGCTTCAAGCCCGAGCAGCTCAACGTCACGGTCTTCCGCGGCGAAGGCAAGGAAGACGACGAGGGCTACATTCCGGCGGACGAAGAGGCCGTCGCGATCTGGAAGTCCCTCGGCATCCCCGACGAGCGCATCTTCCGTCTCCCGCGCGAGGACAACTGGTGGGGCCCCGCCGGCACCACCGGTCCGTGCGGTCCCGACACCG
>DCIH01000137.1:18614-18785 GCA_002317575.1 Verrucomicrobia bacterium UBA1731 | reverse complement strand
TCGCGGATGACTGCGGCGTCTTACGCCTCCGCCGTGAACGGGAGCGACGACGCCGCGTCCAGGGCACGTCCCCGCCGCCCATCACGTGCTACCGCGGGAAACGTGGCGACTGAGGCGGTATCCCCACGAAAAACCCGCCGGGCCGCGCGCGGCGGCACCCGAAGGCAATCT
>DCIH01000137.1:18236-18503 GCA_002317575.1 Verrucomicrobia bacterium UBA1731 | reverse complement strand
GGGTAAAAAATGGGTAAACTCCAGATCGCTGATTTCCGTCGCAAAAAGCGCGTGAATGTGGTAAAATCAACACTTATTTCTGAGGGAGTATTGTGCACATGGCGGACAAACGTAAAATCGTGGTGACGAGCGCGTTGCCCTACGCGAACGGCGACATCCATTTGGGGCATCTGGTCGAATACCTGCAGACCGACTTTTGGGTGCGCTTCCAGAAGATGCGTGGACACGATTGCGTTTACGTGTGCGCGGACGACACGCACGGCACGC
>DCIH01000137.1:17487-18228 GCA_002317575.1 Verrucomicrobia bacterium UBA1731 | reverse complement strand
CACGCCGATCATGATCCGCGCGCGCGCCGAGGGCATCACGCCCGAGGAACTCATCGCGCGCTCGCACGCCGTCCATCTGAAGGATTTCACCGATTTCGAAGTCGCTTTCGACAATTACTACACCACGAATTCGCCCGAGAACAAGGCGCTTTCCGAAGGCATCTACGCCTGCGCGGAGAAGCAGGGTTTCGTGACGGCGAAGACGTCGCCGCAGCTCTACTGTCCGCACTGCAAGATGTTTCTGCCGGATCGTTTCGTGAAGGGCACGTGCCCGAAGTGCGGCGCAGAGAACCAGTACGGCGACAGCTGCGACCACTGCGGCAGCACCTACGGCGCCGAGGAACTCGGAAGTCCCAAGTGTACGACCTGCGGCGGCACGCCCGAAGTGCGCGATTCCGAGCACCTCTACTTCGAACTCGAGCCGCAGCACGACTACCTCGAGAAGTGGATCCCCGGGCACACGACGTCCGACATTTCCAACAAGCTCCTCGAATGGTTCAAGGATCCGTTGCGCGGCTGGTGCATTTCGCGCGACGCGCCGTATTTCGGCTTCGAAATCCCCGGCCATCCCGGCAAGTTCTTCTACGTGTGGGTGGACGCGCCGATCGGCTACATCGCCTCGCTCCAGAACTGGTGTGCGGCGCACGGCGAAAAGCTCGAGGACTGGTGGCCCCAGCACGCGGTGGACGCGGACGGGAAGGGCGTGGAACTTTACCATTTCATCGGCAAGGACATCATCCG
>DCIH01000137.1:16953-17457 GCA_002317575.1 Verrucomicrobia bacterium UBA1731 | reverse complement strand
GCTTCCACTGCCTCTTCTGGCCGGGGATGCTCCACGCCGCCGGCATCAAGACGCCGGACAAGGTGTTCGTGCACGGCTTTCTGACGGTGAACGGAGAGAAGATGTCCAAGTCCAAGGGCACCTTCGTGAACGCCCGCACATACCTCGACCATCTGCCCGCGGCGGCGCTTCGTTACTACTACGCGTGCAAGCTTTCCGGCACGGCGGACGACATGGACCTCAATCTCGGCGACTTCGTCGGCCGCGTCAATTCCGACCTCGTGGGCAAGGTCACGAACCTCGCCTCGCGCGGCGCGCAGATGTTGCAGAAGAAGCTCGAAGGCCGCCTTGGTGCGCTCGATGACGAGGGCCGAAAACTCGTCGAATTCGCGCGTTCCCGCGCGGACGTGATCGCGCAGCACTACGAAGATCGCAAGTTCTCGCAGGTGACGGTGGAGGTCGCGAAGATCGCCGACGCCGCGAACGAATATTTCGACCGTCGCGAACCGTGGAAGACGGTGAAGA
>DCIH01000137.1:0-16887 GCA_002317575.1 Verrucomicrobia bacterium UBA1731 | reverse complement strand
CTCGCGATCTACCTGCAGCCGATCCTGCCCGCGTACGCGGCCAAGGCGGCGAAGCTCTTCGGCGAAGAAGCATTCACCTGGGCGTCGCTCGGCGTCGCGAAGGAGAACTGCACGCTTGCGCCGTACGAGTACCTCGCGACGCGCATCGAGCAGAAGCAGGTCGACGACATGATCGCCGCCGCCATGGTGAAGCCGGCGGATTCCGGCGAAGTCGCGCACGAGTCGCGCGCGTCGAAGAACAAGGACCAACGGAACGGGGGCTCTGGCGCGGCGTCGCCCGATGCCGAAGTTCCGCCGCTCAAGTCCGAGATCGCCTTTGGCGACTTCGAAAAGATCGATTTCCGCATGGGCAAGGTGCTCGCGTGCGAGATCGTGCCGAAGAGCGCGAAACTGCTCAAGTTCACGCTTGACTGCGGTTCGCTCGGGCAGCGCACGATCTTCTCGGGCATTCGCGGCGCGTATCCCGAGCCCGAAAAACTCGTGGGCCAGGAAGTGCTGTTCGTGGCGAACCTCGCGCCGCGCAAGATGAGCGTGGGCGTTTCGGAAGGCATGATCCTCTTCGCGGGCGAACCCGGGAAGAACGGCGGTGTCCTGACGCCCACCGCGGCGGCGGGGGCGGGAAGCGTGGCGTGCTGAAGTTTGAAGTTTGAAGTTTGAAGCCTGAAGTTTGAAGGTTCAAAATGGCGAAACCGATCATTGACGAAGATTGCTGCAAGGGATGCGGCCGGTGCGTGGCGGCGTGCCCCAAGGGGTGTCTCACGCTCACGGACCATTTCAACAAGGCCGGTTTGAAGCCGGTCGCCTACAAAGGCGAAGGGTGCACGGGCTGCGCGACATGTTTCTACAACTGCCCGGAACCGTACGCGCTCAAGGTCGAGCGCTGAGGCAGGAGATGTTAAGATGACGAAATTCGTGAAAGGCAACGAGGCTGTGGTGATGGGCGCGCTCTACGCGGGCTGCGACCTGTACTTCGGCTATCCGATCACGCCGGCGAGCGAAATCGCGCACGGCGCGGCGAAGTGGTTTCCCGAACTCGGGCGCGTGTTCGTGCAGGCTGAATGCGAGACGGCGAGCGTGAACATGATGTTCGGCGCGGCGGGCGCCGGCAAGCAGTGCATGACGGCGACGAGCGGTCCTGGCTTCTCGCTGATGCAGGAAGGCATCAGCTACCTGGCGGGCGCGGAGCTTCCCGCGGTGCTCGTGGATGTGATGCGCGCGGGCCCCGGGCTCGGAAATGTCTATCCCGAGCAGGGCGACTACACGCCGGCGGTGAAGGGCGGCGGGCACGGCAACTACCAGACGTTCACGATCGCCCCGGCGAGCGTGCAGGAGATGTGCGACTACACGATCAAGGCCTTCGAGATGGCGGCCAAGTGGCGCACGCCGGCGATCGTGCTGGTGGACGGTTTGCAGGGCCAGATGATGGAATCGGTGACGCTGCCCGAAGCGGAAAAGCCGCGTCCCGACTTCTCCGACTGGGCGGCCGAAGGCAGCGCGAAGACGCGTCCGAATCTCGTCAAATCGATTTACCTCGACGCCGCGCAGCAGGAGCAGTTCAACGTCCATCTGCAGGAGAAGTACGCGCGGATGCGCGAAGACGCGCAGGGCGAGGCGTACTTGGCGGACGACGCGGACGTTCTCTTGGTGGCGTACGGCGTGTCGAGCCGCGTGGCGCGCACCGCCGCGGAGGAACTCCGCCGCGCCGGCGTGAAGGCGGGTTTGTTCCGTCCGATCACGCTCAACCCGTTCCCGCGCGAAGCGCTGGCGGCGGCCGCGAAGGACCGCAAGATCCTGTGCGTGGAGCTGGACGCCGGCCAGTTCGCGGACGACGTGCGCGTGCAGCTCGCGAAGGCGGGTTTGGGCGCGGAGGCCGCGGGCGTGGAGATGATCCACCGCATGGGCGGCGAAGTGGTGACGGTGGACGCGGTCGTCGCGCGCGTCAAAGGCATGTGAAATCGGGGATTCTGAAAATGGCGATCATCGAACAGAAGGGCATGTACGGCGAGTTTCCGCGTTGCGGGAAAGCGCATGCGCGCACCACACACTACTGTCCCGGGTGCGGGCACGGCATCATCAACAAGCTCATCGCGGAAGCGTGTGCGGAGATGGGGCTGCAGGACAGCACCATCTTCGTGGACCCGGTGGGCTGCGGCGTGTTCACGTACTACTACTGGGACGCGGCGCATGTGTCGGCAGCGCACGGCCGCGCCTCGGCGGCGGCGACGGGCGTCTGCCGCGCGCGTCCCGACGCGGTCACCATTGCCTACCAGGGTGACGGCGACTTGGGCGCGATCGGCTTCAACAACGCGTTCCAGGCGGCGAGCCGCGGCGAGCATTTCGGCTGCATCTTCGTGAACAATTCGCTGTACGGCATGACGGGCGGCCAGATGGCGCCCACCACGCTCGAGGGCGAGAAGACGACCACCACGCCGTTCGGCCGGGATCCGTCGTTGACGGGTCATCCGCTGCACGTGTGCGAAGTGTTCAACCAGCTGCAGGCGCCCACATACATCGCGCGCGTGTCGGTGGCGGACACCAAGCGCATCTACGCGTGCAAGCGCGCCATCCGGCGCGTGCTGGAAATCCAGCAGAAGCACCAGGGGTATGCGCTCCTCGAGATTCTCGCGCCGTGCCCCACGAACTTCCGCATGGACGCCATGAAAGCGGCGAAGTTCTGCATGGAGGAAATGGAGCGTGAATTTCCGCTGGGGACGTTCCGCGACCTCGAAAACGGCGTCGCCGGCGTGGCGCCCACGGCGCATCCCGAATCGGACGTGCTGGCGGTGAAGCCCGTGCCGCAGTTCCCCACCTGCAACGACCTCTTCGCGGTTCCGGACGGCATCGACGCGCCGTCGCCCGAGAACGATCCCGCGGTGCCCGAACGCCGGTTCAAGTTCGCCGGCTATGGCGGCCAGGGCATTCTGTCGCTGGGTATCTGCGTCGCGGAGGCGGCGCGTCTCGAGAAGCGCCATTCGCTGTGGTTCCCGAGCTACGGTCCCGAGCAGCGCGGTGGCAGCGCGAACTGCTCCGTGGTCGTGTCGGGCACGCCGATCGGTTCGCCCGCGGTGGATCATCCGGATGTGCTGGTGTGCATGAACCAGCCGAGCTACGAGCGTTTCGCCGCGGATGTGAAGCCGGGCGGCACGATCATCGTGGACGAGTCCGTGCCCACGGACGTTCCGCCGCCCGCCGGCGTGACGCTCCGCAAGGTGCCTGCCATTCGCTTGGCGGAGGAATTCGGCGTGCCGAAGGCCGCGAATACGATGATGCTTGCGGCGCTCCGCAAGTACAAGGTCACGGGATTGGACGACGCGTCGCTGGAAACGGCGCTTGTGGCCAGTTTCAAGAAAAAACCGCAGCTCGTGGAGAAGAACCGCGAACTGCTCCGCAAGGCGGAGGCGGCGTTCGACGCCTGACCGGCATGACGGGCTTTTTCTCCAGCGCACTTCTCGTTCTCTTCGCCGCCGCCGCGCCGACGGACCGTCTGGCGCTTGGCAACCGGTTTTTGCGTCTCGGCATGTACACCGAAGCGCGTGCCGAATACCAGGCGGTCAGGGGAAACGTTGCGGTGTCGCAGGACGAAGTGTTGTACGGCATCGGCGATTGCGAGAACAAGCTCGGCCGCAAGGCGGAGGCGCTTGTCGCGTACAGCGAACTGCTCGCGAAATTCCCGGCGTCCAAACTCGCGGATTATGCGCGCCTCAACAAGGCCCTGCTTTCCGACGGCGCCGCGCGCGAGAAGGAGCTTCGCTTACTGGATAGGCCCGAGACGCCCAAGGTCGTTCGCGACATGGCGCGTTTCTCGCTGGCGCCGATTCTCTCCGCCAGCTCCGATGCCGCCGAACGACGCAAGGCGTTGGGCATCTATCTCGACCTGTCCGTGTCGTCCGATGCCAAGGTCGCCGAAGAGGCGACATTCTTCGCGGCGATGCTCGACTACCGCGAAGCGAAGTACGACGAGGCCGCATCGCTGTACGCGATGCTTCAGAAACGGTTTCCGTCCGGCCGTCGCGCGGCTGAATCGCGCGTGTACAAGGCGTGGAGCGAGTACTTGTCGGGCAAGACCGCCGCCGCGCTTGAGACGGCGAGCGTCGCGTTGGCATCCGGTGCCACGCCCGACGCGATCGAGGACTTCCTCTACCTGAAGGCGTCTGCGCTGCGCAAGCTCGAGCGTCGTGGCGAAGCCGTCACTGCCTATGGTGAGCTGCTTGCGAAATTCCCAGGCGGACGCTATGCCGACGCGGCCTGGCGCGAACGGTTGGCGCTGCGTGCCGCGGATCGCGACCACGCGGGCGTCCTCGCCGACATTGAAAAGCGCGGCGACTGGCCAGCTGCCGGGGCGTCGCGCGTTTTCACATACGCCTACGAGGCGGCTGCCGCGATGACGAATTGGACGGAAGCCGTCCGCTACGCGCGACGTGCGGCCGCCGCGGGCGGCGACGATCTGGCGCCGCGCGCGCTGTACCTCGCGGCCGCGTACGAAGCGCGGCTCGGGCAGGTTCGCGAGGCGATGGCCGATTGGACCGCGTTGCTGGCGCGCTACCCCGACTGTTCGTTCGCGGCCGACGCACTTCGCGCGCGCGGCATGGAGGAGCTCCGCCAGCAGGACCACAAGGCCGCCCATCGCACGCTGGGCGAACTCGCGCGCCGGTTCCCCGACCGCGTGAAGGACGCCGAAACGGCGTATTGGCGCGGCGTCGCCGCCCGCGGCGTTGGCGAGGTGGCGGTCGCCGAGTCTCTTTTCCGCGCGGCGCTCGCCGCTAGGCCCGATGACGAAACGGCGCGGGACGCCAAACTCGAGCTGGCGTTCCTGCTTGAGCGTAAGGGCGACAAGGCCGCGAGCGCGAAGCTGCTCGCCGAGCTTCTCGACACGCCGGCGGCGGATCGCATGACGCCGGCGTCGCTGGCCTGGACGGCGGAAACGCTGCTGGAGGGTGATGTGAAACTGGCCGCGTTCGCGGCGAAGGCCGCGGATCTGCTTGAGCGTCGCGATGTCGATCCGACCTGGAAACAGATTGCTGCCGTGCTGCGCGGCCGTGCCGAAGAGAAGCGTGGCGCGCTCGATGCCGCCATGGCGGCGTACGTGCGCGCGCTGGCGCAGAACGCCCGTACGCCTTCGGCGGCGACCGCGGCCTTGAACCTCGGTCGGCTTGAGATGGGCGCAGCCGATCACAACGCGGCGCGCGAGCACCTTTCCGAGGCCGTCGAACGCGCGAACTCGCAGGAACTCGCGGATGTGCGCGTGAAGGCATACGCATCCCTGGCGGAGAACGAAGAGAAGCGCGGAGACCGCGCGGCGGCGCTCAAATACCATCTGCTGGTCGGAACGCTGTTCGACCACGCCGAGCATTCGCCGAAGGCGCTGGCCGCGGCTGCGGCCATCCTTGACGACCAGGGCAAACCGAAAGAGGCCGATGCGTTGCGCGCGGAGCTGAAGGCGCGATATGGGAAGTGAGTTCTCCCAGAACCGCGAGGCCACCGTGGCGCTCGTGTGTGCGGCGCTGTTCGTTTCGGTGGTCGCGCATCTCGGTTTGATGTATGCGTTGTCCGACTGCACGTTGTCGACCTTTTCGGCGGTCGCGCGGTCGTCCCAGAAGAAATGGACGCGCGAGGTTCCCACGATGCGCGTGACGCGCGCGGAAACGCCCGAGCGTCCCGAGGTGCGCGAAACGAAGCTGGAGTCCGATGACGCGACCCGCGATTCGGCGCTGGAGGCGCCGGCGGGCGGCGGATCGCTGCCGCCGAGCGCGGCCGAGGCGGGTGTCGTTTCCGAAGGCGTCGCGCCGGCACCCGAGGCCCGTCTGCCGAAGCAGGAGATCATCAAGGTGTCGGCGCCGGTTGTGCCGGACGAACTGGCGGCGTTGCCCCGCACCTATGTGCCGACGGAAACGCGGAAGAGAAACGCGCCGGAACTCGACACCGCGGCGCTGTTGCGTGCACCCTTGCCGACATCGGTGCCGGCTGACGGCGCCGTCAGAACGCCGGGGGGCTCGGCCGGCGTCGGTACGGGGAATGTCCCGGGATTGTCCGTCGCGCCGCGCGCGGCGCCCGTGGAGGCCTCGGGTTCGTTCGGCGCCAGTGCTTCCGTCGCCGTACCCGAGACCGCGTTCGCGGATGCTTCCCGCGGCGAAACGCCGAAGAAGGCGCCCGCGTCCGTGGCGGCGCCGGCCGAGATGATGGCGCGCGTGGACGAGGCGGTTGTCGCCCGTGAGAAGGCCGCTGTCCGGGATTTGTTGGACTCCCAGGATGGCGCGGATTTTTCCGACAATGTCAAGGCGGAGCTCGCCTGGTGGTCGGATCCGGACGCATCGCAGCGGAAATACTTCCGGTTGACGCTGTCCAGCGACGCCGTGCGTCCCCTTGATGTCGTTTCGAAGGATCTCGTGTTTCTGCTCGACGCCTCCGGTTCGATCGCGAACGACCGTTTGGCCGCGTGCCGCGCCGTGGTGAAGAATGCGCTCAGGGCGCTCAACACGGGCGACCGATTCAACATCGTCGCGTTCCGCGACAAGTTCGACTATTGTTTTTCCGCCTGGCAGTCCGTTACGCCGGATGCGCTCAAAAGGGCGGACAAGTGGATGGACAAGCTCACGGCGCACGGCCGCACGGATGTGTTTTCGACGCTCAGGAGTATCATGACGGTGCCGCGCGACCCGCGGCGTCCGGTCGTGGCGCTGGTGGTGACGGATGCGGAGGCGACGGCCGGATTGACGAAGTCCGCGGACATCCTGGCGGCGTTCACCAAGCTGAACGGCGGACTCGTATCCGTCTACATGTACGGCGTGAAGGACCGTGCGAACAGGCAGCTGATGGATTTGCTCTCGCGCGGCAATCGCGGCGGGTGGACATGTCATGAAGGCGACCGCAAGAAGGCCGCCGCCGAACTGGACGGTTTCATCGAGACATTCCATGATCCCGTGCTGACCGATTTGCGCGTCATGTTCGCGTCGGCGAACGGCGTGGAGGCTCATCCCAGGATGGTGCGGAACCTCTACAAGGGGCAGCCCGTGGAGATTTACGGCAGCTGTCCGGCGTCCGCCCGCGACATCGCGTTCGTGGTGCGCGGACTGAACGGCGCCGACGTGTTTGAAAGCGTATTCCATGTTCCGTTCTTGCCGGAGACGAAGACACTGGGTCTGACAGGGAAGACGGAATGGGCGAAATTGAAGTCGTACGACCTCCAGCTGGGGGCGTTGGAGTAGTTCGAAGTTCGAAGTTTGAAGTCGGGAGGTGCCGAGATGAAAAAGATGATGGTTTCTGCGGTCGGGGTTTTAGCGGTTGGCGTGCTTTTGGGTGCGACGCCGGTGAAGCGCAAAGTCGTGCTGGAGGTGGCGTTCAATCCGTCGGCGGCGAACGCCGAGGCGGAGCTGACGCCCGTCTTCAAGTTCGCCAAGGCGTACGAAGCGCACCGGTTCGTGTTCCAGAAGAAGCAGGACGCGAATCTCGAGTCAATCCGGTATACGGTGCTTGGCACGGACGGGAAGCTGCTCTACGGCGGCACGTCGCGTCCCGAAGCCGAGGAGGCGGCGGTGAACGCGCTCACGGATCTGCCGATTCCGGGCGTGCTCATTTCCATCGGCAGTTCCGGGGCGTACAAGGCCGACCGCAAGAAATTCGAAAAGCTCGGGGCGCTCGCGGAAGGCGCCGGCGTCGCCAAGTTCAAAACGGCGGCGGCGAAACTCGAGAAGGCCAAGACGGACAAGGACAGGGCGAAAGCCGAAGAGGCGCAGCGCATTCTCGACCAGCTCGACAAGCGGAAAGCGGAGCTCATCGCGGAAATCGAAGAGGAAGTGGCCGCGGGCGACAAGCCGGAATCGCTGCGCGACTTGCGTTGGCTCGTCAAGAGCTGGCCGAGCGAGAAGGCGAAGTGGGACGCCAAGATCAAGGAACTCTCCGCGGATCCGGCGGTCGTGCAGCAGGCGGGCGTGCTCGAGAAGGCCGCCTTCGACGCCTTCAAGCGGAAGAAGTGAGTGCTGGTGTTAGACGACTGATTGACGGTGGTTGGCGAAAGAAAACTTTTAGCTTTTAGCTTTCGGCTTGGAGTGGATGGACGACAAGCGTACGACAACAAGTATAGGCAAGGCGCAGAAGATGGGATTTGATTCGGTTGAGGAATGTCTCGAGGCGTTGAGGCACGGCGAGATCATCGTGGTGACGGACGACGAGGACCGCGAGAACGAAGGCGACTGCATTTGCGCGGCGCAGTTCGCGACCACGGAAAACGTCAATTTCATGGCGTCCTACGCCAAGGGTCTCATCTGCATGCCGATGAGCCGCGACTGGTGTCGCAGGCTCGACTTGCCGCAGATGGTTTCGGACAACACGGACAACCACCACACGGCGTTCACGGTGTCCATCGACGCGACGACGACGACGACCGGCATTTCCGCCGAGGAGCGCGGCATGACGGCCCGCGCGTGCGTGGCGGCGGGCGTGAAGCCTGAGAATTTCCGTCGGCCGGGCCACATGTTTCCCTTGGAGGCGCGCGCGGGCGGCGTTCTGAAGCGCGCCGGCCACACGGAGGCGACGGTCGACTTGTGCCGGCTCGCGGGATTGGACGAGGTCGGCCTGTGCTGCGAGATCATGCGCGACGACGGCACGATGGCGCGCATGCCGGATTTGGAAGAGTTCGTGGCGAAGCACAAGCTAAAATTCACCACCATTGCGGAGCTGATCGCCTATCGCCGCAAGCGCGAGCGCCTCGTCGATAAAATCGAGGAAGTCGATTTGCCCACGCAGTGGGGACACTTCCGTCTTTCGATGTACCGGTCGCTCGCGACGGGGCTCGAGCATCTTGCGCTCGTCAAAGGCGACGTCGCGCAGGGCGGTCCCGCGCTGGTGCGTGTGCACTCCGAATGCTTCACGGGCGACGTGCTCGGCAGCGAACGCTGCGACTGCGGTCCGCAACTCCACGCGGCGATGGCGATGATCGAAAAGGAAGGACGCGGCGCGGTGCTGTACATGCGCCAGGAGGGGCGTGGCATCGGCCTCGCGAACAAGCTCCACGCCTACCGAAAGCAGGAATGCGGCATGGACACCGTGGAAGCGAACGTGGCGCTCGGATTTGCACCGGATCTCCGGGAGTACGGGGAGGGGGCGCAGATCCTATCCGACCTCGGCATCCGCGAGGTGCGGCTCATGACGAACAATCCGTGCAAGATCAAGGGGTTGGCGGGGTACGGAATCGTCATTTCCGAGCGCGTGCCGATCGTGATCGCGGCCACGGAACACGACAAGCGGTATCTCGACACGAAACGCGAGAAAATGGGCCATTTGATTTAAGGCGCGAAAGGGGAGAGACGCCATGCTGAAAAAAGCGTACGTGAACGGCGAACCGATCGCCCGCGAGGCGGTGTCGTTCGAGTTTGAACGGCTCGTTAAATTCTATTCCGAGCACGGAATGTCCGGCGAGGACATCAAGAAGAACGTCGAGAAATTGCTGGAGCAGGCGCAGGAGCAGGCGATCGGCGCGAAGCTGCTCATTTTGCGCGCGCGGGATTTGGGACTTACGGGTCCCGAAGGCGTGAACGAACTCGTCGCGAAGACGTGCGCCGGAACGCCCGAACCCGAGGAGGTTGAAATCGAGGCGTTCTACCGTGAGAACAAGGCGTCCTTCCCGGAGCAGCAGCTGGTGCAGGTGTCGGACAAGATTCGCGACTGCCTGCGCCATGCGGCGCGCGGCAAGGTGTTGTCCGCCTTCGTGGCGGAATTGCGCGAGCGCGCGCAGATCGAATATCGGGAAAACTGAAATTGCGTGGTCCATGCTTGACTTCGCGTTGCCCATATTGTAGACTTGCCGGCGTATCTAGGTTAGCGGTGTACAGTTGCGTAAGTGCGAGGAAGTCACATGAGAACAGTTTTGATGTTGGCATTGTTGGCGTCGTTGGCGTTTTGCGGATGCGCATCGAATCCCAGGCCACCGATGGATGCGCGGGTGACGGTGGCGGAGAACTTGGGCTTGGATCTCTTCGTGTCTGACGTCCGATGCGCCAAAGGCAAAAGTGATTTCTATTCGTTCCAGGCGAATGTCGTGAACAACACGCGTTCCACGCTGAACGTGGAGTGGAAGGTTCAGTGGTTGGACGCCGACGGCATGGAGATCGAATCGTTGGTGAGCGGTTGGAATCGCATCGGGATCGCGCCCAAGGAAATGCGCGGTTTGAGCGGAACCGCATCCAGCCGCGATGCGGTCGACATGCGGTTTTACGTTCGCCGCGGCAAGTGACGGTTGCTTTTTCAAAACAAAGGAGTAAAGCATGAAGAATCTGCTGATGTCGGTGTTGGTTGTTGCCGTAGGTGTCGGCATGACGGGATGCATGACGCAGTCGCGCGTGATCGCCGACGGCGATCAGGTCGAGGTCGTGGCCGGATTTTCACAGGACGACATTGACTACGCCGTTTCGAAAATCGTGCAAAACATCAACAAGGCGAGCGAGCGGTACGCCAAACCCGGTGTGCGCCGCGTGATCAACGTCAAGGACGTCACCAACGATACGCTCTCGCGTGGACGCGATGCCGGTGCTTTGGCGGAAGCTTTGGGCCAGTCCATTCGCGAAGAACTCACCAACAGCGGCTCGTTCATCGTCTACAACGAGAAGCTGGCCGTCACCGCGCAGAATCGCGTGTTGCCGGAATTCGTCATGTTCGGGCGTTTGACCCAGCGCAACATGCGCAAGGACAACGGTGACGTGTACCAGGAGTTTTCTCTGAACATCCAGTTGGTGGACGTCAAGACGGGTCTTGAATTCTGGCAGAAGCGCGTGCCGATCCGCAAGGAAGTGGACAAGCGCAACAGCATGAACTGACGGGCCGTTACGAAAAACGAAAGGGAACTTGTCATGAAGAAAAGCGTGTTTTCAGCGTTGGCGTTGGTGGCGATGGCCGCCGTGGGTGCGTTTGCGGGTGACGATTTGACGCCGGCGCAGGAGGCGGTTGCCAAGGCCGGCCCGAAGAAATTGCGTTTGATGGTTGCCGGTTTTGGCACGATCGAATCGGTCGCCCAGGTCGACAAGTGGTTGGGCGAGCAGCTGCTGCCGCAGGAGAATCTGTCCAAACTGCCGACTCTTTCCGACGGGGACAAAATCGCCGATCCCGATCTCCAGAAGGAAATCGTCCGGTTGAATTGGGTGACGCGCAAGATGGAATATCTTCGGTCGACGGATCGGATCGAGGAGGAAAACCTCCGCAACAAGCGCATGCTCACGGCTCTGCGCACCAAGGTGCTGACGGATTCGGCCACGCGATACGTGCCGCTCGCCAAGGATTACCTTCAGGCATCGCTTTCGTCCAAGGCGGGTTCGCTGATTCAGGTAATCGACCGTTCCAACGCGGACATGGCGATGGTGGAGCAGGGATTGAACGGCCGCAACGACAGCGCCTTGGCCGGGGCGACCTGCATTGCGACCGTCGCCTTGGGAGACCGCGAAGAGGACAGCAGGACGATCACCGTCAACGGCAAGGGTACGCAAGTCAAGACGACCACCTACACGCAGCCGTACGTCGGCAAGGTGCGCGATCTGAACGGAAACGTTTTGGTGGCGTTCAAAGGAACCGCAGAATGGTCGAGCAAGGTCAACAACGTCGTCAAGAGCGAAGCGTCCGATCCGGCCCGCAAGCTTGTGGAGAAAGCGTGCGACGAAATCGCCGAGAAAATAGCGGCGTTTTTCACGGCGAAACTCCAGTTCAAGGTGAAAGTGCCCCAAGACGCCGATGAAGACGAAGTGACCATTCTGGTCGATGGCAAAGACGCCGACGCCGCCGGCGTGCGCGTGCTTGCCGTTGAACATGCCGTCGTGGCCACCCTTGACGGCTGCGAGCCCGTCAAGAAGATTGTCGCGGTGGACGAGGGTGAATCCGCGAAAGTCGTCAAAATCGTGCTCAAGAAGAAAGCCGCCGCCGATCAGGATTGATGATCGCGACAAGTGGAGGACCGGTCGATGAAGCGAGGAGTCTGTTTGAAGCTGTTTTTTGCCCTTTGCGTCGTAGTCGTTGCCGCGTGCGGCGCCGAGGCGGCCCCGAAGGCGCCTAAATGGCTTGTGTTGGATCCCATCACGTATCAGAAAGGCGTGGACGGGTCCACGTTCGACGGCATCGACCAGTTGTTGCTCACGAAACTGGTGCAGGCGAAAAAATACAAATGCCTGGACCGTGATGCATACGACACGGCGGCCCGCGAAGAAGGGTTTGGCGCCAAGGTCGAATTGGTGCCGGCCGGTTATTCGATGCGCGGTGAAATCGTGCAGATGCTCCTGTCCGGGAAATCGCGCACGATTGGCGGCACCGCAAAAAAGGAGTACGTCGCGACGGTTTCCATTCGCGCGAACGACTTGCGTACGCAGCAGCCCTACGAGGCGGAGACGCTTCGCGTCACCGCGTATTGCCAGACGCCCAAGGACATGCTTGTGTTCGTCGTCCAGCGTGTGGCTCTCGCCATTCTGATGCGGGACTATCCCATGTACATCATGGATTACGATGATGAAGACGACGAGCTGACGCTCAGTTATGGAGCGGATTTCCTCAACGTCGGCGAGCAGTATGAAGTCCGCCGACGCAAGGAAATAGTGGATGACGACACCGGTGACGTCGTGTACAAGGAGAAGACGGTGGGCGTGTGCGAAGTGACCGATGTCGGCAAGAACACGTCGTCCGCGAAACTTGTTTCCGGCAAGGCCAAGAAAAAAGACGTTCTGCGTTTTTACGACAATGCCGAACCGTTTGCCGTTCCCGTAGCCGCACCTGTTCCCGCCGCCGCGGTTTCCGCGCCTGTCGGCGAAGTGGAAATCAAGGCAAAACCTTTGCCGGCCAAAAAGCAGCGCATTGCCGTTGCGCCGTTCATTTCCAAGTCGTCCGCGTTCAGCGTCTGGGGAAACTCGATTCCGGCACGGACGTGGATGGACGATGTCGAGTCGCATTTGAACACGTTTCTGACGCAAACCGAAAGCTTCAAGGTTCTCGATCGTTCTTTCGGTCCCGAGATCGACCGTGAACTCCATCGCATCACGGACGATCCGAACGCGAACCCAAATGACGTGTGTCGGTTGTCGAATAAGTTGGCGACCGATTATCTGGTGGTGGCGGAAGTGATGTTTTCCAATGTGGCTTCGCCGGGTGTTGATTTTGCCACGGGGCTTCCGCTTCCGCCGCCATCGGTGATCTTCGCCGAGGTGCGGTTCCGATGCGTGGTTGCTCCCACGACGCAAATCGCCTGGGCGGGCACCGTCAAAATGGATGCGTCCCAGTTCGGTGGCACGGCGGCCGTCTTTTCGTCGTCTTCCGCCGAGGCTTGCGCTTGGCAGATCATGCTGATGATCCAGAGCCGTTTGGCGTCGGCTGATTTCGCGAAAGCCGAAGCCGCCCGTGCGGCGGCCTTGAAGGCCCAGCAGGAAAAACAGGCGCAGCAAACCGTTGCGCCCGTTCAGGCGGTTTCCGAAGGCGTCAAACTCGGATTCTAAAGGCAAGGAGGTGTTTTCGTGATGCGCAAAGTTCTCGTGGTGGTGACGGCGTGCTTTTCCATGGCGGCTTCGGCCGCCGGTTGGGAAGCCGGCAAAGGCGTTTCCAATGATCGTGCAACGGGAGCGAACGCACATGACGTGACGTTCGTCGCCCGGAACAGCGCAAACGGGTACGGATACCGGCAGTACGATCTTCCGATCGGGTTCACCTTCTTGCCGTGGGCGGCTCCGAATTTCGAGAGTTCGGTGTACGGCGTTCGCCTGAATCTCGGATGGGGACGGTACGACCGCACCATGGGCATCGACGCCGGCGCGTTTTCGCATTCCCGGAAGTTCGGCGGCATTGCCGCGAATTTCTGCGGAAACTGGAGCGACGGCGACGCTGCCGGGCTTCAGGTGGGGTTTGTGAATGCCGGTGCGACGGTGTACGGTCTCCAAATCGGCGCCGTGAACGTGGCGGATCGCTTGTGCGGCGTGCAAATCGGCTTCCTCAATTTCAATTCGGCGGGCATCGTCTTGCCGGTGATCAACGCGGGTTGGTGACGCCGTGGCGTTTCGCCAAGTCCAAAAAAAAGGTCATGAACATGAACAGATGTTTGGTGGGAACGGTGGTGGTTGCCGCCGCATTTGCCGCCGGTTGCAGAACAACGAAGGATGTGCTTGACGACTACGAGAAGAATCTTGCCGCGGGTAATTATGGATCGCTCGGTGGCGAAGTCCGCGAATTGGCGGCCAAGGGCGACGACACGGCGCTGTTGTGGCAATTGATGACAGGATCGGGCGATTTTCTGGCGGGGCAGACGTCGTCGACGGTCGCATTCGACCAAGCTGAAGATTTGTTCTCCGACAACGACCGCGAGTCCGTGTTCGCCAAAACGGGTTCCGGCGCGTTGGCGATGATGACCAACGATCGAGCTTTCCCTTATGCGGGCGCAGGGCAGGACCGCGTGTTCACGTGTTTCTACAAGGCCGTCGATTACGCCGCGCGAGGGGAGCGCGACGCAGCGCGCACGGAGCTGAACCGTGCGGCGCAGCATCAGGAGAACTGGATCTACGAGCGCCGCAGGGACATTGACGCCGCGGCGAAGCGCATGAAAGAAGACGCTGACGCGTACGTGAAGAAAGAGACTTCTGGATATGGCGCAACGGCGCCTGCGGGCGATCGGGACGCGCAGGTTGGCGGTGTTTTGTCCGACGCCGGTTTCGCCGGTTCGGTGAATGAAAAATGCGGCTTCGATCCGGCTGCGTCCGGCAACCTCGACGCATTGGCGCCGAAGGATTACATGAACCTCTACGTGCACCATGCGTGCGGCGTGTTCCGCTGGCTGAACGGCGACGGCGGCAGAGATTTCTTCAAGGACGTCGTCAATATCCAGCCCGGCAATTCCGTCGCGGTTCGGGATTTCAAGGAGGCGGACGCAGGCGCCAAGCCCAGGAATCAGGTGTGGGTGTACGTCGAAGACGGACTTTGCCCCGTGCGCGAAGAGTGGCGGCTGGATTTGCCGTTGTTGTTGGTGCCGGGACTCGGCAATTACGTGATGTACGCGGGGATGGCCTTGCCGTATCTGCGCGAACGCCCGGGCGCGTCGTCGGCTTGGTCCGTGTCCGTTTCCGGCGCGAAGGTGCCGCTGGTGGAGTTGGCCGACGTCGACAAGCTCATGCGCACGGAATATGACGTGTACATGCGGGGGGCGCTGACGCGCGAAATCACGCGCACGATCGTCAAATGCGGCGTTCAGGTTGCCTTGGGCGTGTGCGCCGAAAAGGCGAACGATTGGAAGACGCAAGTGGCGCTGAAGGCTTCCCAGACGGGCGTCGCGGTTTGGGCGGCGTCCGTTACGGCGGCGGATCTTCGTTGCTGGTCGGCTTTGCCCAAGAAGGCGTACGTGGTCCGTCTGGACAGGCCGGCCGATGGCGTCGTGACCATTTCCGCCGGCGGCCGACCAGACGTTTCGGTGACGCTTCCGGATGGAAACGCCATGGTTTTCGTGCGCAAACCGTCTGCCGCCGCGCCGGCGGTCGTCAAGACGATAGTGTTCAAGTAAAGCCGGGGCGCCAAGGTCGCCTGGTTCGAGGTTTTTTCCACGGGGATGCGGAAACGTGGTATCATACGCCGCATTTCCGCTTTTTGTTTCCGGGGTTGCGCTTCGGCGCGTTTTCGAAGGGAATTGATTGAGCATGAAACCGACTTTGTTGCTGGGTTCTGCGGCGTATTCGCCGTTCCGTCTGGATGCGCTTCGCGCGGCGATGGGCAAGCTCGTGCCGGCGCTGGCGCATGCGGAGATTCTCGCGCGCTGGACGTACGCGATCGAGGCCGAAACGGAGTCCGGCGTGAGCGCCGAATCGCTCACGCGCGCGTGCACGCTGCTGGGCGTTGAAAACGCGGCGTGGGAAGATGCGCCCGCAAATGCGGCGGTCTTCTTCGTGACGCCCCGCAAAGGCACGATCTCCCCGTGGTCCACGAAGGCGACGGACATCTTCCGCAACTGCGGCGTCGCGGGCGTCAAGCGCGTCGAGCGCGGCGTCCGTTTCGTGCTGCCCGGCGTGACGCTGGACGCGGTGCGTGCGGCCCTGCCCGCGCTTTTCGACCGCATGACGGAGGGCGTGTACGAGCAGCTGGACGATCTCTTCGACGAACTGCCGCCGAAGCCGGGCCGCACGTTCGACGTGCTCGGCCGCGGCGTCGAGGCGATCCGCGAGGCGAACGTGGAGCTCGGCCTCGCAATTTCCGAGCCGGAAATGCAGTACCTCGCCGATTCCTTCAAGCATGCGGGCCGCAATCCCACGGACACGGAACTCGTGATGTTCGGACAGGTGAACTCCGAGCACTGCCGCCACAAGATCTTTGGCGCGCTGTTCAAGATCAACGGCAAGAAGCAGCCTGATTCGCTCTTCGGCATGATCAAGAACACGCACGCGAAGAACGGCAAGGGCACGCTCGTCGCGTACAAGGACAACTCTTCCGTGGTGGAGGGCTTCAAGACGGACATGTTCGGTCCCAACGTGACGGGGTGCTGCGCTCCCCGAACCCCCGGCCAGGAGCACGTGTACTCTTTCAAGAAGGTTCAGCTCGACCAGCTCATGAAGGTCGAGACGCACAACCACCCCACGGCGATTTCCCCGTTCCCGGGCGCCGCGACGGGCGTGGGCGGCGAAATCCGCGACGAGGCCGCGACGGGCACGGGCTCGCGCACGGTGGCCGGCATCTGCGGCTTCATGGTGAGCGACCTGCACCTCCCCGGCGCGCTGCAGCCCTGGGAGAAGGACTACGCGGAGCGTCCGAAGCGCCTCGCCTCCCCGCTGGACATCATGATCGAAGGCCCCATCGGCGGCGCTGCGTTCGGCAACGAATTCGGCCGTCCCCAGCTCACGGGCTTCTTCCGCACATACGAAACGGAGACGCACGGCGAACTGCGCGGCTACCACAAGCCGATCA
>DCIH01000111.1:60013-76370 GCA_002317575.1 Verrucomicrobia bacterium UBA1731 | reverse complement strand
TGGAAATTCGCGCGCGCGTACCATATTTGCAAATCAAACTTCCGACATCGGTCTACCCGCGCCGCGTCTCCATGGTCTGCATGTCACAAAGCTTACGATAGACGCCGCCGAGCGCATGGAGTTCATCATGCGTGCCATGTTCAACAATGCGTCCCTTGTCCATCACGAGAATCAGATCGGCGTGCCGCACCGTGGAAAGCCGATGCGCAATCGCGAAGATCGTGCGATTCTTCATCAGGTTGTCAAGCGCATCCTGCACGAGCTTTTCCGTAACCGTATCGAGCGCGCTCGTCGCCTCATCCAGAATGAGAATCGGCGGATTGCGCAGAATCGCGCGGGCGATGGCGACGCGCTGACGCTCGCCGCCCGAAAGCGCGAAACCCTTCTCGCCGGCCATCCGCGCATACCCTTCCGGTTGCGCCATGATGAAGTCATGCGCGTTGGCAAGCTTCGCCGCCGCCACCACCTCGTCGTGCGTGGCGTCGGGCGAACCATAACGGATGTTCTCCTCGATCGTATCATTGAAGAGTATCGACTCCTGCGCCACCACGCCGATCAACTTCCGCAGATCGCCTATGCGCAGATCGCGCAAATCGGTTCCATCCATCGTCACCCGACCCGCCGCCGGATCGTAGAAGCGCGCCAAAAGGCCGCTCATCGTCGTCTTGCCGCTGCCGGTTCCCCCCACCACGGCCACGGTCTTCCCGCGCGGGATCTCGAAGGTGGCGTGCGACACCGCCTCACGCTCGGCCGTGTCGTAGCGGAAGGAAACGTCTTCAAAACGCACACTGTTCGAAAACGACAGCTTCTCTCCCGCATCCGCCTTCTCCGGCATCTCCATGTGCAGGTCCAGGAGCGAATAGATACGCGACAAGGCCGCCAGGGAATTTTCGATCTGCACCTGCAGTTTGGAAAGCTGCTTCACGGGCTTGTAGATGATCAAGAGCGGCGCCAGCATCGGCACCACGTCCGAGATCTTCACGTCCATCGCAAAGCACCACACGAGAAACGCGCAGATGAGGAGGATACCGACCGTCTCGACCGTGGGGCCCACCAAGAGTCCAATGCGCAACGCGCGCAACACCGACTTCAGCAGAAAACGATTCGTGTCGCGATAACGGCGATTCTCGTATTCCTCGGTGTTGTAGGCCTTCACCACGCGGATGCAGGTCAAGAGCTCGTGCACCTTCGACCCCACGAGCGAACTGCGCTCCAACGAGTGTCGCGCCCATTTCTTCACCTTGCGACCGATGATATGCACCGGAAACACGAACAACGGAAACCCCACGAAGATCAGACACAGCGTGGGCAGCATATGATTCGAGACCGCGAACCAGATGATGTAGGCAAATGCCACGAAAATCTCGAAGGGCGCCAGCGCCACCTCCGAGAGGATGGTGGAGAGAATGACCTGAATCTGCTGCGGATCTCCCGTAATGCGCGTGAGAATCTGTCCCACGTCAATGCGCCCGAAGAACTGGAGATTCTGCTTCTGGACATGTTCCAGCAACTCCATCCGCAAATCGGCCACGGCATGCGACCCCGCCCAACTGAGACAATAGTGATTGAGGAACATGAGACCGAGACGCAGGAAGGCGACCGCCGGCACGATGATGCACACGATCAGCAGCAGCGCTCCCCCCATACCCCCCTTCTCGTTCTGAAGCGAAATGCCGCATTTGGCCGCCAGCTTCTCCACCTTGGGATACCAGGACGGCAACTTGGAATTCCTGGCGATCTGCTTCTCGAAGGCGTTTTGTGCCCGAACCTGCGCGGGCGCATCCACCGGCTTGGAAGCGGTAGCGCTTTCCGCGGTCGGCGCGGAGGCAACCGCCGCCGCATCGTGCGCCTCGACATGCTGCAAGGCCGGCTGCACGATCTGGAAGAACGGCACTAGCGTACCCGCCGTCAGCATGCCGCACAGAACGCCCACCAGCAGGCGAAACCTGTACTTGCGCGCATACGCCCACACGCGCGCGTAGGCCTCGCGCACGGTGTAGTCGCGATCAAAGAACTCTTTCTTGTATTCTGCCATGCTCTTCTTCCATTCATGCCACGGGGGTCTGGACAGGATGTGACACCTCCGCTTCCAGCTGCGCCAGCTCCTCCGGACTCGGCCCATGGCTAAAATAACGGTAATTCAACACCCAACAGCTCGGGTGGCGGCGGATGACGCGCGCAAGGCCATCCATCACACGCGCCGTCGTCGCCCGAATGTCCAGACATTTTTCCCAGCCGACCGTGTCGATCCGTTCGCACCGGTAACGGCCGTCCTTGAGCGGACGCGACCAGGCCACGATGATTGGCACGCGCGCCTTGGCGGCGAGAAAGGCCGGCGCCACCGTCACACACATGGGTCGCCCCAAAAACCAAACCCAAATGCCGCCGTTCTTGCGCTTCACCTCCTGGTCCACCAGAAGCCCCACATCCTTGCCATCCTTCAGGGCCCGCATCAATGGGCGGAACGCACCCGCCGCCGGCAGGATATCCTGCCCGATCGACTTGCGCGATTTCATCAGCAAGCGCGTCATCGCGCTCGAGCCGACATCCTTGGCCACGGACACCATCGGATGACCCGCCATGTACACGAGCTGCGACAACACCTCCCAACAGCCCAAATGCGCCGACACCGTGACAGCAGGCTTGTTTGCCGACAGGAAATCCGCGACGACGGGGGACAATTCAGCCACCGACGCCGCCCGACGGCCGGCATTCCGCGAGGTCCAGAACATGTGCCCGATCGTGCGCGACATGTTGCGGTAACTGCGCCGAATCACCAGGTCCTCCCGCCATGTGGGGTCATAATCCAGATAACGCGCGTTGAACGACAACTGATGATATCCCGCGCAGACGGCGGGCCCATGCCCTCGTATGACGCGCAAATTCACAAGCGCCAACCGACGACCACGGGCATCGAAACGATAGTAGAGATATCCAACCCGGTCGCATACCGCCAGAAGCGCCCGATGAGAAATATGCGCCAGTACCAACCACGCCATCCCGATGCCCAGCCAGGCAAACGGCCGAACAACCGCGTGTTTGATGCGTTTTCGCAGGAATTTTGTCTGAGACGCCATAAATGCGAAATAGTGTATCAAAAACTCGGCAACCCGCTCAACTGTCAGCGTTGACCAATTTCAAATCAGCCAGCATTGACGGAGGCGTCTCCTCCGTCCGTCTTGCGGCGGTTGCGGAAGAGCCAGCCGAACACTTCGAGTCCGACGAGGGACAGTACGGTGGCGGCGACGCCGACGGCGTAGAGGCCCGAGGCGACGGCCATGCCGATGCCCGCCGAAACCCAGATGCCCGCCGCCGTCGTGAGGCCGTGGACGGAGCGGCGCTGCACCATGATCGCGCCCGCGCCGATGAAACCGATGCCGCTGACGATCTGCGCCGCGACCCGGGCGGGATCCCCCTGTCCGCCGAAGCCGTAGCGCGAGACGACGAGCATCAGCGCCGCCCCGATCGCCACCAGGAAATGCGTCCGCATCCCGGCGACCTTGGCGCGGTATTCGCGTTCCGCCCCGATGAGTCCTCCGAGAATCCCCGCCAGCACCAGCCGCGTAATCAGCACATATGTTTCAGGCATCTGCAATTCTCAATCACTCCGCACGCCAGATTTCCTCATCACACGCAGTATAGCAAAACGGGCGCTGCCATGTCCACGCCACCCCCGGGTCGTTCACATCGGCTCGATGGCCTGGATCATCGGCTGGAGCGTCACGTCCGGCACCGCCAGGTGATCCGGCGTCTCGAGCAAGTCGGCCACGAGCGTGCCGATTTCCGCCGGCGCAATGCACTTCGCCGCCGACATTGGATCTTCCGACGCCCCCGCGATCCCGCAGGCCCGGTTGAAATCGGTCTGCCCCCAGGACGGCGTCACGCAGAAGACGCGCACGCCTTTCGGGCGCAGCTCCGCATAGAGCGAATGGCTGAACTTCGACAGCCCCGCCTTCGCGGCGGTGTACACGCCCCAGCCCGGCCACGCATAGAGCGCGCACACGCTGGACACGTTCACGATCGCGCCCGATCCGCGCGCGCCCATCCGGCGCGCCGCCCGCGCGCAACCCATGATCGCGCCCGTCAGGTTCACGGCGATCGCCGCCGCGACGGACGCGTCGTCCTGCTCGGCGACGGGCGCGATCTTGACGCCGGCGCCTGCGTTGTTCACGAGCACGTCCATGTCGCCCGCCGCCGCGAAAAGCGCGTCCCAGTCCTCCGGCTTCGTCACGTCCGCACGGAACGCGCGCGCGCCGGTCTTCGCCGCCGCGTCCGCCAGCTTCCTTTCGTCGCGCCCCGTGATCCATACGGTCGCCCCGCGCTTCACGAACGCCTCGGCGATGCCCATCCCGAAACCGGAACCGCCGCCCGTCACAATCGCCGTCTTACCCTTGAGATTCATTTCACTTCCTCCGAAAGTACGACCACGCCCGATATGGAACCGTAGCGGTCCGGCGAGTCGAGCCGCCACTTGACCTTACCCGACGGGTCGAATGCGACGACCTGCCAGCCCTTGAAGCTGTCGTCCGCGCCGTGGCCCGTCCAGTGCGCAAGATACACGTCGCCGTTTTCGCGCTCTTCGACCTGGCCGTAGAAACGGCTCTCCTTGCCCGTGTCCGTGGGAACGAACCATGTGCGCACGGCCTCGCCCGCGTCGTTGAAGCGGACGAGCCCGCCGCCGTAGCCGCAGCCGGCGAGATAGCCCGAACCGTTCCGTTCGGGCACGACGGCGAACAGGTTGCGCCCCGCGGGCTGCGGATAGTTCTTCACGAGCTCGACCTTGTCGCCTGTCTTCGGGATGCGGATGCGCGCGAAGCCCTTCTCGTGCGCGACGAGCCATTCGCCGTCCCGCCCCGGCGTCATCGACCGCGAATTGAAATAGCCGGGCAGCTTCAGCGTGCGCACGAGTTTGCGGTCCTTCGAGAATTCGCAGAAGTGGATCGCCTTGCCCGCGTCCGCGCCCTGGGGATTCACCGAGAACACGAATCCGCCGTCCGGCAGATCGCACACGGCCGTCGCCATCCAGTCCTTGAACCCGTCGTAGCGGAATTCGTCCACGACCTTGCGCGCGGCGAGATCCGTCACCTGGAACCCGCCGTGGCACACGGTGCGGTACTTCGTGCCGCCGAGCGGCTTCAGGTCCCACACGGGCTTTTTCACGGCCACCGCCACGCCCGCCTTCGGATCGAACGAATCGTAGTAGTGGATCTTTCCGCGCGACTCGTCCGCAAGCACCAGCCGGCGGCGGCAGTCCTGCAGGTCGGGATGTTCGTTGCGGTGAATGTAGCCGTAGCCCTTGATTTCCGCCGTCATGGCGTCGTCCAACTGACCGGCCCTGCCCGCCGGGTAGATGTACCGCCAGCCGCGGTGGTTCAGGTCGTAGCTTTCGCCCATGCCCACTTCGTAACCGTGGAAGTCGGGCAGCTTCGGCGCGCCGGCGGTCATGCGCTCCTTGAGCAGTTCCAGGTGCTTCGCGTACACGTCGCGCGGCAGGCACTTCTGTTCGCGGCAAATCGCGGACGCGAGACCGACCACTTCGCCAAGCATGCCCAAGGTACGCATCACGCGCACCGCCGCGAATGCGCAGTGCGACACGGAGATGTCGCGGCCGGCGAGGAAGAGGTTCGCGCAGTCGCGCGCGTAGAGGCAGCGGTATGGCACCGGATAGTCGGATCCCGTGCCGCGGTGGTAGGCGACGGCGCGAAACGGCTCCTTGAAGCGCTTCGCGTTTTCGGGATCGGGGAAGTGGAAGTCGATGCCCCAGGTGATCGCGGCCGTCGCATCGGGATGCTCCGTGTGGTTCTCGAGGTCGACCTGCGTCAGCACGTAGTCGCCCACCACGCGGTAGCTTTCGCGTTTGCCGCCGATCGGCGAAATCCACGTAAAGGCGTCGTGCGCGTACTCCGCGCGCTTCGCCGACTTGTTCTTGATCCAGTTCCAGTTGGAGAAGATCGCGAGCAGCCCGTAGTCGCGGATGCGCTCGGTGTCGTCCGCCATGTCCCGGAAGAAGCCCGTTTCCTGTTCCCAGGATCCCATCCGCTGGTAGCGGCCGGATTCTTCGTCGATCGGGAGCGTCCATTCCGTCACGTCCGGGAACGGCGCGGGCGCGTCCCGGCGCGCGCTGAGCCACTGGACGGACTGTCCCATCACCTGACGCGACGCCTCGACAGGCGCGGAGATTTCGCCGAAGCGCGAGCGCGCCTCGCAGCCGTACATCGTCTCACACCCCAGAAGCCGCGCCAACACCGCGTCGCCCGTCGCGTCGCAGAAGAGCTTCGCGCGGTAGCGCGTCTCCGCGCCCGTATGCGTGTCGCGCGCAATAACGGCCACAAGCCGATTGGAGACCGCCTCCACCGCGTACACGTACTGGCGGAACTTGAGGAACGGCTTCACGCCCGGCATCTGCCACGTGCGGATGTCCTTGAGTTCGAACGCGGTCTGCTTGCGGTCGTCCTCGTAGTACTTGCCCTCAATCGGCGAATTGTTGCTCACGAGCGGCTGGATGTCCTTCACCACCTCGCCGAGCGCGGGATAGGGCGCCGTGCGGATGCGGCCGCCCAAGCCCACGCGCACTTCGGACGAGTTGCAGCCGCCGAGCACGCCGCGGTCCTGGAGCAGCAGTGTCTTCACGCCGCAGCGCGCGGCCGTGAGCGCCGCGCAGCAGCCGGCCATGCCGCCGCCCACCACGACGAGATCGTACATCTCGGGATCGTCGACGACCGTGACGCCCGTCTGCACGTGCCGCCACGCGTCCATCGCGGCGGCGTCGTTCGGCGGCGCGTCGTTCCCCGTGGTGAAATAGACGGCGTCGCAGCGTCCGTTGAAGCCGGTGAGATCCCGGAGCGCGATTTGGTGCTTGCCCGCGGCGAGTGTCACGGTGCCCGCGCGCTGCCAGGTCCACGCCTTGTCGGCGACGCCCAGATCGCCGCCCACGTCCTGGCCGTCCACCGCGAGCCGCCAGCGGCCCGCCGCGCCTTTCGTCCATTCGGCGTTCCAGTTGCGCGTCCGCGCCCAGACGGCGTAGTCGCCCGCTTCGGGAAAGATGACGCTCGTCACGGCGTCCGCGACGGGGACGCCCATTCCGTGCGCCATCACGTAGCTCGAGCCGAGCTGCCGCATGGACTGGGTTTCCACCTCCCAGCCGCCGAGTTTGTCGAAGTTCTCGCACTCGAGAAACACCGCCGCCGCCAAAAACGCACAAAACATCGTTCCGTTCCTTTCACTGCCGGATTGCCTTAAGACGATCCCTGAATTTTTTCCGGTAAAGATTTTGCGCCTCGCGCGACAGACGGGACGCCGACAGCGCGCTTTCCACGGCGGCCGAACGCAGCTCGAAAACGGCGAGTTGTGCGCGCACATCGTCTTCCGGAACGCCAAACGCGCGTCCAAGCTCCACGAAATCCGCCGAGGAATAAAAGCCGAGTTCTTCGTAGCGGGACGTAAAATGGCCGTCCGCGAAAAAATCGAGCCCCGTTGCGGACGATTCGTCGGGAAAATGGACGGATGTGTTCAGCAAATCGTACGCGGGCGTGAGCACGTAGTCGCCCTGGGGGCTTTCATACAGTGAAAAGTTTTTGAGGTGGGCGTCGCCGTTCGCGAACATGTAATTGAAGAGAATCAGGAAAAACACTTTGGGGTTTTCCACGGCGTGCGATCGGCAGTACCGCCGCACAAGTCCGGCCAACTCCTCGTAACTGGCGTCGTACTTGTAGTTGCTGCCGTGCGTGTCGGGACTGCGTCCCGCGAGCTGGCAGAAATCCTCCTGGCGGATCTTGAGTCCGTCGCGGAAATCGAACCGCTTCGTGAGATACGCCGGGGATCCGTCCTTGAGTTCCACGAACGCGTGTTCCGCGACGCGGATGCCAAAGATGCCGCCGGCCATGTCCATCGTGAACGCTTCGTTGGCGGGAATGTCTTCGGCCAATCGCGCGCCGCTGTTGCGCGGCACGGGCTTCAGGATGTGGTCGCCGCCCGAAGCGACGATTTCGAATCCGCCGCGCACACGCTTGAGCTGCACCTTGTCCTGCACGCCGGAAACGGAGGATTTGCGCATGAGCGCGCGCCGGTCGGGCAAATCGAGGTCGGCGTAGGTGAAATCAAGCCTTGACATACACCGCCCCTATGGCGCCGTAAGCGCTTGTTTCCACGAGCCGCGTGAACGAATCGTTTTCGTCGATCCGCAGCTCGCGGCATTGGCGTTCCTTTTGCGTGCCCTCCGCCAGCAATCCGAAGAAAAACGGGAAAAGCGTTTTCGACCGGTAGGCCTCGTCTGTTTTCGGCAGCGTGGCGGAAACGGACGGCATGCGCGCGTCGTTGACGTACGCGGGATCGTACTGGAAAACGAATCCCGTTGCGTCTTTCGTCAGCACACCCGCAGGACAATCGCGATAATAGACCGTCGCGCGTTTCACGGAATCCCCACCATCACATCGTAGCCAAGCGTGCCGGCCACCTTGAGCAACACGTCCAATGTGACGTTGCCATCACCCGTTTCGAGATTGGAAAGCGTGTGCACGGAAACGCCGCTCAGTTTCGCAAGCCGCGCCTGCGTCACGTCCAGCGTGTCCCGCCGTTCAACAATCGCCTTCCCTATCTCTCTTTTGTTCATTGAAATGAATATTATCAAATTCTACCAATCAACGCAAGTAAAAAGAACCACATTTATTCAGCATAATGAATAACATTGTGAACTATACTTGACTTGCAATGATTTTCCAATGGCATTTGCGATTTGCGTCACTACGGTCAACAGGCCATGACACCAACTGCCTGCGCAACATAGCGCTCGACATCGCCCGGATCGCTTCCTTTGTAGTTGATTTCAGCTGCGCCGTCGCCCGCGAAAAGCTGGGCGATGCGGTTCAACACGCAAGCGTCGATGCGCGTCATCGGCTTGTTGCCCGGCAGATACGGCCATGCCGCCGGCGCGAGCAACAGCAGATTCCCCGCCGCACATTGCTCGAAAAGCTTGCCACCCGGTTTGTACAGGGGCGAAAATCCTTTGTTCTGCAGCGTGATCACTTTGCGCCCTGCGGCAAACGCCCGCGCGGCGATCTCGCGTTCGCCTTCGCTGATGCACGGCGACACCAGCACGGCGCCATGCCCGGCCGCCGCCAGCAGCTCGGCCGCCTTTTCCTCAAAAGCGGGCGTGGCCGTCGCCGGTTGCGCCCGGCCTTCGGGCGTGCGCGCGATTTTGCCGCGGGCGTCGCGCCGATACGCGAAATCGCGCCGCGACACCTGCACCTGCAATAGGTGCGGCCTGGCCAGCAGCGCGCGATTGCCGATGGCCGCAAAATGCGCCGTGCGTTCTTGCCCATCGATGGGCAAGGTCAGCCGCAAGTCGCCCAGCACCTTGAAGCGATTCGGAAACGCGCGCTTGATGGCCAGTCGCCGCGGATTGTCGCGGATGTAGGCGATTCCCTTGCGCACGGCCTCCTCGTCGCCCAAAATCGTATCCACGAAACCATCGGCGAAAAGCCCCTTGCCGCGCGCCGCTTCGCCTTGTCCCCGCCCATCGGTGGGCGGGAGCGCGCCCAATTCGCGCGCGATTTTGCTCGCGCCGATTTTGAAGCCGCGCAGCTGCTCGCCCAGCGGCTTGGACAGGCGCCGCATCACGCGCAAAACGCCATGCAAATGCTCGGGCATCACCTGCACGCCCACGACTTCGATTTCGGGCGTGAAATCGCCGATTTTCAGAAAGTGCGCTTCGATGCGGCGCCCGAGCTCGGTCAATTCGATGCGCGCATCGCGGAAGTCGGCCTGTCCATTCGGGCAAATGAGACGCCCCAGCACGGGCTGCGAGCGGTCGTTCAAAACGATGGTGATCAAATAGACGCCCGTGCCGCAGTAATCCCACTTGAGGCACCGCCGCGTCATGCGGTGGATCGTCTCGCGGCGAAGCCGTCCCTCGGCGTCGATCCGCCATCCGGACGGCAAATTACCGGGCAAAGGCATCGCCATGGTCACCTACCGCACCAGAAGCCGGTGACGGACACGCGGCCCGAAGGATAGATCGCCACCTCGGCGAAACGGCTTTCGTTTTCGCCTTCGACCATCGCCGGAAACGTGTAGTGGTCGAGATTGTGCTCGCGCGTGAAGCCGCCCACGTGGTCGTGCCCTTGGAAAACGCCAATCACCTTCCCGGACTTTTCCAGCATCCGCTGGACCTCTTCGCCGTTCTTTACGCGATGGCAGGCGCGCGCCGTCGAATCGATCCGCTGGTGGATGAACACCGCCACATGCCCCGGCGCGCGATCGAGTTCCAACTGGAGCCACTTCAATTCGGCGGGCGGCATGTTGGCATCGGTCCAGTCCCAGTTGCAGGTCGTGCCCACATAGTCCTCGCCCTTCGCGTTGAAGCAACCGTCGAGCACGATGAACGTGACGCCGCCGCGCTTGAAAACATAGTTCGGGAGCGCGCGCGTAAAGCCCGTGTTCGTGAAATGCAACAGGATTTCGTCCTTGTTCAGCACGTCCATCTCATGATTGCCGAGCACGTGATAGCGCGGCCCCGGGAACGTCGCGAACGCGGCTTCGATCTCGTCTGCGAATTTCGCCGTGCCTGTCGGGTCCGGCTTGCCGTCCGCGGTGCGTGCGAGGTCCTTGAAGTCGCCGAGCTCGATCGCGAAATCGACGCCGCGCGCGGCGAATGTCGCCGCGGCTTCGGCGACGCGCGCTTTCGACAGCGCGTAGGCGCGCCCATGCGCGGACGGGATGTCCGCGTAATGCGCGTCGGCGATCACGCCGAAACGCACGCACGGCTTTTCCCCGCACCGGCCCTGTCCAACTGGTAGGGCGGCCTCGATGGAATCCCCGCACCGGCCCTGTCCAACAGGTAGGGCGGCCTCGATGAGGCCGCCGCACCGGCCCCGCACGCACCCGCCGAAAAGCGGCGGCGCCACCAGCGGCGCGTACTGCAGAAACTCCCGCCGCGTGGTCATTTCACCTCCGGCAGCGACAGGTCCGCTTCGACGATGTCGCCTTCGCGCGTCACGCCGACTTGGTATTTGTAGCCGTCGAAATCGAGAACGTGAACGCCGGGCTTGACGCTCTTGGCTAGCGTTTCCGGAACGCCCTGCACGGCGATCTTCCCAGGCGTGAACGTGACGCGCACGTCGGCGACGCCTTCGCCCTTCGCCGTGGCGACAAGCGTTTCCGCATTCGGCGTTTCCACCTTGATTTCCGTGAAACGGCCGGGAAACGTCACGGGCTTGAAACGTCCGTCCGTTTTGAACAGGTACTCGTCCAACACCGGCGGCGTGAAGTAAAGCGCCTGCCAGCCCGTGCAGACCTTGTCCAGGAACGGCTCCTCGAAACCGTCGCACATCTTGTGGACGTCGCGGAAACTCAAAACGCCGCCCGCGAGAAAAAGATTCGCGCGATAATGCTTGGAGTTGTACCACACGCTCTTCCGGTCGCCGCCCCAATCCTCCAGCGCCACCTGCGTCTGCGGACAGTTCTCGGGATGCTCCCGGATGAAGCGCTCGGCCGTGTCGCACATCTTTTCGACGTCGATCCTGCCGTCTTTCGCCATGCGCGCGATGACCTCGATCTGATACGGAAGCCCCTTGCCGATCATGCCCCAGCCGAAGGAGTTTTCCTGTCCCGTCTGCATGTAGGAAAGGTTCAACATGCCCGGCCCCGTGTAGACGCGGAAGTACCAGTCCACCACGGCCTTGGTGAAGCCGCTGTACCACACGGGTTCGAGCGTGCAGGGAACCGACTCGACGCCCTTCGGCGTCACGGATTTCGCGTAGTTGTAGATGGGGTCGGGCGTAAGCATCTTGAACACGGGCGCCTTCACGGCGTTCTTCATGTCCACCGCCGCGGAGAGCATGTTCTTGCGCGAAGGATAGTAGAGACCGTTGAAGTAGCCGCCGCGCAAGCCGTATGCGTCCGTGTTGTCCTGCTCGCGGCAGATGCAGAAGCCCTTCACGTCGTACTTCTTCTGCATGTAGTCCATCGACCACGCGTCCAGAAGCCACGAGCCGACGCTCTTCGGCCAATAGCCGAAATGCGACTTGAACTCACGGAAGATCTCGTCGATGATCTTCGCGCGCTCCTCGTGCGAGTACGCCATCAGAAAGCCGGGGTTGATGAACCAGTCCCAATCCCAGCCCTTGCGCCCGCGCCAGGCGAGGCCGACCTTCTCGACGAGCTGCCGCGCCATCTCGATCCACACGCCGTACTCCGTCTTATCCGGCTCCGCCGTCTTAACGACCTTCATCAGATCGGGACGGATCATCGCGTCGTACTGCAGCAGGATCGTGTTCGGCAGATGGTGCTTCGTGTTCAGCGCGATCTCTTCCGCGATGGGCTTGACGAGATCCATCTCCGGATCGCGCGGCTCGCAGCCGCGCACGAAGTTCACCACGTTCATCACCGTGCGCGCCTTCGGCGCCTCCGCGGCCGAAGCCGCGAGCTCCACGACGAGGAAATCCCAGGGCTTGAACGCCAGCGTTCCGTCGGCTTTCACAACGGCGTCGCCCAATGCGCGTTCCGCCGCCGGCGAAACGGCGACGCCCTCCGCGCGGAAATCGGCTTCCGTCGTTTTCGACGAAAGATTCGCCGCCACGAGCATCCGCGATTTGCCGTCCGCCGACATGCGCGTGAACGCCACGACGCCGTTCGTTTCGCCACCCGTGAGCCAGCGCATCGCGCCCCCGCCGAACGCGGGATGTTCATGACGCAATTTCGCAAGCGCGCGCAGATGCGCGAGGCGCTTCTGTCCCTCGGGCTGCAGCGCGCGCGCCCAGTCGACCGTCTTCCGCGCGCGGGCGACATCCTCGACCGGCGCGAAGAACGTGTTCAGCGAATCGTCCGCGATTTCGTTGCCGTTAAACACGAGCGGCAACCCGCGCCGCAGGAACATCAGCGTGAACGCGGCGTTGCCGGCTTCGACGGGCAACACGCGGTCGAAGCGGTTCTCCCAGTCGTCCGCGGCGGTGTCGTGGTTGTCCATGAAACAGAACATGAGCGCGTTTGGCGGAATCCCCGATTCGTATTTCCGCACGTGCGCCATCCGCTGCACGAGATTCGTGCCGTCGATGTCCCAACACGTCACATCGCGGCCCTCCGCGATCTGGGCGCGGATCGTGAAACTGAACGGCCACGCGTAGCACGCGTCGAACGCCTTCTCGAGCCATTCGGCTTTCGTCCCTTCGTTGATCATCACGAGATCCGGCTTCACCGCACGGCAGGCGGCGGCGGCCTCCTGCCAGAAATCGATCGGCACCTGGTCGCCCACATCGCAGCGGAAGCCGTCGCAGCCGAGCGCAATCCAGTGCTTCATCGAACCGATCAGGTATTTGCGGACCTCTTTGGATGCGAAGTTCACATACGGGAAATGCCATTGCGTCGTGCGCACCGACCCGTCCGGATGGCGCTGGAAGGCGTCTGGGAACTTGTCCTTCAGAACGTTGTTCGGCCCGCAATGGAGATACACGAGATCCATGTACGTCTTCATCCCGAGCCGGTGCGCCTCCGCGTTGAAGGCGCGGAAATCGGCGTCCGTGCCGTACTCGGGGTCGATCTTGTCGTAATCGGAGATGCGATAGGGGTTCTTCGGGGTGCGGAAGCCGCTCTTGACCTGACGCGGGCTCCAGCCCGACTCGTCCATGTCGCGGTCCATTTCCACGAACGGCGTCACGTACACCACGTCGACGCCGAGCGACCGGACATGCGGCAGCATCTTGGCGGCGGCTTTGAAATTTCCGTCCCGCGTGCAGTTGCGCAGCACGAGCTGGTACACGACGGCCCGCTCGAGGTACGCGGGCGGCGCCCACGGCGCGGCCACGGCGGCGGAAACGAACAGCAAGACGGCGAAGAGCAAATTTGATTTCATGCCGGGATTATATCAAAAAAAAAGAGGCCGCCCGTCGGCGGCCTCCTTTTCGCGATGTCGCGAAACCCTTACTGGGCTTCTTCGACGATCGTGACCTTGAACGCGACCTTGACTTCCGGATCGAGCTCGAGGTTGGCGTTGTATTCGCCGACTTCCTTGAGCTGGTCGGGGAGGTCGAGCTGGCTGCGCTCGATCTTGACGCCGCGGTCGGCCTCGATCGCCGCCGCGATGTCCGTGGCGTTCACGCTGCCGTAGAGGCGCGTGCCGTCGACCGTGCGGGCGGAAACCGTCACGGAGAGACCCGCCAGCTTGCCGGCGAGCGCTTCCGCGGCGGCCTTCTGCTCGGCGCGCTTCGCGGCGCGCTCGGCTTCGAGCTTGACGAGACGGCGCTTCGCGGCTTCCGTCACGGGAGCGGCGAGCTGCTGCGGGAGCAGCATGTTGCGCGCGTAGCCATCGGCGACCTTGACGATCGCGCCGGCCTTGCCGAGGTGCTTGACGTCGGCCATCAGCATAACTTCAGTCATTGCAAGATTCCTTTCTTTAGGCGAGAAGGCCCATGTTGCGCGCGCGGCGAACGCCCTTCTTGATCTGGCGCTGCTGCTGCGTGGTGACGCCCGTCACGCGGGCGGGGATGATCTTGCCGTACTCCGTGACGTAGTTCTTGAGGAGTTCCACGTCGTTGAAGTCGATCTTGTCGTTCGCCGGGAGGGCGGGACGACGGCGGGCGCTGAACTCGCGGTCGTCGCGGCTGTCGCGGTCTCTCTTGGGATAAGCCATTTTCTTGCTCCTTTGGATGGTGGTTACTCGGCCGCGGCGGCGGCTTCTGCGGCGGCGGCCGCTTCCTTCTGCGCCTTGATTTCGGCGCGCTTGGCGGCCGCTTCGCGCTGGGCGGCGAGGATCGCTTCGCGACGCTCGTCGACCGCGAGAATCTGCACGCGGAAGACCTCTTCCACGAGCTTGTAGCGGTTCGTGAGTTCACCGACCTTGGCCGGATCGAGCTCGAAGCGGACGAGGGCGTAGACGCCGTTGTCGCGCTTCTTCATCGGACGCGCGAACGCGCGCTTGCCGAGCACGTCCTGCGCGAGCACCTTGCCGTCGAGACGCGTAATCTCCGCGACGGCCTTGGCGAGATAACCCTCGAGAACGTCGTCTTTCGCGGCGCCCGAGAAAATGTAGAGTCCTTCGTACTTCTTCATCTTTCAGTTCCTCCGGATTACTTCTTCTCGGCGGGCTTGGCTTCTTCTTCCTTGCCCTTCTTGATCACTTCGGGAGCCGCAGGAGCTTCGCCGGCCGCAGGCGCGCCGGGCTTCGCGGAACCGTCGTCGTCCGGCGACTTCACCGTCGCCACGGCGAGTTCGCCACGGGTGACGAGCGAGAACTTGTCGCCGAGCTGGAGATCGCGCACGAAGAGCGTCTGGTCCAGACCGAGGGTCGAGACGTCGACGTTGAACTTCTCGGCGATGTCCGTCGGGAGGCATTCCACTTCGACCGTACGGAGCGTCTGCTCGAGCACGCCGCCGCCGATCTTGACGCCCTGCGCCTCGCCCGTGAGATACACGGGGACGACCACGCGCACCTTCTTGGTGAGCGACACTTCGCTGAAATCCACGTGAATCGGGGTACCGGCGATGACGTCGTTCTGCACTTCGCGCATCAGAGCCGGGACTTCGGTTCCCTCGAGATCGATGGAGACCAGAAGCTGCTTGCTCGCGTGGCCACGCATCGCCATCATGAACTCATGCGCGGAGAACTTGATGAGCTCCACCCCGCTCTTGTCCATCTTCATCACCGACCCGGGAATCAAACCCGTGCGGCGAAGGCGGCGGACAGCACCCGTGCCCGATTCGGCACGCTTCTCCGCCTTGAACTTCACTTGATCCATTTTCGTTCTTTCTTCTTCTGTTCGTTCGCCTGCTCTCGCGCACGCGCGCTACCCTCGGCGAAAATCGTCTTCGTCCCGCGGCCTCACTCGTGGTTGAAGAGGTCGTTCACGCTCGCGTTCGCGTTGATGCGCTTGATCGCCTCGGCGACCAGCTTCGAAACGGACAGCACCGTGAGCCGGAAGGGGAGCTTCTTCACGTCGAAATCGGGACGCAGCGGAATCGTGTCCGTCACCACCAGCTCGTCAAGCTGCGTTTCGTGCATCAGACGCTCCATGCCCTTCGGCGTGAGCGGGAAGTGCGACACGAACGCGTGGACGCTCTTCGCGCCGTTGTCGCGGCACATCTTCGCCGCCGCGCTCAGGGTGCCGCCCGTCGCCGTCATGTCGTCGATCATGATCACATCGCAGCCCTTCACGTCGCCCACCACGCTGAACGCGTCCACCGTGGAATCGCCCGTGCGCTGCTTGGCGACGATCGCAAGACCCGTCTTGAGCTTGCGGGAATAGCCGTAGGCCGTCTTCGCCCCGCCCGTGTCGGGCGACACGACGATCGGCTTCTTGAACTTGCTCTTGCGGATGTAGTCGAGGATGACGGGCTCCGCGTGCAGCTGGTCGAGCGGGATGTCGAAGAA
>DCIH01000111.1:59732-59882 GCA_002317575.1 Verrucomicrobia bacterium UBA1731 | reverse complement strand
GGTCCTTGCGGTCCTGGCGCGCATAACCGTAATAGGGAAGAACGGCCGTGATGCGCGCGGCGCTGCCGCGCTTGAGCGCGTCGATGATCACGAAGAGCTCCATGTACGCTTCGTTCGGCGCGGGGGAGCCGGACTGGATCACGAACACGT
>DCIH01000111.1:52620-59658 GCA_002317575.1 Verrucomicrobia bacterium UBA1731 | reverse complement strand
ATGCTTGATGTCGATCTTGTTGAGCTTGCGCTTCAGGTGCTTCGCGACCTTTTCGGCGAGCGGCAAGTTGGCCGTGCCGGAGAAGATCATCAAGTCGTCATACTTCCCCTTCATACCAAAACCCTTTTTTTCAAATTGAAAACGCATGTCCAGACACTTTCTGAACCGTGAAACGCGCAATATATCACAATGCGCACGCCGAATCAATACCTGTTTTGCGACTTTTTTCGCAAATTCAGGAAACATATGCGCGGTTATTGCGTCGCCTGCAGGAGCAGCTCCTCGGCGTGGCGGCGCACCACATCGCCTGCGCCGCCCAGCATGCGCGCGATTTCGTCCACGCGCGCGGCGGCCGACACCTCGCGGATCGCGCTGCGCGTGCGGCCGCCCGAAACGGCCTTCGACACCACGAAATGACGGGTGCCGTGCGCGGCCGTCTGCGGCAGGTGCGTGATGGCGATCACCTGGCGGTGGCGGGCCACCGCACGCAGCTTGAGTCCCACGGCGCGGCCCGTTTCCCCGCCCACGTTCGAATCGATTTCGTCGAACACCATCACCGGAAGCGACGCGTGCTCCGCCAACACCGCCTGCACGGCCAGCATCACGCGCGCGATTTCACCGGACGAGGCGATGGCCGCCAGCGGCCGCGCGCTTTCGCCGGGATTCGGCTCGAAGAACCAGACCACGCGGTCGAGCCCCGTCGCGTCCGCCGGCCGCGGTTCGAGCGCGACCGAGAAGCCGGCCTGGAGAAAACCGAGGCCGTGCAGCTCCTGCGTGACCAGCTTGCACAATTTCGCGCCCGCCTTCTTGCGCGCCGCGCTCAACGCCGCGCCCGTCTTCGCCACGACGGCCTCCGCGGCGGCGATCTTCCCGTCGAGCGCGGCGATCTTCGCGTCGCGTCCTTCGAGGTCGGCGAGCCGTTCGGCACGCGTGTCGCGCAACGCCAGCAACTCGCCCACCGTGCGGACGGCGTATTTCCGCTTCAGCTTCATCACCAGCGACAGGCGTTCGTCGAGGGCCGCGAATGCCTCGGGGTCCGCGTCGGCGCGCGACGCGGCCTCGTCCACGGAACGGGACAGCTCCTGCGCCTCCACGGCGAGCGCGTCGAGCGTGCGCGCCCACTCGTCCGCCAGCGGATGGTACTTCGCCATGCGCGCGAACGCGCCGCGCGCCGCGGCGAACGCGTTCGCCGCGGACCCTTCGTCGCCGCCAAGCGCCTCGGTCGCCAGCCGCGCGTCCTCCACGAATTCCGCGGCGTGCGCGGCTTCAGCGTGACGCGCCGGCAATTCCGTTTCGTCCTCCTCGGCGAGTCCGGCGGCATCGATTTCCGACACGGCGTAGCGCAGGCGCTCGCATTCCTCGGCGACGTCGCCGCCCTCTGAAAGCGCGTCACGCTCCGCGCGAAGCGACGACAGGTCGCCCCAGGCCCGCGCGTACGCCTCCGTCGGCGTGGCGCCGTACGCGTCCAGGAGTTCCCGCTGGCGGTTTTCGTCCGCGAGCGCGAGATGGTCGTTCGGTCCGTGCACGCCCACGAGTTTCGCGCCAAGCGCCTTGAGCGTCTGGACCGTCGCCGCCGCGTCATTCACCCACACGCGCGAACCGCCCGCCGCGGAGATGACGCGGCGCACCAGCAGGAGGCCGTCTTCGCACGGCGGCAGGCCCTGCTCGTCCAGCACGGCAAAGACGGCCGCCGTCGCGGCGTCGGCCGGCGCGAGCGCGAACTCGGCCTCGACGCGCGCCTCCTTCGCGCCGTCGCGCACGTCCGTCGCATCCGCGCGCGCGCCCAGCGCCAGCGCCAACGCACCCATGAAGACGCTTTTGCCCGCGCCCGTCTCGCCCGTCACCACGGTGAGTCCGTCGCCGAAAGCCGCCTCCGACTCCTCGACGATGGCCAGATTCCGAACTCTGAGCTTCTTCAGCATTTACGGATCCTCCTGCCAACGCAGGTACACGACCTTGTTGTCCTTCACCATCGCCACGCCCTTCACCGTGTGGGAAATGCCCAGCGACGTGCCCGTGATCGCAATCTCGAAATATGTCTCTGGCGCGAATATGAGATAGTTCTGCGCGGCGGAGCCGATCGTCTCCGAACCGCCCAGACGATCCATGCGCGTCACGAGATCGTTCCAGTCCTTGAACGGACCGTAATCGTCGTCCTGCGCGAACTTCCGATCGGCGTCGGCGTTTCCCGCGTCGCGGATCCTGCAGATCGATTCGGCGATATCGTCCGCCTCGCCCTCGTTGTCGGCGTCGCCGATGCCGGGGATGATCTTCAGCACCTCCTTGGACGCCGTGTTCACATTAATCTTGCCGGAACCGATCACGTCGAACACCTTCATGATGACGTTCGTGCAGACGATCCGGTCCTGCTCGCGTTCCTCTTCCGGATCGTAGACGCCGCCGGTGAGCACGCCGGGATGCTCGCGGAACGCGATGATCTTGGCAAGCTCCTTCAGGTCGGGGATCTCGTTGTTGCGCGGCTTGTATCCAAGCCGGTCGATCCTGTTCTTCGACGTCCCGTCGTATTTGCGGTATTCCTCCTCCTCGGCGCCTTCGTCACCGGTCTTGGCGGAATCGTTGTCGCGCCAATCGTTCCACTGGTCGATGAACGGGTCGCGCTCGTCTTCGGGTACGCCCGTCTGCTCGAGGACCAGCTCCCAGATGTCACGGTAGTTGGCATCCCCGCCCTGGTACAGCGTGTTGATGTTGAACTTCGACTCTTTCGTGGTGATTTCCACCGTCACGATGCCCGCGTCGGGGTTGAGGTGGTCCACGGGCATGGGTCCGATGCGGCATCGGCCCGTCTTGAGGTCGCGCTCGGGCTGGAGCCAGCGGTTCTTCTCGAGCGCTTCCTCGTACTGCTCGTCCGTCTCGTCTTCGGACGCGTCCGCGACATTCTTGTAGTTGAGCATCACGACTTCGGCGACGGCGCGGCCGGCTTCCGTGAGATTGAACACGTGCACGCGTTCGCGGATGTACAGGTTGACGCCCGTGGTGAGCCGCGCTTCGCCCGCGAAATTCATCACGAGAATGGACAGGACGGCGATGATCCAGATCGCCAGCACCAGGGCGCTTCCGCGCTTTCCCGTCATCGGACGCCTCCCGGGGCGCCGCCGCTCCTGCCGCCCCTGCCGCCTTCTTTTCCGTCCTTGCCGTCCGACGAGGCGGATATGGGATTCTGCGAAATGTTCCACAGGGGGATTTCGACGATGCGCTTGACCACGATCGGCTCGTCCCGATCCGTTGCGGGTTCGAGGAAGAACGTCAACTCCACGGCGCGCGGTATGCAGTTGGACGTATTCCAGACGTCTTGCCAGTTCCACCTGCCGTCCGACTTGAACGGCTCGTTTTTGTCGAGCACGCGGCAGTTGAATCCCTGGAAACCTTCGGCGATCAGTTCCGGCGGATAGCCGTCCCGTTCGTCGTCGTCCTCGAAATCGCGCTCTTCGCCCTCTTCGTCGTCCACCAGGTCGAACGCTCCCGCCTTGAAGTAGAGCCCGCGCGGCGAATCCTCCGTCTCTTCGCGGACGAACAGCCGCACCGTGTGGATCGTCTCCGAAAGCTCCGAGTCCGATCCGACGATCGCCGATCCGAGCTTGCTCCACTGGATGGAATCCGACTTGTCCTCGTCGTCGCCGTCGTTTCCGTTCATGAGCATGAAGCCGTACTTGTTCGAGTCCGAGCCCGTGGTCGGATAATAGGCGCTCCGCAGCGCGGACACGACCTGGGCGATGGCGTAGTCCGCCATCTGCAGACGCGTCACCGTGCGCTCGCCCTTGCTCCAGGCGTGCAGCACCTGGTTGAAGGCGAAGAATCCCGCCGTCATCATGATGGCCATGATGAGCGTCGCCGCCAGCAGTTCGACGAGCGTGAAGCCGCGTTTCATTCCTTCCTCCACAGGCGCACCGTGACATCCTCTTCCTGCTTCGCGCCGTAATGCTTTCCGCCCCAGCGAACCGTGGTTCGGATCGTGTAGAGCTTGCCGTTTGCCTCGAGGATCTCGTCCGAACTGCGGCCTTTGGCGTCCTCTTCATACTCGTCCACTTCGCGCGTGAATGTGTACGTCTCCAGCTCCTGTTCGCGTTCGCGCGACAGGTTGAGCCGCTGGTTGCCGTCGCTTTCGAGTTCCTGGATGAGTTCCGCCGCCGTCGTCTCCTCGACGTTGAGCAGATCGTTCTCCAGCGGATCGTCCGTGACCTTGTCGGACGGCGGCACGGGATGTACCATCTCGCCCAGGCAGAACACATACTGCGCGTCTTCGAACCGCTTGGACGCCATCATCAGCCGCTGGCTCTGCGTCATGGCCGCCAGGATGGCCAGCAGGCCCGTGGCGAGGATCACGCTCGCCACCAGCACCTCCACAAGCGAAAAGCCGGCACGGCGATTCACTTCTCGTCCTCCCCTTCGTGCACGCCGCCGAAACGGTCGAAGCGGATCTTCCGTCCGGAATCCTCGTCCTGACCGTCCGCGTACACGGTGACGAGATGGGGACGGCACCGTCCGTTCGTCTCGTAGATGACCGAAACGGGCTCGTGCGCCGCGTCTTCCGACACATCCGATCCGCCGGCGTCGTCGGTCTTCGCGTCGCCGGTCTTCGCTTCAGACATCTGCCCGCGCAGGAAGTCGACGTTGCTGAACACGGACACGCCGGATTTCTCGCGCTGCTTCGAGCGCCCGTCATCCGCCAGCATTTCGACTCTGATGCGAACGCCTTCGTATTCCTTCGGCTCTTCGCCGAGATTGGCGAGCGGCGATTCCGCGGCGCCTGCGTCGCCGTCTTCGCCGCCGACGCAGTTGCCCGTGACGTCCATCATCGGCCCGGCGGCCCGGACGCCGGCGCCGGACGACGCGGACGTGCCCTTCACCACGATGCGCGTCTTGACGAAATCGTTTCCGTTCCAGATCTCGGACACGGTCATCATGTACGGCGCCTGGCGCAGGAGCGCCATGGCGCGCGCATGGCGGCCGAACTGCTTGACGCCGCGCACGGCGTTCCGGAGCCGCGCGGACTGCGTTCCCGTGGCGACGCTCAAGACGGCGGCGCCGAGCATCGCCGCGACGACGGCCACCACCACGAGCAGTTCGACGAGCGTGAAGCCGCGGCGCATCGCACCCTCCGCTTCCCGACGGGCAATCACTTGCTCGTCAGGTCGTCGTCCGTGCCGAAATCGCCGTCGGGACCGGCCGATGTGAGCTTGAAGTCGCGCCCGTTCTTAAGGCGCTCGTACTTGATCTCCTGCGCCCAGGCGTCGTTCAGCGCGTCGGCGCCGCCCTTGATGTCCGGATCGTCGCCCTCGACGAGGGCATTGAGCGATTCGGGATACTTGCCGCCGTGATCGAGCGAATACGTGGTGAGCGCGCTCGAGATGGCCTGGATCGTCTCCATCGTCGCCACCTTGTTCGTCTTGTCGATGTGCTTCTTGACATTCGTGACGGCCACCGCCGACAGAATCGCCAGAATGGACACCGCGATGATGAGCTCGATGAGCGAGAAACCCTCTTTGCCCCGGCGCACCGCCTCTTTGCTGATCTGATTGTTCATGTTTTCCCCTTTCTTACCCCAACCCGTTCGACACGCCGAACACGGCGCTCACGATCGCGTAGATCACGAAACCCACCGGCACCGCGATCATGCCGATCAGGATCGGACCGAGCGCGTTCGTCAACGACGAGATGTTGCGGTCCATATCCTTCTGGTAGCGCTTGCCGATGTGCTCCAGCGACGACGTCAGGTTTCCGGCCTGCTCGCCCACCGCGAGCATGTCCGTCATCATCCGCGGAAACGCGCCGCTCGCCGCGAGCGGCCCCGAAATGGATGTGCCGTCCGTCACGCGCCTGCGCGCCGTCGCGAGCGCCTCGCCGATCACGGCGTTGCCGCAGGTCGATTCCAGGATCCGAAGCGCGTTCAGCACGTTGACGCCGTTCGTCAGAAGCGTCTTGAGCGTGAAGGCCAGCGACGAATACGCGCCCGTCGCCACGATACCCTTCACGAGCGGAATCCTCAGAAGCCACCCGTCCGTCGTCAGGCGGCCCTGCGGCGTCTTGCGCCACTTGAGGAAAAGGACGGCCCCCGCCACGAGACCGACGAGGACGAGCCAACCGTATGAGATCAGGAATTCGCTCAACCCCACGAGGAACAGCGTGGGGCCCGGCAGCTTCGTGCCCATCGCGTCGAACATCTTCTGAAACTTGGGGATGATCCACGTGAGCATCAGCACCACGGCCGCCACGCCGAATCCGAGCACGATGCACGGATACGCCAAGGCGCCCTTGATCTTCGACGTCATCGCGTCGTTGCGCTCGTAATGCTCCACGAGCCGCCCGAGCACTTCCGTCATCGCGCCCGAGGCCTCGCCCGCGCGCAGCATGTTGCCGTACAGCGGCGGAAACGTCTTGGGATGCCGCGCCACGGCGTCGGAGAAGTTCTCGCCGTTCGCAATGCGCTCGGCCAGATCCTTGGCGATGCGCCGCTGCGCGCTTTCCTCCTCGCCCTGGTTCGCGAGACACGCCAGCGCCTGGCCGAGCGTCATGCCCGCGTCCAGAAGGTCGGCGAGCTCGCCGGTGAAGAGCAGCACATCCGCGCGCTTCATCACCGGCTCGCCGCCGCCGCCGATCTGCATGTTCCAGCTGAAGCCGGAGCCGCCCGCGCTTTTCGCGGGCGCGGCCTTCTTCCGCTTCGCCGGAACCTGTGACCGGGTTTTGACCATCGTTATTTGACCACACGCACGCGGATGACGGACTCGCTCTTCGCCAGCGCGTCGACCACATCGGCTGGCACGGGCGAATCGACGTCTATGAGCGTGTAGGCGAATTCGCCGCGGCTCTTGTTCGCGATCGCGTCGATGTTAACCTTGGCGTTGCCGAGGATCGAGGTGAATGTGCCGATCATGTTCGCCTCGTTCTTGTGGCAGATCGCGATGCGGCCGGCCTTGTTGCAGGGCCCCAGCGAGCACGCCGGGTAGTTCACCGAGTTGACGACATTGCCGTTCTCGAGGAAGTCGCGCATCTCCTTCACCGCCATCACCGCGCAGTTGTCCT
>DCIH01000111.1:52218-52534 GCA_002317575.1 Verrucomicrobia bacterium UBA1731 | reverse complement strand
ACGTACTTGCGCACCTTGCCCGCCTCGAGCGCCGCGAGCATGTCCTTCTCGTTCACCAGCGCGTCGCGCGCGGCGTTGACGATGATCACGCCGTTCTTCATCATCGCGAGCGCTTCGGCGTTGATCATGCCCTTGGTGGACTCGAGCGCCGGCACGTGGATGGTGATGAAATCGCAGTCGCGGTAGATCGCCTCCACGTTCTTGCAGTGCTTCACCGCGCGGCTCAGGTTCCACGCCGCGTCGATCGAAAGATAGGGGTCGTAGCCGTAGACCTCCATGCCCAGGCCCACGGCCGCGTTCGCGACCTTCTGGCCGA
>DCIH01000111.1:40981-52208 GCA_002317575.1 Verrucomicrobia bacterium UBA1731 | reverse complement strand
CCGATCGCGCCGAGGCCGATCACGCCCAGCCGCTTGCCCATGATCTCCGTGCCGGCGAACTGCTTCTTCGCCTTCTCGGCCGTCTTGTTGATCGTCGCGTCGGAGGCGTTCTGCTTCACCCATTCCACGCCGCCGATCAGGTCGCGGCTCGCCAGCAGCATGGCCGCCAGCACGAGCTCCTTCACCCCGTTCGCGTTCGCGCCGGGCGTGTTGAACACCACGATGCCCTGCTTCGCGTATTCCGCGTGGGGAATGTTGTTCACGCCGGCGCCCGCGCGGGCCACCGCGAGGAGCTTCTTGCCGGGTGTCAGTTCGTCCATCTTGGCCGAGCGCACGAACACCGCGTCCGCTTCCGCGAAGTCCTCGGTGCGCGCATAGTTGTCGGTCAGGTTCTTGAGCCCCACATCCGCAATCGGATTGAGGCAGTTGTACTTCCAGTTCATTCTCGTTCTTTCCGTTTAGAGTTTATCGTAGAAAGACGGCCCACCATGGGTCGATGAGACGACATTATAGCACAATAAAGGGGTTAGGGGTTAGGGGTTAGGAGTTAGGGGTTAGGGGTTAGGAGCGCAGCCCCGCGCAGGAGAAGCGGCGCCCTCGCCGCTTCATACCCCGAGCGCGGCCCCTATCCGTAGACGCATTGCTTGCTAACCCCTAACTCCTAACCCCTAACTCCTAACCCCTAACTCCTGCCCCCAGCACGCCCCTGTACTCTTCCCGAATCACCGCGTCCGCCTTCGCGAGCACCTTCTTCAGGACGCCGCTTTTCACGCGGTGCCAGAGCTTGAGCGCGTCCAGATCCACCACCGACACGCCGCCCATGTCGTCGTACGACAGGTCAACATTGCGCGGAAGCCCCAGGTCGACGAACAGCACATCGCGTCCCGCGAAGAGCTTCGCCATCGCCGGCGTCACCACGGGCTCCGCCACGTCAACGGCGCACACCACCGCGTCCGCCTTCGCCAAGGACGCTTCCAGGTTCTTGTACGCCACCAATTTGGCGCCCAGCGCGTCCGCCGGACGGTTCCGGTGCCACACCCAATCGACGGACGTGCCGGCGAGCGCCTTCACGACGCCCGTGCCCACGACGCCCGTGCCCACCACCGTCACACGCGAGCGCGCGTCGAGATCGCCGTGGATCGCCAGATACCGCGCCGCCACCTGGTCGATTTCCGCGACCTTCACGAGCCCTTCCACCGCGTGACGCACGGCCTTCGACACGCGCAGCGTCTCCGCGCACACATACGCGAGCGCGGGGCCGCTCCAGCGGGCGGCCGCCGCTTCCTCGAACGCATCCTTCACCTGACTCACCACATGGAACTCGCCCAAAAGCGAGCTCTCGAGCCCGCTTGCCACACGCACGAGATGGCAGAAGGCGTCGAACCCCTTGAGCCGGTACTGCTCCTTCGCATCCAGCCGGTCGAACCCCGCCAGACGCGCCACGGCATCGACGGAGGCGTCATCCGAAGCAACGAGCGCCACCTCCACGCGATGACAGGTGTTGAGCACCGCGAACTCGCGCACGCCCTTGAGCTCGCGCACCCACGCACCGAAACGCGCGCGCGCCTCGCCCGGCATGTGGAACGGCGCGCGCTTGCGGCTCGGCAGGCAGGCGTCGCTCGTGCCGATCACGTACAGCTCCAGATTTTTGCGCGCCGCGAAATGTGCGAGGATTTCGTTGCGCATGTCGCGCGCCGCCACGCAGTTCTGGCCGCCCGTCGACACGGCGATCGCCATGTCGCCGAGACGCGCCGTCGCCGGCGTCGTGAAATCGCCGTCCGCCCAGTTCATGTCCGAACAGCAGCACGGCACGTGCGCCTTGCGGGCGTCCTCGAGAATCGCGCGGTTGGCGTGCTTGTCATCCGTGCACGCGAACGCGACGAGCTTTCCCGCGCAGTCGCCGGAACGGAACTTGCGCTTCAGCCGGCGGATCTTCTTCGCGGCGACAAGCGTCTCGAGCTCGTCCACGCATGCCGGGCACACCAGCGTCACCGTCGCACCGGCGTCCAGCAGACCGCGCACCTTGCGAAGCCCCACGCGTCCGCCGCCGAACACGACCGCGCTGCGGCCGTCGACAATCAGATTCAGGGGAATCACGCGCCGCTGGGGCCGGCCGGAACGGTACATCTCACCGCACCCCGTTCCAGGCCGCGAAACGCTGCGCGGCCAGCTTGCGCCACGCCGCGCCCGTGCCGCCGTTCACGAACGGATCGATCGAAATGCCGCCGCGCGCCGTGAACTTGCCGACCACTTCCATGTACTTCGGCTTCAGCAGCCTGAAGAGGTCGTTGTAGATCACGTTCACCACGTCCTCGTGGAAATCGCCGTGGTTACGGAAGCCGAACAGGTAGAGCTTGAGCGACTTCGACTCCACGAGCTTCTTCGCCGGCACGTAACGGATCGTGAGCGTCGCGAAATCGGGCTGGCCCGTTTTGGGGCAGAGCGTGGTGAACTCGGGGCAGGTGAACGTCACCCAGTAGTCGTGCTCGGGATGCTTGTTGGAAAACGCGTCCAGAAGCGACGGATCGTATTCGCAGGGAACGCGCGTGGTGACGCCCAGGGTCTTGAGGCCTTCCAGATCATCGCGCATGGGAAACCACCTTCCGGCTCAAACGCCATTTGGCGGAGGGGGGGGGATTCGAACCCCCGGTGGAGTTGCCCCCACACAACCTTTCCAAGGTTGCACCATCGACCACTCGGACACCCCTCCTGGTTGAAAAACGGCGCGTAGGATACCACTTGCCATGCCAAATTGCAAGCACTTTTGCGCAAGCGCTTTGCCTGTACCGTCACACCTTCACGAGCACCTTGCCGTCATTGTTCGAACGTTTCACGCCCGTGCTGACGACCTGGTTGAAGATCGTCTCGAAACTGTCAAGATTCATCGGGCCGGGCCTCTTACCTTTGCCGAGTTCCTCCTCGTAGACCATCGCCATGCGCTCGTACTCTTGCACCTCATAGTCGCAGATCGCCTTGGCCAGCTTCTGGACGCCCTCCTCGGAATAATTCTTCTCAAGCGCCTCCAACAGGTCGTTTATGGGCTGCTCCTCCAACCATTTGACATCCTTTTTGATTTGCTGCCATTTCGATTTTCCGATCTGCCACCCGTTCCGGATTTCCGATTCGAGATCTTTTTGGTGGGAGGCGATTTTTTTCTGGCCGAGTTTCGGCAGTTGCTCGTACGTGTCGGTTTTGGAATCGTACGGGGCCTTGATTGCTCCAAGAATGCTGAACCGTCTGGGCGTCTTTCCAATCGTGTACAAGGCAAAGTCCTTCATCGTGCCATAGATGTCGTTTTCGACGGACACCATGTTGTTGACTTCCTTTTGGAGCCGCAGGGCCGACGACAAAAAGCGGGAAATGGACTCGGGGATCCTGAACCCCTGGTATTCGAGACGATTCAGAATCATCGAAAGACGCTCAAACGGCGACGGATCGAATGACGAGCTGCTCAAAATGACCATGAACTCGTGTTTCAGCGATGTGAATTCGGAAGGCGTGCACCCTTCCTCCGTCACCATTTTCCCAGAATCGTCGTAATACTTGGCCCTCAGTTTTTCGGCCTGATCGGCAGGCAACATCTTCAGAAGACGCTCGCAGAACTGATCGGCCAACGGGGAGAGGTTCTTGTCAACCCACGCCGGCGTCATCTTGTCCCCGCGATACGTGTCCGCAAAATCGGGCGGCACCTGATTGCACATTTTGAGCAACGCGAAAAAGTCTTCTTTCTCCGTCTTCCCGAAGGTGGAGACGTTGCCCACGTCGATGGCCGTGAGGCCCCTCTCGGCGTCGATCATGATGTTTCCGGCGTGCAGGTCTCCGTGGTAGAAACCGCTGCCGCCTTCCGTACAGCTTTCCGCGATCCACGCCCTCGCCAGGTCGGACAAGTGTCCGTAGGCCTTGCGCAGTTCGTCCACCTTGTTCTTGACGGCCTGGAAGTGCTTCCTCTGATCCGCCGCTTTCACGTGATGGTACTTGTCGACCCCTTCGCGCTCCTTCTGGATCTTGCGCACGTGGGCCTCGTACGTCGGAGGCGTATGCACCATCTTGATGCCGTACGAGATGCCGTACTTGTCGTTGTACGTGCTCTTCATCCCATCGATGTCCTTGAAAATCCCGTCCAGCGTCTGGCCGGGCGCAAGCTCCAGCAACAGCGTTCCGGGCGCCGCCCCCACGAGGGGAAGCGCGTTGAGCGTCTGAACGCCCTTGAACACGCCGTTGTAGACCTTGCACGCCTCGACGTTTTTCGCCTCAAGCGTCAAATCGAATTCTTCGAGGATTTTGTCGACGATCGACGCGTAGCTCGACTCCATGCCGGCTTTTCTGGCACACCGCATCATGAAATCACGCTCGCGGCGGAGTTGGTTCAAGGCATCGGGCCGAAGAACCTTCACCACGACATCCACGCCTCCGTCCTTGACGCCCGGACCTTCCACGCGGCACAGCAGCGTCTGCCCGACCGAAGCGCACCCAAGCGTCTTCTTGACCGTGATGCTCTCGATCCGGCCTCCCGAACGGTTGACGACGTCAAGCAAATGCGCCTGAAGCATGCTCTGCGGAATCGGGTTGAGATTCGTCTTCACGTCCTGGAGCGCGGCCTTCAAGACGGGATCCTGCTTCGGATCGAACGCCTGCAGCATTTTCTGCAGGAGAGGACCGGCACCCTTGAGCAGGGCCCCCAGTTGCTCGCTCGGCGTGGCGTCGTCATGCGAGAGGCGCAGGCGCGACGAAACCAGATTCAACCGCAATTGGAGCGGCAGCTCGTTGAAATAGCTCTTCAGAACCGTCCTGAGGAATTTTCCGTACCCCGCATCGTCGGAGTAGGCCTTGAACCTGTCTTGAATTTCGTGCAACGTGAGCCGATAGGCGTCGTTTGTCCCCTTCACCAGCCTGACGCGGTCGGGGTTGAAGGCGAAACCGTCTTTTTCTTCAGCATAGACCTTGTCGACCAACTGGTTGAACGCGTCTTGTGCGAGCGCCAGCTGCTGACCGACGAATGTGCGCACCTGGCCATTCAGCTCCCGGACAACCTGCTTGTCGATCTTCGGATTTTCGACAAACGCGGCGATTTTCTGCTTGCAGAGATTCACGTCGCGCCTCTCCGCTTCGCCGATCCCAAGCATCGCGCACAAGCCGCCGTGCTTTGCAAGGATCGACAGCATGCCGTTCGCCGCATCGTCTCCCGAGCAGGGCAGCGCATCCTTCCCCTGCACGATGAGATCGGCCAAAGCGTCCTGATTCCGTTTGATCGTCTCCAGCACCCGCAGACCGTCCGCAGCGTCTTCCACGCCTCCCGACGGCCGCTCCGACAAAAGTTCCCGGCGCAGAAGGTCCCGCGACTCGATTTCCACGAATTCCTTGGACAGCTCTTTTTTCCAGGCGGACAAGACGGCCTTGCTGTATAGGCCGTCTTGAGGCGACAGATCCTGTTTCAAGGCCCCGTCGTCGCCGAAGAATGTCGATTGCACGTATCGCGGAAGATCCTGCAAGACGGCTTCGTGGGCATCCTTCCACTGGGGACGAACCTCATCCGCCTTTTTGGCTTTGCAGGCGTCCAGCAATTTCCGGGCGGCATCCCGGTCGAACGTGTCGCCCGGCGCGTGCGGATCGACGAGGGACAGTTCGATGCCGTATTCGTTTTCCCCGAACATGCCCTTGAGCGCTTCCAGCAGCGGAACGCGTTGAAGGTTTTTCGTCCCCCACCATTGATGCGGGGGCTTCGGATCCTTCATCCACGCCACGACTATCTCGTTGCCGTCAGCGCTGTCAAACACCTTTTTGCCGACTTTGAGCGTGACGCCGTCGGCGGGCTTGTGCTTCATGTCGAAGGCCGCCTGCATGGACGCGAGCTTTTCGTTCGTCAGGCTATTGACGTAATTCTCATCCCCCCTGATCATCCGCTCGATCCGCCTGGCCAGCAGTTCGTTTGGAATCGTCTGTACGGACTTCCTGTGGCTCGCCAATTTTTCCGTCAACGCCTTGTGCCGGGCCTGCACCTCTTCCGGGCTCTTTTCCAATTCCTCGGCCGACATGTCGAGAATCTTCATCTGCTCGTCGACGTAAGCGCGTTCTTCCCGAATCTTTTCCTCCGTCTCGTCCGAATTCAACGACGCATCCACGTCCGTCGAATCGGCAAGCTTGACCATGTCGGCGGCCAGGCGACGGAACTTCTCCGAGGATTCCGTCTTCGGCTGCTGGTCCTGTTTCGGGGAAGACGCGAAAACGACCTTTTTGGTGTTGAGCTCGGCCTTCGCCGCATCGAGCAGTGCAAGGGCATCCTTGGAGTTGACGAGCCCCGCATCCGCGTTTTGAACGTAGTCGGTCAGCTTCGCCTTCGCCAAATCGCGCGCGACGGCGTCGTCGCCGGTTTCCGCAAGCACTCTGGCGAGATACAGCAGACGCTTGGTCGAAACGGCCGAAAAGTTGTCGTTCAAAAGCCCCGTGCGCGCCTTCAGGTAGAAAACGCAGTCCTCCCGGAATTGCGCCTGGCGACGAACGGGCGCGTGGTCCAGCTTCTCCAGCAGGCTGTCGAGGACGCGCCCCGCGTTCGTCCTGAAACCGCCGCCGGCGGACAGAATCTCGTGAACCATGCGAGAACGCAGATCGTAGGCGGACACCCCCGTCTTCTGCCATCCGTCGCCGAGCGCGCTTGCGTCCGCCGCGTACTGGTATTTCACCTCGCCGTTCTCCACCTTGAGAAACAGGGGCTTCCCTTCAAACGTGACGTTCGCCTTGACGCAGTCCGACTTGTCGACGCTGCGCGTGCAAATGGAATCGAGCGCCTGGTACAGCTGCCAGGCGTCCTCGTCGCCTCGTTGGACCGTGCACGAGAACTTTTCCAGGTTTCCCTCGCCCGTCACGGTCTTGAAAGACATGTCGCTTCGCGAGGAAAACGCCGCACCGCCCGACCAGATGTCGTCCAAAGCCCTGCCGGCCATCGCGGAGGCCTGCGCCGCGGAAATGAACCGGGCGACTATGCGCCGCGTCAGAAGTCTGGGCGGATCGTTCGCACGACCCAGGAATTTCTCCTGGTCCGCCGTCGACATTCCGAGCGAAACGGCTATCTTCTTCAGCTCGACGCGCAGCGCATCCGAAGCCGACAACATGTTCTTCAAATTTTCGTCGGCGGAGGCAACGCCCCGATCAAGCGCTTTCTGCGCCCGGTCGGCCTCCGTTGAATGCGTGTTGAATTTGACGACGCGCATTTGCCCCTGCGAATCGGCCCAAAGGCCGATGTTCCCCTTGCCGCCGCCCTTGCCTTCGAGAAAACCCGTCCCGTACGTCATGCTGGCGACGCTCTTCAAAAACGCGCTTTGGTTGTCTGACAAACGGAAATCTTGGCTGTTGAGATTGGTCATTGCGGATCCTTTCGGCGCATAGTTCCGAACGGCATACGGTCACCACGGGAAAAGGTTACAGTCCCGCCGCAAAATCAAGGCACGGTTGCCCCGACGTCACTTCCCGCCGAGGGAAATGACCACGAAGGAGACGACGAGCACCACGACGCCGAGCGCAAGGCACCCTTTCGTGCGCGCGCCCGTGCCCTTCCACTCGCCCAGGAACACGCCCAGGAGCGTGGAGAAGAAGATGGCGCTCGCCATCACCACCGCGAACGCGATGTACTTGAGATCGCCCATCATCGGCTCGCCCGCCTTCTGGCACGCGAACTGGCACGCCCAGATGACGCCCGCCAGGCCGGCGAGCAGCGCGTACGCGGGCTTCTTCGCCATCACCGCGTAGTCGCCCGCGGACTTGTTCTTCGCGTTCTGCCACAGGCACCACGCCGCGTTCACCACGAGACCGCCCCAGAGCACCACCATCAACACGGGCATCCCGCACCACGCCGCCGGCGTCCCGTGCGCCGCCGCCGCCTTCTCGAGCGCGCCACCGGACTGCAGCCCGAAGTTCATGCCCGCGGACGCGATGCCGGAGAAGAGCGCCACCAGCATGCCCTTCCGGAAGTCGAATTCGGCGACGGCTTTCTTCTTCGCCTCTTCGGAAAGCTCGCCTTCCTTGAACTTGCCCGCGAGTCCCACGAGCGCGATGCCCGCGAGCGAACCGACGACGCCGCCCAGCACGATGCGCGCGCCGGCCGTCGCCACGAGGTCGCCCGCATGGCCCGTCACGACCGGCGGAATGAGCGTGCCCGTCGCGGAGCAGAGACCGCACCCGATCGCCAGCCCCAAGCCGATGCCGAGATAGCGGATCATGAGACCCCATGTGAGACCGCCCAAACCCCACAGCGCGCCAAAACCCGCGCACTGCGCCAAGGTCGACGCCGGCACTTCACCGAGCACCTTGAAGGAGCTCGGACACGTCCCCAGCGCCAGCGCCAGCGGAAACACGAGCAAGCCGGCGATTGCGTACAGAAGCCAATAGCTTTCGTACTTCACGCCCTTGATGCCGCGGAACGGCAGCGCGAACACCGCCCCCGCCAGACCGCCCATCGCAAACACCAATGTTCCCATCACCGGATTCATGCTTCAGCTCCTTTCAACTTCAACTTTCGTCATTCAGCACACACGGACCCTGTCAGGAGAAGCGGCGCCCTCGCCGCTTCCGGCTAATCTCTCACCGCCGGCGAGAGATAGGTCGGCAACGGCTCCGCCTTGAGCGCCGCCGGATTCGCCACCGCCGCTTCCGCGAGCCGCTCCGCGAGCGGCGTTCCCGCCCCGACATAACGCTCGCCGAACACAGACGTCAGCAACTCGCCGATGCGCGCGTCATCCGGCGAGGCCACGCGGCCGTCCTCCGGCACCGACTCGAAGAGATCCTCCTTCGAGACCAGCGTGAAATCGATTTCGACCGCGAAACCGTTGAATATGATCACCCAATACTGGCCGCGGCGCGCGTCGCCCACCACCGCCGTGCGCACGCCGGCGCGCGCGAACGCGAACGCGCTGGGGATGCCGAACACGTACGGCTTGCCCGCGCCGAGCGCGCAACCCTGCGCGAACGCGATCGCCGCGCGAACGCCCGCGAAGGAACCAGGGCCCGTCCCCACCACGAAACGGTCGAGATCCTTGAACGCGAGACCGTGTTCGGACAGGAAATCGCGCACTTTCACGCACCAGCTCGCGGTGCGCACGCCCAGCGCGGGAAACGTCCTGGCGGTGGTCGCGCCGTCCACGACGAGCGCCACGCTCTGCGTTTCCGTGCTGCGTTCCACCACCAGCGTTTTCATCACTGCGCCTTCGCCTTCATCTGCAGCCATGCTTCGATGAACGGCTGGATGTGGCCGTCCATCACCGCGTTCACGTCGGACGTCTCCACTTCCGTGCGCAGGTCCTTCACCATCGTGTACGGACAGAACACGTACGAGCGGATCTGGGACCCCCACCCGTTCGCGCTCTTCGCGCCGTAGAAGCGGTCCATCTCCGCACGCTTCTGGTCCTCGTAGTATTCGTAGAGCTGGGCCTTGAGCATGTTCATGGCCTTCTCTTTGTTCATGTGCTGCGAACGTTCCTTCTGGCACGCCACCACGATGCCCGTGGGCAGGTGCGTGAGACGCACCGCGGAGTCCGTCTTGTTCACGTGCTGGCCGCCCGCGCCGCCGGAACGGTACGTGTCGATGCGCAAATCCTCGTCCTTGATCTCCACCTCGATGTCGTCCGCGATTTCCGCGACCGTCTCCACCGAAGCGAAGGAGGTCTGGCGGCGCTTGTTCGCGTCGAACGGCGAAATGCGCACGAGCCGGTGGATGCCGCGCTCGGCCTTCATCGTGCCGTACGCGTAGGAACCCTCGATGCGGAAATACACGTCCTTGAGGCCCGCTTCTTCGCCCGGCTGGCTGTCGTATTCTTCGATCTTCCAGCCCTGGTCTTCCGCGTAGCGCTTGTACATGCGGTAGAGCATCGCCACCCAGTCGCACGCCTCCGTGCCGCCCTGGCCGGCGTGCAGCTTCACGAACACGTTGTACGCGTCGAACTTGCCGCCCAACAGGGACTGCATGCGGAGCTTCGCGAAGAATTCGTCCGCCTTGGCGCACTCGACGAGCGTGTCCTTGAGCGCCGTCTGCTGCGCGGGGCCTTCTTCCATCTCGGCGAGCTCGAGCATCACGGCGGCGTCTTCGACCGTCTTCGTGAGCGCGTCGAACGGCAACACGTAGGCGCGCTCCGCGTTCGTCGCGGCGATTACCTCCTTGGCCTTCGTCTGGTTGTTCCAGAAATCGCCTTCCGCCTGCTGTGCCTCGAGGTCCGCCAGCTTCTGCCGGCGTCCGTCGATGCCGATATACGCGGCCATCTCCGTCACGCTCGTCTTGAGCGCCTCAATCCGCTGCTTCACCTCCTCGACTTCGAGGAGTTTCTCTTTCGCTTCTTCCGCCATGTCGCTTACCCCAAGACCTTTTCAAGGCGCGCAATCGCCTCGAGCACGTTCTCGCGCGAGTTGAACGCGGAGATGCGGATGTACCCTTCGCCCGCCTTGCCGAATCCGGCGCCCGGCGTCGTCACCACGTTCGCCTCCTTGAGCAGCTTGTCGAAGAACGCCCAGCTGTCGCCCTTCACGTTCACCCACAGGTACGGCGAGTCGTGGCCGCCCGTGACGTCGTAGCCGCGCGCCTGCAGCGCTTCCTTGACGAGCCGCGCGTTCTCGAGGTAGAAGTCGATCGTCGCGCGCGTCTGCGCCTTGCCCTCGGGCGTGTGGACCGCCTCCGCGCCGCGCTGCGTCACGTAGCTACAGCCGTTGAACTTCGTCGTCTGCCGGCGCGTCCAGAACGGACGCAGCTCCACGGCCGTGCCATCCGCCGTGTAGCCCATCAACCCCTTCGGCACCACGGTGTAGCCGCAGCGGACGCCCGTGAAGCCGGCCGTCTTTGAATAGCTGCGGAACTCGATCGCGCAGCTGCGCGCGCCGGCGCATTCGTAGATCGAGTGCGGCAGCTCGGGCGTGCGGATGAACGCCTCGTACGCCGCGTCGAAGAGGATGAGCGCCTTTTCTTTGATCGCCCAGTCAACCCACGCCTGCAGCTGCGCCTTGGAAGCCGTCGCGCCCGTGGGATTGTTGGGGTAGCAGAGATAAACGACGTCCACCGGCTCCTTCAGGTCGGCGGGCGACGGCACGAAGCCGTTCGCCGCGTTGCAGTCGAGATACACGAGCTTGCCATAGCGGCCGTCCGTGTTCTTGCCCGTGCGGCCCGCCATCACGTTCGTGTCCACGTACACGGGATATACGGGGTCGGTGACCGCGATTTTCACGTCCGGACCGAACAGCTCCTGGATGTTGCCGC
>DCIH01000111.1:39867-40962 GCA_002317575.1 Verrucomicrobia bacterium UBA1731 | reverse complement strand
TGCCGCAGTCGCACTTGGCGCCGTCGGAGATGAAGATCTCGTCCGCCGCCACGTCGATGCCGCGGCTCTGGAAATCGTCCTTCGCGACCGCCTCGCGCAGGAACGCGTAGCCCTGCTCGGGACCGTAACCGTAGAAGTTCTCGCGCGTCGCCTCGTCGTCCACGGCCTTGTGCATGGCCGCGATCACCGCGGGCGCGAGGGGCTCGGTGACGTCGCCGATGCCGAGACGGATGATCTTCGCCTCGGGATGCGCTTCCTGATGCGCCTTCACGCGATGCGCGATCTCCGTGAAAAGATAGCTCGCCTGGATCTTCAAGTAATTCTCGTTCACCCGAATCATGTTTTTCTCCCGTTTCTCGCGTCAGTAAATCGCTTCGCCTTGTCAGCGCGACAACAGCTCCTCCCGCACGCTCTTCGGCACGAGCGCGAAGGAATCCGGCTCCATCGAATACGACGCGCGCCCCTTCGTGAGCGACCGGATCGCCGTCGAATAGCCGAACATCTTCGCCATCGGAACCCGCGCGTGCACGACCTGCACGTCGTCGCGCTGGTTCATGTCCAGCACGGACCCGCGGCGCACGTTCAAGTCGCCCAGCACTTCGCCCACCGATTCCGGCGGCGCCGTGATCTCGAGCTTCATGATCGGCTCGAGGAATTCGGGGCACGCCGCTTCGGCCGCCTCGCGGAAACCCATCACGGCCGCGCCGCGGAACGCGATTTCGTCGGAGATCTCCGGATCCACCAAGGTCGCGCGCACCGCGGTCACCTCAAGGTCCGTCATCGGATAACGCGCGAGAACGCCCGTCATCACGCCGTCCAGAAGACCCTGTTCGATCACGCTCTCGAGCTTCGGATCGGGGAGCGCCGCCTTCACGTCGCGCGAGACGGAAACCTTGTACCCCGCGCCGCGCTCGAGCGGCTTGATCTCGATCGTGAGCGTCGCCGCGTGGCGCTTGCCGCCGAGTTCGCGGTCGAAGGTGAATTCCTTCATGGCCGGCTGCGTCACCGTCTCCACATAGGAGACCATCGGCTTGCCCACGTTCGCGGCGCACTTGAATTCGCGCTTCAGGCGGTCCACCAGAATCTCGAGGTGCA
>DCIH01000111.1:38210-39851 GCA_002317575.1 Verrucomicrobia bacterium UBA1731 | reverse complement strand
CGCCCATGCCCGAAAGGATCGTCTGCCCCGTTTCCTCGTCCTCGCGGAACTGGCAGGTCGGGTCTTCCGCCGCGAGTTCGCGCATGGAATCGACGAGCTTGTCCTTGTCCGCCCCGCTCTTCGGCTCGATCGCGAGGAACATCACGGGCTGCGGCGCGGTGATGCGCTCTAGGTAACACGGCTTCATCTCCGCGCACAGCGTGTCGCCCGTCGTCGCCTCCTTGAGGCCCACGATCGCGCCGATGTCGCCGGCGTGGAGCTCTTCCACCTCCGTACGCTCGTCCGCGAAGAGCCGGACGATCTTCATCACGCGCTCGCGCTTCTTCGTGCGCGGGTTGTACACGTTCGCACCCTTCTTCAGGACGCCGCCGTACACGCGCACGAAGAAAAGCCGCCCGTATGTGTCCGTCGCGATCTTGAACACGAGCGACGTCAGAAGCTCCTTCGATTCGTGCTGGCGCGTCACCGGCTCGCCGCTCTTGAGGTCCGTGGCGGTCACCGCGGGACGCTCGGCAGGGGACGGCAGATAACGGCCCACCGCATCAAGAAGCGGCTGGACGCCCTTGTCCTTGAACGCGCTGCCACACAGCACCGGCACGAACTTGTTCGCCAGCACCTGGCGTCGGATCGCCGCGTGGAGCTGTTCGGCCGTCAGATCGCCGTTCTCGAGGTAGGGCTCCATCACCGCTTCGTCGACATCGGCGATCTTCTCGCAGAGTTCCGCGCGCGCGAGTTCGGCCTCGTCCTTCATCTCGGCCGGGACCTCGCCCACCGTGAACTTCACGCCCTCGCTCGCGTCGTCGTAGACGATCCCCTTCATCTCGATGAGGTCGACGACGCCCTTGAAATTCTCCTCCTTGCCGATGGGCAGCTCGATTGCGCACGCCGGCGCGCGCAGCTTCTCGCGCAGCTCCTCCACGACGCGCGTGAAGTTCGCGCCCATGCGGTCCATCTTGTTCACGAACGCGACGCGCGGCACGGCGTAGCGGTCGGCCTGGCGCCACACCGTCTCGCTCTGCGGCTGAACGCCGCCCACCGCGCAGAACACGCACACCGCGCCGTCAAGGACGCGCAGCGAACGCTCGACTTCCATCGTGAAGTCCACGTGGCCGGGCGTGTCAATGAGGTTGATCTTCCAGTCCTTCCACTCGCAGGAGATGGCGGCGGACTGGATGGTGATGCCGCGCTCCTTTTCCTGGACCATGAAGTCCGTGGTGGTGGCGCCCTCGTGGACTTCGCCCGGTTTGTGGATCTTGCCGGTGTAGAAAAGGATGCGCTCGGTGGTCGTGGTCTTGCCGGCGTCGATGTGCGCCACGACGCCGATGTTTCTTACCTGCGATAACGTTTCGTCTGCCATATCCAAACCAGTCCCTAACCCCTAACTCCTACCCCCTGTCTCACCCCTTCGGCCAGAACTTGTCCGAAAGCTTCGAGGGAATGCCCACCTCCGAACGGTCGAAGTTCTCCGCCAGGATCTTCCAGCCCAAGTCAAGGGCCTGCTCCAGCGGAATGTTCACCGAAAGGTCCATCATGTTCTTCTCGAACGCCGCGCCGTAGGCGAGCAGCTTCTGGTCCCAGGCGGACATCTTGAAGCCCATGGACTGCTTCTCCACGGCTTCCTTGTACTGCGCGTAGAGCTTG
>DCIH01000111.1:38017-38189 GCA_002317575.1 Verrucomicrobia bacterium UBA1731 | reverse complement strand
AGCTTGATCATCGCGTCCATCACGGTGCGGTGGTCTTCGCGCGTCGCCTTGTTCACCTGCTGTTTCAGACGCGAGAGCGAACCGAACGGCTCGATGCGGCCGTTGCGCAGGTAGAACTGGCCTTCCGTGATGTAGCCCGTGTTGTCCGGAACGGGATGCGTCACGTCGTCGC
>DCIH01000111.1:35863-37874 GCA_002317575.1 Verrucomicrobia bacterium UBA1731 | reverse complement strand
ATCTGCTCCATCGTGATCGCGATTTCCTTCATCGCGTCCGCGAAGCTCGTCATGTCGGTCAAGAGGACGAGCACATTCTTGCCTTCAAGTGCGAACTTCTCGGCGACCGCGAGCGACACGTCGGGCACGAGCATGCATTCCACGGTCGGGTCGGCGGCCGTGTGGACGAACATCACCGTCTTGGACAAGGCGCCCGACTTGTCGAGCGTGTTGCGGAACTTGAGGTATTCATCGTACTTGAGGCCCATGCCGCCGATCACGATCACATCGGAGTCGGCCTGCAGCGCAATGCGCGCCAGAAGCTCGTTGTACGGTTCGCCCGCGCGCGCGAAAATCGGCAGCTTCTGCGATTTCACGAGCGAGTTGAACAGGTCGATCATCGGAATGTTCGTGCGCACCATCTCGTGCGGCATGATGCGCTTGGCGGGGTTCACCGAGGGCTGGCCGATCGGCGACGGGTCGTCTTCGATCGCGGGGCCGCCGTCGCGCGGCACCGCCGCGCCCGTGAAGGCGCGCCCGAGAAGCGCATGCGAGAACGGCACCTTCATCGTTTCGCCGAGGAAGCGCACCTTCGCCGCCGTGTCCACGCCGCGCGCGCCCGCGAAGATCTGGAGCGTCACGTTCGGACCGTCCAGCTTGATCACCTGCGCAAGCGACGTGCCGGCACGGGACTGGATCTCGGCGATTTCGTTGTACTTCACGCCCTCCGCCCGCAGCGTCGCCACGGACCCCGAAAGCGCGTCGATCTTGTGGTACACCTTGTTGTTGAACATGACCCCGCCTCCTCAAAAAATGTTTCTTACGCCAGCAGCGCCTTGATCGCGGCGGCCGCCTCCGCGGGGGCGACGACTTTCATCGCCTCCTTCGGGTCGCGGCGCGCCTTCACTTCCACGCCGCCCTTGGCGAGGCCCTTGGCACCCACCACCACGCGCACGGTGAAGCCGATCAGGTCGGCGTCTTTGAACTTCACGCCGGGACGCTCCTCGCGGTCGTCGACGACCACGTCCACGCCCGCCGCCTCGAGTTCATTCTCGAGATCCTCCGCGACTTTCGCGACGCCCGGATCCGTCGGGTCGAGCAGGTCGATCACCACCTGGAACGGCGAAACCGCCGCCGGCCACACGATGCCGTCCTTGTCGTGGCTCTGCTCGATCACGGCCTGCACGGTGCGGCCGACGCCGATGCCGTAGCAGCCCATGATCATCGTCTGCTCCTTGAGGTCGTCCGTCTTGTACGTCGCCTTGAACGCCTCCGTGTACTTCGTGCCCAACTTGAACACATGGCCCACTTCGATGCCGCGCTTGATCACGAGCGGCTTGCCGCACTTCGCGCAGATGTCGCCGTCGCGCACCACCACGAGGTCCGCATAGTCCGCGTCCGCGACGTTGCAGTCGCGCGCGAGGTCCACGTTCTTGAGGTGATAGTCGTCCTTGTTCGCGCCCACGATGCGGCCCTTCGCGCCCTTGAGGCCCTGGTCGCACACGATGCGCACCGAAGCGTCCGCCGGCTTCACCGGACCGACCGAGCCCGCGTTCGCGCCGCTCGTCTTGAGGACCATCTCGTAGTCCGCGAGCTCGACCTTCTTCGCATTGAGGAAGTGCTTGAGCTTCACGTCGTTCACGTCGCGGTCGCCTTCCACGCACACCATCACGGCCTTGCCGTCCACATTGTACACCAGCGACTTCACGAACGCGCTCCCGGGCACGCCCATGAACTTCGAGACCTCGTCGATCGTCTTCGCGTTCGGCGTGTGGACTTCCTCGATCGCGCCGCATGCCGCGTCGTTGCGCGGCGCGACCTTGCGCTCCGCCTTCTCAAGGTTCGCCGCGTAGCCGCACGCGTCGCAGAAGGCGATGCCGTCTTCGCCCGCTTCGGCGAGCACGTGGAACTCGTGCGAGAACTTGCCGCCGATGTCGCCGGTGTCAGCCTCGACGGGGTACGCCTTCAGCCCGCAGCGCGCGAAGATGCGCTTGTAGGCGTTGAACATCGCCATGTAGCTCGCGTCCGCCGC
>DCIH01000111.1:8385-35757 GCA_002317575.1 Verrucomicrobia bacterium UBA1731 | reverse complement strand
CGCGGAACTTCCACTGGATCTGGTAGACGGTGAGCGGCAGCTGACGATAGGAGCTCACGATGCCCTTGACGACGTCCGTCACGGTCTCTTCGGCCGTGGGGCTCATCGCGTATTCGTGGTCCGCACGGTCGCGCAGACGGAACATGCCCGGCCCCATCGACTCCCAGCGGCCGCTCTGCTTCCAGAGCTCGGCGGGCTGCAGGATCGGCATCACGATTTCCTGCGCGCCGGCGCGGTTCATCTCCTCGCGGACGATCTGCTGCACCTTGTTCAGCGCGCGCATGCCGAGCGGGAGATACGTGTAAAGACCACCCGCGAGCTTGCGAACGAGCCCCGCGCGGACGAGGAGCTTGTGCGAATCAATTTCGGCGTCGCCCGGGTCTTCCCGGAGCGTCTGGATCATCAACTTGGACCACTTCATCTTCTTGAACCTTTTTGTGCATACAGACCAACAGCCAAATCCGCCGCGTTTTCGCGTTTCAATTCGTCGCTTTTTCGGCTGAATTTGCGATGGTTTTAGTGGCTTTGTAGTGTATCAAAACCAACCCAAGGGTGCAAAAGGAATTTTACCCCCACTGGGTCCCAAGGGGGGCACGCCGCGCGGGCGCTTGGGCGCGGCCTCAAGGGGGTCACGCCGATCCGCCGGCGTGACCAAGGTCGGAATTAGATCGATAAATTCACGAACTTGGTGGCGTCGGAATTCGCGAACTTGGTGGCGTCGGCGGGATGCGCCGAAGCGAAGCGGAGGGCAGGTCGCCGAAGGCGACGGCGAAGCCGCGCCCAAGCGCTGTAACGGATCGAAAGTAATGGTTAGGGATCGGAAATTTGAATAGACAGTTTGTGATTAGGGATTTCTGTGTGTCGGACGATTGAATAGGCTGGATTTCAAAAAAAGCCGCCGAATGGACATTTTGGAAAAAGCATTTCCACATACCGTGAAATCAAATGCAGTTGGGAAAAACAATTAAAGCCGCTTGCATAGGTCATGCAGGCGGCTTTAACGATTTTTAAACAGGCGCTGCCGGCGGTCCACCTCGCGGACTTGATCGCGGATGGTCTGGCACCGGCAGCGCGATTGAAATCACTTTTCTTCGGCGGCGAACTGTGCCTTCGTGTCGAACTCCATCTCGACCGAAGCGGTCTTGTCTTCGTTCGACACGTAAACGCCAAGAGCGGACACGGTGTTCGTGACGGATCCGTTGCCCTTGATCTTCGACACGGCCAGATATTCCCGATTGATCCAGACGGTCATTGAAGGCCCGGAATAGATCGAGAACACCGGGATCTTGTATTCGTCCCAGTTGACGTCTCCGAGGTTGACGGTTGAACGCGACGAGGCGACGACCCTAACGCCCGTGTTTCGGCATCCGCAAAAGGCCGCCGATGCGGCAAGAACGGCGAACAAGATACGGATCATGATTGCCTCCCGTCACTTTCCGAATGCCTGTTCCGCGAGCAACTTCGATTCGGCGATCGTTTCACTGGCTTCGTCGTCCGTGAGCTGGCCGTCGCGCAAGCGTGCCACAAGGCGCTCGAGGAACGCGCAAACCAGTCGCGCGCGGGATAGCCAGTCGGCTACTTTTACGGACCAGTACGTCACCTTTTTCGACTTCGCGGAAACGGCGTCTTTCACGGCTTCAAGGGCGTACTTCTTGACGCCCCACAGAATCAGCGTTTTCATGGTTGTTTTCTCCTTTGTTCTTGGGGTTGAAAAACGGGCACCTGCGAAGCCCTTTCGGTGCCAGGAATCTGGCCGTCACGGGGCAGTAGCAGTTGTGCGGTCTCGAGCACGACAAACAGCTCACTTTCGCGTCCATGTCAAACCATCCTCCCGGACATCGTTTCGTATGCCTTTTTGCCTCCAACAACCGCAGCCGTTTCGGCGTTCGCCTGCTTTGCGAAATCGCGATATCGGCGATGCCATTCCGCTGCGTTGTTCGCGATCCGAACGCCGTCGCCGTTTTCGCGGACGAGCTGCCCGATCCGAACGACGGGCCGGTGGTTTTCCTCGCGTATGACGACCTCGAACCTCATTCTCCGACCCCCAGCGCCGGGAACTTTCTCGCGATCAGCACGTGCGCGTTCGACGAAACGGATCGCGCCCATGCGGCGAAATCCTCGCGCCTCGATCCGACGTGTGCCTGCATCCATTCGCGCTCGCATTGCGCGAGGTTGTTCGTGAAGGTCGCCTCGATCTCGCGGACGACGGCGTTGTAACGGCGGTTGACGTCGGCCTGGCTCTCGCGGTGTCTGTGGCGGCGATCCGGGATCTTCGACGCCTCTCCCGTCGCACATTGCCGCCTCTTCGCGGCTTCCGCCGCCTCGCGCCTCGCCTCCGGCGTCGCGGGCGTCGAGAAGAAGATGAAGTCGCGGTTCAGCAGATCGGACGCCCAGCGCTCAGGGTTCCATTCGTCTTCAGACGCGGAGAACGCGCAAAACGCCGCCGCAATTCCAGCAAAAACAATCGTCTTTTTCATGTTCGGAACCTCCTCATTGGTTGATCGGCGTAGCCGTTATGACGCCGCCGGAAGAAACTTGGATGCCGTAGATCTGACCGTCGGTGCCCTTCAGGAAAAACTGACCGTTCACGTACACGTCGCAGTTGAGCGTCGTCTTCAGCTCCCGAGTCGCCGTTCCGTTGTACAACAGCCGCCAGTAGCATTGAGACACGTCGGCGACGAGCGACGACACGTTCGGAACGCGGATCGTCGTGCGCGTCTTGACGGCGTTCGCGGCCGTGGTCCACGTCGCGTTCGTCAGCGCCTGCTTGTACTGCACCTGGAGAAGAGCGAGGTTGAACGCGGACGGTTCGGACACCACGTTCCAGCCGAAATGCGCCGTGTCCGTCGCGTTCGAGTAGGCCACGGACAGGAACCGGATCGAGTTCGCGGCAAGCCCGCGGAACGAGACTTCAACGGCGTTCGTGTCGCCAGCCCACACGACGAGGTTCGTGTGGTTGTTCTGTCGCACCTGGTAACGGTCTCGCTCGGAGGCGTTCAGGTCGAACGATATCCCGTTCCCGTTAGCCATGCGCACGTTCTGCTTGCTGGCGTACTTGCTCCAGTTGTGGGCGAGCTCTCCAGCCCGGCAGTTGTACGCCCATTCGCGCCACGACCCGAGATCGCTCGTTCCCATCGAGTCGACCGTCGGAACGATCATCCGCGTGAAGTCGTTCGTGATGCTCTTGTCGCCGGACGTCGTTTCGTAAACGGCCAAGTCGCTCAGCGTGAACGTTCCGGACTCGTTCTTCACCGCGTATATCACGGCAACGTTTCCGTTGATTTCCGTCCACACGTTTCCGCACGGCGGATTTCCTAAGCGATTAGACTGGTTCACGATGTCGAACTGCACGTCAGATATCCTCACGTGGCTTCGGCACGTGACAACGATGCGGTTCGTGACGCCGAAGGTGTTTCCGCACAGATTCCACTCGTCCAAACCGGAATTGTAAACGATCAGCTCGTCCCACGAAAGCGACATCTCGCTTCGCGGAAGAATGCCGATCGAGTACCCTCGCACCGCCATCGGGTCGACGACGGGCTTCACCATGCCGCCGTCGCCTACGGCCATCGACACGGCGCAGTCGCCAGCCCGCTTGTAGGCGACTTCGCCAGTCTTGAGCGGCGTCGAGACGATGGTTGCGTCGGACGTCTTCGGGACGATCAGCGGCGACGCGTAAGATCCTGCGGCGGCGAAAACGCACGCCAGTAAAATGGCTTTTGAAACGACTTTTTTCATGTGTTCAACCCCTTATTCGAGAACGTTCAAGGAAGCGCCGACGCTCGCGGCGTATGCGCGTATGACAGGCAGCGCCTTCACGTAGGAAGGACCGCTTCCGACGTAGGTGAAGTGCGACGTTAGGATCCATTTCCCGTCGTGCCTGAAATAGACGGGATGCCCGCTGTCGCCGGAATGGACCGGATAGGCGACGCCCATCGTGAGCAGCTTTGACTTCACGTCGGAACGGTTCTCAGTCGATCCCATGACCGTGGACCACGACGATCCGTCGATGCGTCCTCCGCAGTACACGACCTGGATCGGATCCGCGTGCGCCTGCGTCGCCGCCCATCCCTGAACGCCTTTCAGGTTTCCGCCGAAGTCGGCGTCGAGCCGCGCTTCGGAAACGAGCCACGGAAGGTCCGCGAGCGGGATCGTTCCCTCGTCGAGCGGCACGATCGAAACGTCGTCCACGTTCATGGCGGCGACTTGCGTCTTCGACCATCCGTTCGAAAGCGCCCAGTCGTCCAGACGGAACCATTCTCCTTTCTTTACCGTCGTCGAGCCGACCGTCTGGAAACCAGACCACTTGCACCAGTCCGGGTAGTGCGTCGCGCCGACGAGGAACTTCGTGCCCAGCGCGAACGGCCTTAAGTTTCCGACGTTCCCGGCGCTCGTCGCCGCCCATGCGGGCTGCGCGAAGTAACGCCAGTTGTACCACGTCGTTTCCGTTCCGACCACGCCAGGACCGTCGTTCACGGCGGCGTTCATCCATCCGAGCGCCTCGTCGTTCACCGTCTTGCGGGCGAAACCCGCCACGTCGAACACGTACACGGCCTCTTCTTCCGTGTCCTGCGCGCCGTCCGATATGGGCACTTCAACGACCCGCTCGGATCCGAACTGGTTCGTGGCGCACACCCTGTATACGCCGGACGCGGTGGCCGTGAGATGTCCTCCGGCCGTCACGGATCCGCCTGCCGTGAGGCAACGCCAGCCGCCTACCTTGAGGGAGGTGATCGTGTATTCGTCGTGCAGCTCGCCGTAGAGGTCCGCCTCCATGTTCCGCACGTGCGTCGTCCTGAGCTGCGTGAACGCCTGGCCGAATTCGTTCGTCCATCCGGCGACGACCGTCTGGGACGAGCTTTGGGCCGACAGCGTGAAACCGAGTCCCCACGCGCCGGTTTCGCTCCAGCACGGAAAATGCGTCTCGACGACGCCGACGACAACTCTTTCGTCGTTCGTCACGGCGTCAAGACGGCGCGTTTCGACGGCGATCTCCGCCTGCGCGCAGAAGCCGGCCACCAGCGCGAACGCCGCAGCCCCGCCGGCTGCCAGGCGCTTGAGCGCCCGCACGAGCGCGTTGTGCTGTTCGACGATCTTCGCCATGGTGTATTTCCCTTCGATCTGCTGGATTTCGGAAAAATCGTCAGCGTGCAGGGCGGTTTCGTCGTGCAGCTCGATCACCGTCTGGTCCGGCAGCTTTATTTTCGTGATGTATGCCATGTCGGCTCCTTAGTGGCAGTAGCGGCCGGTCATGAGGTTCTGGACCTCCATGCGGAACCGGCACGCGAGCGCCCGTTTGACTTGTTGGTTTTTGACGTAGTGGCGCGCATCGTACATGTTCGCCACGTTCCTGAGAAAATCGCTCACCCAGCGGTCGCGGCGTCCGTCCTTGCAGAAGTAGTCCGTCCCGAACGCCACTTCGAGCGTCATGGGGTTCTGGTCCGAAGCGCTGATGGTGGCCGTTATCTGCCGCGCGTTCGTGCGGTCCCACACGTAGTACGGCGTTCCTTTTTCGTCGACCTCGACCTTGCCGAACGTGCGGAAGCGGTCCCACTGGATGAAATGCCACGGCGCGTCTTCGGCGAGCGTCCCCTCCGGCATCGGAACGTAGAGCTCGCGCTTGAACGTCTGCGCCATGGGCGACGGCGGACCGTAGGCCGAATCCTCCACGGACGCGTACGGAACGGGCTTCGCCTTCGGTTCGTTCTGCCCGTCCCAGATGGAAAGCGGCACGCACACGACGTCCGGGTGTCCGTGCTTCTCGATCGCCGCGACGATCCCCGCGAGCGCGTTCTCGCCGATCCAATCGTCGGAATCGTGGAAATAGACGTATTCGCCGGACGCCTTCCTGACGCCCGCGTTGCGGGATGCTCCAGGACCAGCCTGCCTCTTCAATCTGACTACGCGCGCGCGCACGCGCGATCCTTCGCATTCGACGAGCGCCTCCGCCATGTCGGAGGATCCGTCCGTGGAGGCGTCGTCCACGACGACCAGCTCTCCGCATCCAGGCCCGAGCGCCGAAAGCTGCGCGAGTGCGCCGCCCACGCTTCGCCCAAGGTGCATCGTGTCGTTGTGAACGGGAACAACCACCGATAGCAGCGGCTTCTTCCGTTTTCTGGTTTTTCTGGTGTCCATTTTCAAGTCCTTTAAATGGCGTTTAACGATTCATGCGGACGCGGCGGAGGTTAACCGGCTCCGCCGCGCCGCATCGGATCGGGGTTCCCTTACGAAACCGTGATCGTCGCGCAGGTGCCGGTGAACGTCGCCGAACCGCACATGCCGGATCCGCAGAACGTCGCCTCGCCGCACATGCCCGTGCCGGAGAACGTCGCGTTGCCGCACATGCCCGTGCCCGTGAACGTCGCGTTGCCGCACATGCCCGTGCCCGTGAACGTCGCCGTGCCGCACATGGCGGTGCCTTCGAACGTCGCCGTGCCGCACATGCCCGTGCCCGTGAAGGACGGATCCGTGACGCCGGAGACGCACACGCTCTGCACGAAGCTCTTGGCCGTCGCGAACGCGATGACGAGCTCGTTGTTGGCGCTGTCGAGGCAGTAGGTGCTTTCCTGCACGCTGCCGACCGAGCAGCCGAGCGAGACGGACGTGCCGGCGATCGTGCCTTCGGGCTTCACGCTCGAGAGCGAGACGTTGCCTTCGGCCTTGACGCTGTCGAGCGACACGTTGCCGCCCGCCGTGACGCCCGTGAGGGCGACCGTGCCGGCGGGGGTGACGGCGTCGAGCGAGACGCTGCCGGCGGCCGTGACGCCGCCGAGCCCGATCGTGCCGGCGGCCGTGACGTTGTCGAGCGACACGCTGCCCGCGGGCTGGTACGCCGCGGAGGCGGTGTCCTTGTACGCGAGCGCCTTGAGCGCGCCCGTGGAGCCGAGTTCGCGCCACGCCGCGCCGTCGTGCACGAATTCGCGCGACACGTCTTCGCCGTACTTGTTGATGATGAGGTCGCCGGCCTTCGCGTCGCGCGCCGAGGTGGCGCCCGCGGGGGTGACCTGGGCCGGGACGGTCCCGCCGTCCTCCATCTTCGTGTCGGTGTAGACGCCGCAGAAGACGGTGCCGCCCTTGACCGCGTCCTTGAGGGACTTGATCTCCTGGCGGGCGTCGTAGTCGGCGAAGTAAGCCGGATCGGTCGCGCCGGGGAGGAAGATCTTGTCGATCCATGGCGTTTTGGTGATGCACATGTCAGCCATGTTCTGTACCTTTCGTTTCGTTGTTTCCGTGAATCATTCCGGCACCGCGCCGGACGTGACAACAAGAGTGTTGTTCGTGACGGTGAAACGGACGCCCGGGTTCTGCCGGATCTTTTCGTCCACTTCCGCCTTCGTGTAATAGGGGGCGTTCCTCACTTCGACGGTGGCGAAGTCGAGAACGCGCGTCGGCAGCGGCAGCACGGCCGGCGACGCGCCCGGCGAGTCCTTGAGCCGCAGCGTGAACGCTCCGCGGTAGTTGTCCCCGGCGACGCCCAGGAAACCGTGCACGACGGGCGCTCCAGGATCCATCTGCGGCGTGAAGCTCGCGCGCACGTGGTTCGACACGCACACGGACGCGTTCGTGCTCCAGAACGCGGAGCCCATGCCGTTCGTCTGCCAGAAGATCTGCGCCGTCTTTCCCGTGAGGTCGAGCTTGTGCCCGTACGCCATGAACATGGCGTCCAGATCCAGCGTTTCGCCGTGGTAGCAGTCGAACACCTTCGTCTGCGGGCGGCTCGTTTCGGCAACCCAGAAAAGCGGCACGCCTGCGCAAGCCGCCACGGTCGCGGCCATGGCCGCAAATGCGACCCGTTTCTTCATGTTCATTTCCTCCTGTTTGCGTTCCAGTTCCAGTCCGTGCGCGTCACGGCGCGCCAGCGTCCGTCCGCCGCGAACGGTTTGAGCTCTTCGACGCCGGCCGGCGTCGGAACGGGCCCCGTGTTCGTGAACGAAATCTTCGCCACTTCCACGAGCTGCGGCAGCGGCATTTCGTACGTCCAAGAAGTGTCGAGCTTCAGCCACGCGGTCGTGAAACGCCCGCCGACGGACGTTCCGCCCAGATAGAATCCGTTCGGGAAATACGGATCGTTGTTCGATATGACCGCTTTCCACACGGCCTGCGTGTGCGCGTTGGCCGCCATGCCGGCGCTTACCGGGATGACCCGTTCCGGGAGTTCCACCGGCACGCCGAGAAGCGCGTCTTCGCGCTGCAGCAGATCGTCCCGTATCGACTTCAGGAACGTCTCGAGCGCGCCGCGCGTCGAATACGGCGTCGTTTTCGTGCGGTAGCTTTCGCTCCACGCCGTTCCTGAAGCGGGCTCTTCCGGCCACGCGAGCCGTTCCGTCGTCGCCGCCGTCGTTCCGTTTGCGGACATGACGCCCTCGAGCGCGCCCGCGACGCAGTTCGCCGCCCGCGTCCGACCTTCCCATCCCGGCTGCGTAGGTCCACACGACGTTCCGCCGCACGTGCGCGAGTAGGTGTAATTCCGCTCGACGTACGTCGATACCTGCGTCTCGTTCGTCGGATCCGCGAAAAACGCCTGCCGGAACGGAATGGTTCCCGTGTCTCCCACGTACACGCCTTCGAATTCCCAGACGAACGAAAAGTTCTCCGCCTTGAGGTCGACCTTATTGACGTAGACGAGGTGGTTTCCGTCCGGCACAATTCCGCGCGCCGCCGACACGATTCCGGCGAGCGTCGCTTCCGTCGCGAACGCCGTCGCTTCGGCGTCGTGAAGCGACAGCTTCGACACACCCGTTTGAGTCCCGAGGAACCGCGTCGCCACGACGTCCGTTCCGGGTCCCGGTCCGATGCTTCCGCGCATCCAGCGGTTCGTGATTTCCGACCGCCATTCCACGTTCGTGACGATCGCGTCGAAACCGCTCTCGCCGACGTCGTAGTGAACGATCGCGGATCCGACGAGCGTAAGGCCTGCCATGTGCGTGACGTTCGTCATTTCGTTCGTGACGACCACCTCCGGCGAATGGATCGTGCGGTCCATGAGCGCCTCGAAGGCGTCCATTTCGCCGATCGCGTCCCTGAAGAGACGCCGCGTCGCGTTCGTGATGCCGCCGGAAACGACGCCCTCGAATTCGCCGCAAATGAGCTTGTCGAGGCCTTCCGTGGAATGCGGATCGTCGGCCGCGAGCTCTTCGAACGCGGCGCGCTGCGGCGTGCCGTGCGGAATGACGCGGTCCATCAGGAAATGCGCCGGCGTTTCCGCTTCGCCTTCGAGCCCGAACACGTCGCAGTCGCCGCGCTGCGCCAGCGTCGGCAGGCAGTTTCCGCGCCGCATGGACGTGACGACGTTCGCGTTCCAGCCGAAAACGGGCAGAAATCCGTCGTCCAGTCCTTCCATCGTCGCCGTCGTCGCCCACCACACGTTCGTGAGCCACCCTGGACGCGTCACGAAAAACGCGAAATCGTCCGATCCTCCTATCATCGTCTTCGCGAGGTTCCGCGCGTTTCGCCATTCCGTGAAGCGCCGCGTCTCCACGACGCGGTTCGTCGTGGGCGTCCACGCGTTTGGCGCGCACCACGAAAACGCAGGATCGAACCACGCGCCGACCGAGAAGTCGAAGCTCTTCGGATCGAGTCCGCCTAAACAGGCCGCGTCCCAGTCGTTCGTGTCGCCCTGCGAGCCGAAATACACGCGCTCGAACCACCCCTCGAAGACGGCGTTCGCCGCGGCGAGCGTTTCAGGATCCACGCGGCGGAATTCGGCCGACTTCGTGCCGGGCGTGTGCTCCGCGTCCACGGAAGACGGCATCCATCCCGGCAGCGTGAAGAACGTGCCGTTCGTGGGCGTGAAGATCGACGCCGCGAAAACGAGGACGGAAGCGAAAAGCGTCACGCGAATTCCCCCATCTGCGCCGTCGGCGCGTTGCGGAAGTCGACGTCCATCTTCCCCTCGTCGTCGAAACGGTAGAGCGGAAGAACGTACTTCTTCACGTCCTTTTCGGCTTCCTTGAGGTCGGCCATGGTCGCCCAGTTCGAATACGTGGCGTTCGGCTCTTCGTTTTCGGTTCCCTCGTCCGTCCACGTGATTTCGAGCCCGACGACGCACGGGTAGGACGCCGTAGTGGAAGATTCCTCGCCCGTCTGCAAATCCGGATCCTTCTCCCACGTTCTGCCGCCAACGCGGAAGAACCGGCGCTCGAAAACGCACGTCACCGTGCCGGCGTCGGCGTCGACGGCGAGCCTGGAAAGGTCGAAGCAGTCGAGACGATTCGCCGCCGATCCGCCGCGGCCCGCCGGCTTCGCGTGTATGTGCGTTCCGTTCGGCGTGCGCTGCAGGAGCACGTTCGACCCTTCAAGCGGCGTGTTCGCCCTGAGCTCGCGCAGGATTTCGCGCAAGAGCGAGGCGGTGATCTTCTCGCCCGGGTTCGGATATGCCGGAATCGACCTCACGACGCACTGCTTCCCGTGTAAATCCATCCGTATTCGCTGTTGCTTCCCTCGGGCGTGAACGTCCACTGTTCCGTGCGCGTCCACTTCTGGTCGGATCCCTGAAACCAGGAATCCTTCGACTTGAACCAGTTTTCGTCATTGTAGCCGTTCAGATTAAGAGGCGGCGTTTCGAACGATCCGACACTCGTAAACGCAGGATCTCCGGACGCGCTTCCGGTGGAAACGTCGACGCTCATTCCGGGCGGACGCTTCCAGTAGCTGATCTTCTCGATCACGGGATAGAAGCGCAGGAACGTCTTGATGCCGGCGTCGTAGGCGGCGCAGAACTTGAGCGCGCCCGCGTCGCCGACGGGCTGCAGGACGCCGTTTCTGTCGAGATACTGGTAGTTGCCGTTCTCGTCCGTGCGCTTTCCGGGGTCCATGGCGAGCCACGACTCGATCTCGAGGTGCGTCTCCTTGCCCTGTAGATCCGGATGGTCCTGTAGTTCGTAGGAAACCTCGGCCATGTCCACGCGGTACGTCGTGCGCGTCGACGCCCAATCGGAGTTGCCGGAATCGTGGAACTTGATCTCGAGACGTCCCGTGCCGTCGCCGTTCGCGGTGAGATGCGAGTTCTCGAACGAGAACGTGTCGCCCGGCGAATACGCCGAAGGAACGACTTCCAGAAGATGCGAATAGCGGCCTTCCACGACGACCGTCACGCCCATCTTTTCGGACTTGTCGATAATGCGGTTCGTTTCGACGGGCGAATCCATACCGAGTACTGATTGAAGTGCCATGTTATGCCTCGAATACGGTTGTTGAACGTGTGTTTATCTGTCTCGTGGCCTCGTTCCCGGCCACGAGAAGACGTTCGATCTGAACGAGATGGTTTTCCGTGCGCTCCGCGGCGCCCGAGACGCCCGCGCCGAGCCCCATGGCCGTCAGGCGGTTCGCGGAAGGTCCGTCGTCCGAGCGCGCGAGACGCTCGAGATTCCGTTCCGCGTCGTCGTCTTCTTTCTTCTTCGCGGCCGTCTCGATCGCGGCGCGCTGGTCCTTCGCGCCGATCTCTTCGCGCTGCGCGGACTCGATTTCCGCGCGCGCCTCGCGGATCTTCTTCTCGTCGCGCTTCGGCAGGTCCTTCGCCATTTCCGCGTCGTACGTCTTCTGCGCGGCTTCGCGCTTCGCCTTCGCCTCGTCTTCGCGCTTCCGAAGCGCGTCCACCTTGCCGGCGTCGTCCAGGCCGGCGAACGCGCGCTTCCATTCCGCGTCCGCGTCGGCGTTCTTCAGCCGCGCGCGGAAATCGGCGTCTTCGCGATCGGCGTCTTCGCGCTTCCGGGCGTCCGCGGCGTCAGCCGCCTTGTTCTCGGCCTCCACGCGCTCGCGCGTCGTCTGCGCGCGGATCGCCGCCTCGCGTTTCGCCGCCGCGTAAAGTTCGCCGCCGGCCGTCTTCGCGTCTTCCTTCGCGCGCGTTTCGGCCGTCTTCGCGCGTTCGAGTTCGAACGACCGCTTGATCTTCGCCGCACGGTCGGCGTAGTCGCCCGCCAGCGGATCGAGCTTCGCGAGTTCGCGCTGTTCGCGCTGGTCCGTCCGCGCGTCCTCGATGCCGCGCGCCGCGTCCTTGCGTTCGGAGGCGATCCTGTTCCGGCGCTGCTCGAGCTCCGCCGCTTCCGCGATCTTCTTCACGAGCTTGTCATACGCGTCGGCGGCGCGCTCGACGCCGGCGGCGTAGTCCTTCGCCGCCATTTCCTCGCGCAGCGCCTGCGCCTCGTTCTTCGCCCTGTTCATCCAGGCCTGCAGCGACTTGAAACCGTCCGCCACCAGCATCACGCCGTTCACGGCCAGGCCGAAGAGCCCGAACGCGCCCATGACGCGCGACGCCAGCTCGCGGATCGAGTGCAGCGCGTTCGCCGCCTTTCCGACGCCCGTGCCGTCGAACTTGCTGCGTATCCACGCCGTGACGGCCTTCGGCGGCGCGACGGGCGGAGCTTTGACGGAACCGAGCGCCTTGATNNGCTTTTGACGTGTCCGCGTCGATCTCGACCGTCTCCACAAGGGGTCGACGCCGCTCCGCCGGCGTCGACGGCTCCTGGCGTTTATCGACCACGTCCACCGTCACCGGCGGCACTTTGACGGCTCCGAGCGCCTTGATCTTCGCTTCGGCTTTTGACGTGTCCGCGTCGATCTGCGGCGGCCTCATCGAGGCCGCCCTACCATTCGCGAGCGCCTTGATCTTCGCTTCGGCGTCGGAAGCGTCGGCCGTGATGCGGATTTTGGCTTCGTAGTTCGCGTCAGCCATGGCGGCGCTCCTTGAGCTTCTTGGCGTACTGGCGTTCGACGTAATCGAACCCTGCGAGTTTCACGCGGTTGCGGGCGCTCCAGCACGCCATGAGCCCCAGCACCGTCGCCACGGGCGTCGCGAGCGCCGTCTCGACGCTCCACCCGTATTCGCCGATCGACCATTCGAGGATCTCGAGCGGCCAGCCGAAACCGTGCGGCGTGAGCCGAACGGGGCCGTCGTTCGCCTTGGCCGCCTTCACGTGCGTGCGGAAGGCGTCCTCGAGCATGGCGTTCACCGCGTCCTCGAGCGCCGCGTAGGGCGCTTTCAGGCGCTTCGAGAATTTCACGAACGCGGCGCGGTCGCGCGCGTCGCCGCCCGAAAGGACGAACGCCGCGAGCGCCACGTCGCCTCCGCACGCGATCTTCCCGGGAAACGGCACGCCCAGCGCGTCCAAGGCCGCCGCGCCCGCGAGCGTGAGCGGCTTGAGCGTGCAGTTGCCGACCGTCCGCGAGGGCGGCGCGAGCGCGACGTGCATTTCGACGGGAAGTTCCACGGCGTTTATCCTCAGGTCTCGCTGCCGCCGCCGGACGTTCCGCCGCCGGACGTTCCGCCGCCGGAGTTGCCGCTCTGGATGTCCGGGAACGTGCGCACGGTGACGGAAATCTTCTTCACGTCCTCGTTGGACTCGATCACGTCGTACTTCGTGACGACGCCCGTCACGGTTCCGAGCGTGATCGTGTCGCCGACCTTCTTGTCCTGCACGGTTGACTCGATCAGGCACTCGAAGCTCTGCTCCTTGTGCTCGTCGTTCACGTACACGGAAATGTCCGTGCCGCTCTTGTCCTTGTACACCTTCAGTTCGCCGACGGACGATTTCGTCGACGACTGCTCGTGCACCCCCGTCAGTCCGGACGACGTGACGCCCGTCGCGAGTTGCGTTCCAAGCACGTTTGTCATGCTCATGTTCGTGTTTCCTTTCTGTTTTGTTTACGGCGGCCGGCGACCAAGCCGGCGCCAGATCAAACTTCAGACTTCAGACTTCAGATGGCCTCTGTCGTGTCGAATTTCACGGCGCAGCACACCACGCCTCCGTCAAGCTGCTCGATCGGCGTGATGCCGCGGTAGAACAGGATGCTCGTCATCCATTCCGACTTCGCGCCATGCAGCGCGCGGGCGACGTGCTGGGCCACGTCGAGCAGCGTGAGGCCGTCGCGCAAGCCACGCGTGGCGCAGGGCTTTTCGTAGCACTCGCACAGGATGCCCACCCGGTCGAAAAGCGGGCCTTCCGAACCCTGCTTCACCGGCGCGGACCCTCCGAAGCGCACGATGACGCACCGCGACGCCTTGCCGAACTTCCCTTCGACAGCGCTTCGCGCGTCGCAGAGATCCTCCACGATCACCGGCGCGCCGGCGAGCTCGGGGAGATTGCGCAGCGCTTCGGCCGAGTCTTCGAGAAGGTCCGTTATCTTCACGAGAGCAGCCCCCTCGCGTCGTAGACCTTCGCCGGCTTTCCGATCACGACGCCGTCGTCGGAAGAGTCTATGGCCTCGGTGCCGGAAGCCAACGCCCGCAGGCGGGCCTCCTGCTTCTCCGCGTGCCGCGTCCAGGGGTTCTCCGAGTCGGAGTCCAGATGGCGGCGGTGGATCGCGTCGAGCAGGAAGATCCTCACGGCGTAGTCCGCCGCCCGCGCGTAGCGCGCGGGCACGTCGCCTCCGAAGACGGCCTCCGCGCGGGCGTTCGCCGAAGCGAGCGCCGCGCGGAAGGCCTTTTCGTCGACGGCGCCGTCGCGGTCGTCGTCCAGCGCCGCCACGAGCGCGGATTCGGGCATGTCGCCCGCAAGGTCGTCTGGCGTGAGATGCGTCACTTACTTCTCCGACCACGCGTCCACGGAAGCCGCACCGCCCTTGTAGGCGAGGAACGGCAGCGTGAGGAAGCCCTCGCCGCGCGCATGCACGCCGTACAGGAAGTTGTTCGTCATGAACACGTTCTCGTCCTTCGACGCGTCGAGGCGCGTGAGCTCGGGGAGCTTGCGCTTCTGGAGGCCCACGCTCTTCACGCCGTTCTTGTCGCCCAGCACGTACCACTCGTTGGCGTGGTCGCCCACGAGCTTCTGCGACACGCGCACCTTCAGCGCCTTCGCCGGCGACACGTTCGACACCGTCGTGGTGCCGTCGGAAACGAGATCGGCCTCGCACACCAGCTTCGCCGACGCCTCGAGCGAGGGTCCCACGAGCAGAACGTCCGGCCGGACCTCGCCCGGCTCGCCGCCGTAGAGCGTCCAGGCGCGGATCGCCGCGATCGCGTCCTCGACGGCCCCCTTCGAGAACGCCGCCGTCGACGCGTTCGTGAAGGTGGACCTGCCCATCGTGCGGCCCGAGCAGAAGAACGGGTTGCCGTCCGCCCATTCGCCGTTGCCGAGAAGGGCCTCGATCGCGAGCTTCTTCCAGAGGTTTTCGGCGTCCGCGCCCATCATCGCGATCAGCGGCGCGTACACGCCGTACTGGTCGTCCTCGATCTCGTTGCGCGAGATCTGCACCGTGTTCTCGAAGTCGCGGTTCACCACCGTGAGCTTGCCGAGCTTCGCGTTGTTGAGCACGCGGTCGCCCACCCACTCGTGGATGCCGTGCAGCTGCTCGAGCCAGCTGTGCTGCGTCGCGGATCCGCCGCAGTTGAAGACGATGGCCACGTCTTCGGCCAGCACGTCGTTCGGGAAGGCCCGCGCGTTGGCGGCCTTCTGCGCGTCGCTGAACTTGATCTGGAACGTCTTGAAGAGTCCGTCCAGGTTGGATGCGTTGATGTTCATTTTCGGTTTTCCTTTCCTTGCGTTCGTTACCGTCCCACGACGACGACGACCTTGCCGTCGACCACGTCGGCGACCTTGCCGACGACCTTCGAGCCGCTCGTCTTCGTCACCGTCCAGGCGTTGTTCGTGACGGACCACACCGTCGCGCCGACGTCCGCCTTCGAGACGTTCCCGGCGTTCTCCAGCACGAATCCGCCGCGCTTGGCGAGCACCTTGGCGCCCTTGTCGGCGGAGTGCAGGAACACGCCGCACGCGGTTCCGCCGGCGACGGCGGCCGTGTTCACCGCGTACGCGAGGCCGTTCGTGCCGACGATCGCCACGTTGCCGGCGTACACCTGTTCGCCGCACGTGAGCCGCACGTGGTCGGCGGCCGTCTCGGGCGTGTCGTGTTCGCCCGCGAAGGCCGCGATCGAAATGGCCGCCGCTGCGGCCAGCATATTCATTTTCTTCATTTTCCGTTTTCCTTTCCGTTACAGGTTCTTCAACGCGTCCGGGTCGACGCCGCAGTTGAGCGCGATCTTCCGGAGTTCGTCGGACGTTTCGCGCGCGACGCTCTCGCGCACGGTGGCCGGCGTCATCGCCGAGAGCGGCACCGTCGCGGGGGTCTTCGCGATCACGCCCTCCAGCTCCTCGACCGTGAGCTTCGCGAGCGCGTCCGCGCCGAGCGCGACCACCTTGCCCTCGCGGGCCGCCGCGGCGACGAGGTCGGCCTTCTCGTGGGCGTCAGCCGCGGCCGACAGGGCCGCGACCTTCTCCGCGATCGGCTTCACCGCCTCGGCGACGGCATCCTTCACCGCGGCCGACAGCGCGGCCTTTTCCTTTTCGGGATCGCAGGCCATCGCGGCCTCTTGCGACTCCATCGTTTCCTTGATCTTCTCGAGCGCGGCACGGATGTCGTCGTCCGTGGCGTCTTCGCCAAGACCAAGCGTCTTCAAAAGCAATGCCTTGTAGTCCATTGCCCGTTTCCTTTCCTGTTTGTCGTCGTTGATGATTCCGCCCAACGCGGAAGAGACGCCGCCACTCAGCGGCGCCTCCACGAAATCCATGCCCTCCACGGCCCCGGCGCGGCAGAGCGCCACGCTCGCCACGGCCACGAGGTTGCCGTCCTTGTCCGTCACGGCGCCCGCCGATACGTCGGCGAAGTTCACGGCCATCTTCTCGCCCTCGGGCGTCCAGGAGGACATCGTGAGGTACACGCCGTCGCCTTCGACGGCCTCCACCGTGCCGAACCCGGCGACGGGCCGCGGCTCGTGCGACTCCTTGTACGCCGCCGTCCCGGGGAAGGTGTTGTGCTCGAAGTCGAGCGCCACCTTGCGGTAGGGATACGTTTCGGCGGCGAGGCATTTCGCGAAGAGCGGCCCCACGTTCACGCGCTTGCCGTGGCAGTTCGGGTTGTCGCCCCAGTTGAGGATCTTGATGCGGCGCGGCAGCTTGGACGCGTCCGCCGAAAGGGCGACTTCCGTGCCCGTGGTTCTCAGGAGAATGACTTTATCCGGTTTTTCCATGACGCCGCGGATTGTACGAAAAAAAGGTCCGCACGCGACATCGGGCGTGCGGACTGTGCGGCGTGGAAAATGAGGAATGAAGTTTGAAGTTTGGCGCTGAACGTAGACGCGGAGTTCCTCCGCGTCCCGCGAAGCGGAAAAGGAAATCAGCGGAAGCCGAGCTTGCGAAGCTCCTCGGAATAGGCCTTCTCGACGAGATCGTGGATCTTGCGCGTAATCTGCGGCGTTGGAACGCCGGAGGCGTCGAACGGGAAGAACGGCCTCGCCGGCATGCGTTTCGTTCCGAACTGGTGGTACGAGGCGTACTCCTTGTCGGATCCGACCGCGACGGCGTCGTCGCCCTGGAACTTCCAGCCGATGGACTGGCGAAGGGAGCCGCTCTTGATCAGAAGCGGATGGTCGTCGAGCTTCTTGGTCTTCTTCTTCGTCTTCTTGTTGACCGTTACGACGTAGCTCGGCTTGCGAGGCGCCCAGGGCGCAGGGCGCAGCTCGGGCGTCCTGAACGCGAGCGTCGAGCGCGACGCAACGGCCTGCCCGACGGCCGCGAGCGCGTTCCGCTGCGCCCGCGCAAGCGCCGCCGGAACGTCGGCCAGAAGCCGGTCGAAATCAGACGTGTCGACTTTGACCTCGATCGTCACGGCTCCACCCCCTCCGGCACCGGCGGCATCGTCCACGGCCCCGGATCCTTGTCCCGGCAGTTCGCGCAGAAAACGTAATCGAAAAGGGCGTCGTGACGGTCGCGAATGGCATCATGCCATGGATCCTTTGCCCGCCAGTTCTTAACGATCCTGTAATGGCTCTGAAACTCCTCGAACGCCTCGTCCTTTGTCATGGCAGTTCCTCCATCTTGATGTATCCGTCGTTGACAAGCCTTCTCAAAAACGCATTGTACGACTCAATGTCGACGCCCCCGTTGTCATTGTCTTCTTCGTACTTCCGTATCAACCGTGCGTCCTCCGGCTCGGGCGTCTTCAGCCAAACCCAGCGGCGAAGCTTATTCCCGGAGGCGACGTACTCGGCCTTGCTGCCGTTCTGGAAACCGAAGAGCATGTCGCCCGGCGACGGCGTGTTGTCGCCGTTCGGATGCGTGTGCAGCGTTGCGATTTCCTTGCCGGCCGGAATGTAGGGCTTTACGCCGTTCGCATCGCCGACTTTTTCCTTGCCGATCTGCTTGCCGGTCAGGTAGTCAAGCACGATGGAGCGTTCGTTCCCGTCGCGCTCGGTTTTCGCGACGAGCGACCGGCTCTCCTTCTTCATCTTCTCGTCGACCATCATCTCCCACATCGTCTCCGGTTCGCGCCCGTCGGGCTGCACCGTCGCCTGCCGCGCCTTCGCCGAAAAGATACGCATGTCGGCGTCGTCGCGCCCTGCCGTGATCTGGTCGAGCGAGATCCCCGCGTCGGACGGGTCGAAGCTGTACGTTCCGCTCCGCTCCGGCGTCGGCATGTCGCCGCTCTTGCTGATGCCGATCTCCTTCGCGTCCTCCTCGTCGAGCGCGATCACGATGCACCGGCATCCCCAGTCCCACGGCGGATAGTGCGTCTTCCACCACGGGTCGTCAGCCCGCAGCACCTTGCCGTCCAGCGCGGCGTGCCCGGCCCTGACGCGGCTGTCGCCCACCGTCTCGTACTTCCAGTAGGGGTGGCTAGCAATCCCGGCCATCTGCTGCTGGTGCCTGGCGACGGCGTACGCCTGGAAGCCGTGCGTGCGAAGAACGTGCTCAGCCCGCGCCCGCGCCGCCTTCACGTCGCCGCCCGTGTAGGTCGACGTCAGATCGGCGATCTCCTTCTTCGCAGCGTCCCAGCTCGCACCCTCGGGAAGCTTCGCCACCGCGTCGCGGATCCGACGCACGACGTCGAGCTGCTCGATGCCCGCGACCGCGAACGCCCGCTGCTTGAGCTGGTCGGGCAGATTCCCGAAGTTCTTCGGATCCGCGACGGCCTTGCCGCGCACGTACGCCGCCGCCGCCTCGTTCGGAAACGTGTCTATCTTGAGTGTTGATGTCATGTCTGCCTTTCGATTATACCAAAAATCCCAAATTCCTCATTCCTCATTCCCCATTCCCCATTCCCCATTCCTCACACGTACCGCTTCCAGCCGCCGAGGTCGTTCGCCTTCAGGTACGTCTCGCGGTCCTCGCTTCCCTCGTCCCAGCGGTCGGGGTCGTCCATGCAGTCCGCCAGATGCCGGTACCAGCTGTCGAGGTCCAGGAGGATCGTGTTCGGCGCGATCCGCACGAGGTCGATGAACCCCGCCCGGCCGAGCCGGATGATCGTGTCGTAGCGGCACCGCTCCACGCCTTCGTCCACCTCGCGCGCCGGAAACCCGAGGAGCGTCGCCGTGCGCGAGTCCAGCCGCACGTACCGCCCCGCCACCGGCACCGGCGCGTAGGTGCCGTCGGCCTGGCGCGACCACCGGCACGCCACGTACTGGTCGGGCGGCGTCGCCGCGCTCTTCGGAACCCACGCGTGACGCCCGGGCGCCACACGCACCATGGCCGGTTCCGGCTCGACGGACAGCTCCGGCGGAACGCCGAGCTTCCGGACCGTCTCAACGGGCGTTTCGACCCCGAAAAGGTCGGCCTGAACCATCTTTTCAGCCATGCGACACCTCCTTCAAAGCCACAATCGCCTACAAGCCGCGGGAAAACGCGGGAAAACGCTCGGAAGGGGGCGGGGGCGGCAACGGGCCGTCCGAAGCGCCTCGCGCTCCTGGGGCCGTTTTTGCGCGTTTCTTCGCGGCGCGGTTCCGCAGGGTGAAGATGACGGCCCACACCTGGCGCGCGGAGGCGTCGAGGCGTTCCGTGCGGTGGACCTTGGCGAACAGCGCGTCGGCGTACCGCATCGCCCCGCCCGGCCCGCCGAAAAACTCGCCGAGCTCCCTCTCGACGAGCCCGAGCGCCCACAGCGCGCGACGCCGCTCGTCGTCGGATCGGTTTGTGCTCTGAAGGGCGCTGCGGCGAGTCCCCTCGCCGCCGTCGAGCGCCAGTTCCCCGAAGTACCGCATCACGGCCGCGTAGTCGCGCTGCGTGACGGCGCGGAACGAGGACGGCGCGGCGGCGCCAACCACGTCGTGGATCGTCGCCCGCCGCCAGGCGTCGAACCCGACGCCGTCGTCCACGAGGCCGCGTTTCGCCTGTTCGGCGTAGGCGCGGCGCGCGGCGAGGATCATCGCCTGCACCTGGTGCGGCTTGACGACGGCCCCGCCTTGCGCGCGCACGGCCTTGTCGGTCGCGTTCGCCGTCACTTGGCGGCCTCCTTTCCGCCTTTCGGCTTGCGGGGCTTCGCCTTGGCGCGGTGTCGCAGACACCTCGCCACGGGCTTTTCGCACGCCTCTGCGCGGTGCGGGACGCACCGCTCCACAGCGCGGGGCGCCTTGTTCTTCTTCGCGTTCGTCCACTTCACCATGTTCCTCTTCTCCTTTCTTGCGTTGTTTGCGGTCTTGACGTTCCCGAACGGCCTCCCGGCCAGAAGGATGATCGCCGATTCGGCGATCCGCAGGACGGCGCGGACCGCCGCGGCCGACGCGGCCGGGTTGCGGACCGAGGCCCACCGTGCGGCGGCGCGCGCGATCTCCTTGAGCCAGAAGGCGAAATTCACTTCGCGCGTCCTTCCCTGGCGTCTTCGGGCCAGCAGTCGGAGATGTCGAGGCGAACCGCCTCGAATTCGGCCTGCGTCGATGCGCGACGCTCGCACACGAGGTAGCGCTTTCCCTTCTGCGGCTTGATCGCCTCCTGCAAGATGCGCTTGGCGGCGCGCCAGTCGGCGTTGTCGATCTCCATCCGGAGGAGCGACATGATCTTCCCCGTCGAGAGGAAGCCCTGCGCGTTCGCCTTGAACGCCTCGGCGACGATGATCCGAAGCGCCGCGGCGTCGTTTCCGCCGACCTTCGCGAGAACGCCCTCGACGTATCCGAGCATCAGCTCGCGCGCCTTGACCACGCGCTCGTCGAGGTACACGTTGTACTGCTGCCGGATCGACGCCTGCACCAGCCCGTCGAAGCTGCGGGCCGAGAAGTTGCCCTTGACCCCGACTTTCTCCTTGGTGTCGGCGAGGGCCTGGAGTTCGGATATCGAATCCGCCACCACGCTCTCGAGATCCGCGCGGGCCTTCAGGAACCGCGCGAGGATCCGCCGCACGGCCTTGTCCTTCGCCTTGTCGTACTTGCTCACGTATTTGAGCGGGATCTCGTTACCGTTGGAGTCCCGCATCGTCGTCACTTTCTTTTCCATTTCCGTTTATCCTTTTTCGCTTTTAACTTTTCACTTGCTGCGGCGGCCTCATCGAGGCCGCCCTACCATTCAAACTTCAAATCCCTCATCCCTCATCCCTCATCCCTCATCCCTCATCCCTCATCCCTCATTCCTCACCGCCGCCCCGTCACGACGGACACCGCCTTCGACACCGCGTCCGCGTCGAGCGCGGCGAGTTCCCGCGCGACGTCCCGCACGAAGGCGTAGTTCCCGCACAGGAGCGCGTTCGGGCGGATGATCTTCGCCGCCACCTTGAGTTCCGCCGCCGACGCGTCCGGGAACCGCTTCGAGAGGTAGAGCCGCACGTCCGCCTCGTCCAGCGAGAGCTTCACGCGCTCCGAGAGGCGGTTCGTGGCGATCTGCTTCGCCTCCTGGTAGGCGTGCGCCTGAAGCTTGTTCCACAAGGTCGGGATCGCCACCAGGATGAACTCGCCCGGCGTCGTGTTCACGAGCGTCTTCACCGTGTTCAGGCAGTGCGGCCCGAGGTGGTGCGCCTCGTCGACGACGAGGCACCTCCGCGAGATCGAAAGCCGCGCCTGCACCTCCTCAAGCCTCCCGACGCGCCCGCTCGGCAGCTCGGTCATACCGAGCGCGCGCAGGATCGAGCCGAGGAAGGCGTTCGGCGAGTCGTCCCACACGTCGCTCGCCTCCACGTAGCTGATGCGCCCCGTGCCGTACTTGCCCCTCAGGAGCCCGACCGCCGTCGTCTTGCCGCCGCCCGACTCTCCCTGCACGATCAGCACGCGGTTCGTGCCCGTCGCCTTCACGACGCCGAGGAACGCCCGGCGAAGCTTCACGACGGTGCCCAGGTCGTCGTAGATCTTCTCCTCGCCGCCGCGGTCGGCCAGCTCCTCCATCGTGGCGTAGACCGCCCGGTACTTCGCGAGCTGGCTCTCGGCGTTGTATCCTTCGACCTGGCCGGACGAGATGTCCCGGAAGCTCTTCTCGCTCCCCAGGTCGGTGAAGTTCCGAACGAGCTGCGCCCGGCTCATGCCGTGTCCGTCGCCCCAGGCCGCGATCTTCGCGGCCGTCTCGACAAGTTCCTGTTCAGTCTTGTTCATCTTGTTTTCTCCTGTTGGTTTGTTGGTTGGTTTGTCAATGCGTCACGCAAAAGCCATCAGCCGCTCCTCGGCCTCCAGCGCGGCGATCGCCGCCTCGTCCGGCTCCTGCGTCGCCTCGTTCGTGTCCGCCGCAACGGGAACGCCGCCCCTTATCCCGAAGCCCGTCACGACCCCGTCCTCGAGATCCGTCGCGACCGGCCCCCTGGTGTCGTACGCCGTCACGACCGAGCGCACCGCCGCGCGGTTCGCCGCGTGCTCGTGGCGTCCCGCCCCGCGCAGGTCGAAGATGCCCGAATCGGAGAGGAAGTCCGGCGGGGCCGACACGCACGGCGCGGCCGCGTCGACCACCGTACCGGCCCTGAAGTCGCGCCATCCCTGCGCGAGCTCGATCACGGCCCCGCGCTCCGCCGCCGTCGCCGGGTCGAAGCGCACCACGACGGGCGCGCCGTCGTACCGCCACCCCTCGCGCGTCGCGAAGGCGTACTCGTGCCTGAGGCCCTCCATCTGCGTCTCGGCCGTCACGAAAACCATGCCGCCGCGCCGCAGCTGGCGCCGCGCCACGACGGGCAGCGCGTACCGCTCCAGCCCGTCGACGAGCTTCAGAGCGTTCGCCGCCGCTCCCTTGTACGCCTCCTGGGGCTGCCACGTGCCGTAGAGTTTCGACTCCACCCGCTCCCACCTCAGGTAGTCCACCGCACGGTTGAGCGCGTGCAGAAAAACCTTCAGCGTCGGGAAGTGCTTGCGCGGATCCGCGCTGCCGCTCAAGACCTTCATCCAGTTCAGGTTCTCGCGGCGCATCTCGCCGCGGTACCGGCCGATCTGTCCGTAGCTCGGCAGGAAGATCGAGAGGGCCGTCCAGAGCCGGTTGAAGTAGTTCTCGACGAGCTTCTGGTTCGGGCGTCCCTTGGCGCTCACGATCCCGACGCCGGCGGTCTTCAGGAAGTCCAGGGTCGTCTGGGCCTGCCAGCTGCCGCCCTCGAGGACGACCTTCCTGGGCATGAAGCCCTGCTGCCGCCAGACGCGGTGCATGACGTTCGCGACGTCGCACGCGCGGTAGCCGTCGCTCGTGCGCATCACGTAGCCGAAGCCGCAGAAGAAGTCCGTCGCGCAGTCGATGCCGGCGAGGAGCTGGTACCGCGCCGCGCGCCAGCCCCACTTGTCCCCCGCCTTGTCCCCGCGACCGGCCCAGGGGACGGCGACGGCCACGTTGACCGATGCGTCGTCCCACACCTGGCGCTCGCCGGGGAGGAGGAGCCGCCCCGTCTCCTCGTCGCGGCGGAGCCAGCCGGGCACGTAGATGCCGTCGTTCTGCCCGGCGCGCGGATCGCGGTAGCGGGCGAAGACGGCGGGCGCCACCTCGCGCATGGCGAGCCGCACGGGCGTCGGCAGCGCGTGCTTGGTCGAACGCTCGGCGAGGATCGCCGCCCGCGTCCCGGGCGCGAGGCAGTTCGCCTCGTCCCGCGCCGCGATCCGCGCCGCCATCGTCATCGAGCCCGTGCGCTCCGCGCGGTTGGACTGCAGGTAGACGCGCCGGAGCAGCGCCTTCTCGTCGTCCCCGAGCGTGACGGACGGCGGCCGCCCGCTCTTCGGGCGGTCGGCGAGGTCGGCGACGCCGCCCGCGTCGAGCCGCGCCGCCCAGCGGCGGAAGGTCGTCTCGGAAACGCCCTCCGCCGCGAGAGCGTCCTTGAGCGTCGCGCCCTCTCCGACAAGCCGCCGAACCTCGCCAACCGCCGCCGCCCGTTTCGCAGCCGCGTCCATCGTCACTTCCTCTTCTTCGCCTTGCAGTTCTCGCACACGACCAGCTCGATCGCGGCGCGGAAGTCGTCCGGGATGACGCACAGGGCCGCGCGGAACTCGTCGAGGATGTGGACGCGCGCCTCCATCGGCACCGTCTGCCAGTTCTCGAAGATGCCGCGCCAGCTCTTCACCGTGCGCCAGGCGATCGCCGTGTAGTCCGCCGACGCCTTGCCGCCGACCTTCGACACCTTGCCGCCCGCCGCCGCCTTCCACCGCCGGATCGGCGTCTCGCCCCGCAGCACCGACTCCACCGTATCGAAAAGGTCCATCTGTTCATACTGCGCCCGCCCGGTAGGGCGCGGACTCCGCTCCGCGCCGCCCCCGTCATCCTCCGACGACGCCTTCAACAGCTCGATACCCGCCAGAACGTCGTTTTTCGACACCCCGATCCGCGCCGCGACTTCCTTCGCCGACCAACCCTTATCCGGCGAGGTTTCATATGAAACCGCGCCGTGCTTGCCCTTGAAACTCGTCTCGCGCAAGTTGTAGTATTTCGGGTCCGCCGCGGCCAGCACTTCGCGCTCATGGCACTTCAAATACGCCATGACACGCGTCCCGGTCGTGACCTTGCGCATCATGGCGTTCTTGCAGACGACGAATTCGGCGACGCTCAAATCGCCCAAATCGAACACCTGGGCCTCAGTCTCCGTCACCCCGGCAGCCATCAGCGCGTTCATCCGCCCGATGCCGTCGATGACGAAGAATCCCTTGCCGTCGTCGCCGGGCACGACGGCGATGGGCGACAGCAGCCCGGACTCGTTGATCGAATTCGTCAATGCGGCCCGGTCTTCGCTTGAAGCCGAATACGCCTCGGCGTCGGCATGTGGTTTGCAGTCGGCGAGCGCAATGCGCTCCATCTTGTATGTCGGTTGTTTCATTTCAGTCTCCTTTATTCCCAATTCCAAATTCCTCATTCCTCATTCCTCATTCACTTTTCGACCTCGCCAGCACCCGGCTCACCTTGCGCCAGTAGGCGTTCGTCGCCTTCTTGCGCCAGCCGTCTGGGCCGCCGTTGTGAATCCGCGCGAGCACCTCCGCGCTCGCCGGCTTGCCCGTCTTCAGGTAGTAGAGCCGCCCGTAGTGCGCCCAGTAGGCCGACATGCAGCAGCGGGCCAGCTCGTCGCATCCGGTCGCCTGGCGGAAGGTGATCCTGTTGCCGGTGATCCGGCACACGTCGCGCACGTAAATCGGCGTGAGCTGGTAGACGTTCTTCGAGGTGAGCCCGTTGTCGGACTCGACGATCGCGATCGCGTCCATAAGTTCATCTTCCGTGACCGCCCCCGTCCCGTGCGGACGGTGCGCACCGTCCGCATCGTCGCGTGCGTTTCGGGCGGCGTTTTGCGACAATGCAGGCGATTGTTGAAGAAAGTCCAACCATGCACGAAACAATGCCATATCTCATCATCGTCGGCGCGGCCGTCGTCGCGCTGTCCGCGCTTGCCGCGCTCGTCAACTACGTCATCTCGATCGCGCGCGGCATCCAGAAGATGCGCCACGCCGACAACCCGCCGCGCACGCCGCCGCTGCCCGAGATCGTGGCGAAGGACTACGCGACGAAGCGCGATCTCGCCTGCGAGATCGGAGAGCTCAAGCGGGAACTCCGCGACGAGCGGGCCCGCGTCGACGGCATCTTCAAGCAGCTCTTCGACCAGGGCCGCGAACTGACGGATAAGATCGGGGAATGGCAGCTCGGAATCGAGCGTCTCATCGGAAAAATCGAAGGAAAGGTGGAGTCGAAATGAACCTCAAGCAGCTGATCATCGCGTTCCTGTCCCCGCGCTATCCCGCGGCCTACACAGAGCAGTCCATCGCGCTGCGCCTCAACGCCTCGGGGTTGCTCGACGCCCGCGTCACGGCCGAGGACGTCGCCGACGCTCTGCGGGCCCTGCACAAGCTCGGCATGGTCGATCTCAAGATCGACCAGCTCGACAACTCCGCCGTGTGGCAGGTGACCCAGGAAGGATCCAAGCGCTGGGTTCTCGAAGGAAGGATGACCGTCGTATGACCACGCGCTGCTACCGCTCCAAGATCGGCCGTCTGCCGTTCGCGGTCCGAAACGAGCTCAACGAGCGGATCCGCGACGGCGTGGGCGGTCCCGAGATCCTCGCCTGGCTCAACGGCCTGAAGGAGACGCGCCGAATCCTGCGCGAGATCAAGTCCGGCGACGTCAACGCGCAGAACCTCACCGACTGGCGCTCCAGCGGCTACGCCGACTGGCTCGAAGACCAGGGCCAGGCCGATCGCATCCGCCGCCTCGCCGAGATGTCCTCGACCATCGCCGCATCTGCCGGAGGCAACGCGGCTGGCGTAGGCTGCAACATAGCGGCGGCTGCGATCATGGACATCCTCGAGAAGGCCGACGAGGAGAACGTCGCCGATCTCGCCAAGGCGCTCGTCCAGCTCAGGGCTGGCGAGAACGCGGCGCAGAAGCTCGCGCTCGCCAAGGAGAAGAACGCCATCGCCGAGGAGCAGCTTTCGCTCTCCCGAGCGAAGTTCGAGCGCGACACGGCGCGTCTGTTCGTCAAGTGGGCGCAGAACAAGGACGCCGTCGCCCTGGCGACCGACCGCCGCCTCGGAGGCGACGAGAAGACCGAGCGCCTCGGCCGCCTCATGTTCGGCGACCTCTGGGAAGGAGCCGACGATGGCAAGTGAGGTCATCCCGTCCAGTGCGGCGGCGTTCTCGCCGCCGTCTCCCGACGCCGTCGTCAAGATGCGCTCGGGCCAGCGCCGGCTCCTGAAGCTCGTCGAGCGGTACCGCCTCCTGGGCTTCATCGCCCGGCGCCAGTACGGCAAGACCACGACGTGCGCGAACATCGCCCTCATGAAGATGATGAAGAACCGCGACCACACCGTCATCTTCGGCTCCGCCAAGCTCAACCTCTCCCGCGAGATCGTGCGCAAGGAGGCCGCCGTCATCGAGAAGGCGATCCGCGCGGCCATCGAGAAGGGACGCGACGGCGAGGTCACGCTGGCCGACGACAAGACGGGCCGCAACGTGAAGGACCTCACCAACGACGACTTCGCCGACCTCTTCGAACACTCCAGGCTCGAGTTCCGCTACTACCACAGCCGCACGTCCTACTCGCGCACCAAGGTCGTCGCGCTCCGTCCAGACACCGTCGGCGAGACGGGCGACCTCATGTGCGACGAGGTCGGCCGCATCGGAAACTGGAAGGAAGTCTGGGAAGCCGTCGAGCCGATCGTCGCCTCCAATCCGCAGTTCCGCATCCTTCTGCTGACGACGCCGCCGCCGGACGACGCGCACTACTCCTTCGAACAGCTCGCCCCGCCGCCCGGCACGA
>DCIH01000111.1:8151-8346 GCA_002317575.1 Verrucomicrobia bacterium UBA1731 | reverse complement strand
ACGTCTACGAGAGCGTCAAGGGCGTCACGTGCCTGCGCGTCGACGCCTGGGACGCCTACGCGGACGGCGTGACGCTCTACGACACCAAGACCGCGAAGCCCGTCACGCCCGAGGAGTCGCGCCAGAAGGCCTTCGACAAGGACGCCTGGGACCGCAACTACGGGTGCCTGTTCATCACCGGCGGCACGGCCGCCG
>DCIH01000111.1:5656-8130 GCA_002317575.1 Verrucomicrobia bacterium UBA1731 | reverse complement strand
GGAGTCGATGGATCGCGGCGAACGCGCCGGCTGCGTCTTCGCCCTCGACGACCTCCCCGCAGGGTGGGAGCGCGGCATCGACCCAAGCCGCGGCCCAATCGGCATCGGCGCGGATCCGGCGACGACCGAGGGCGAGACCTCCAACCCGTTCGGCATCACCGTCACGCAGCTCATCGACGGACGTTACGTCGCGAAGCTCATCCTCTCGTTCAAGTCCGCCGACCCCAAGAAGCCCAAGGGGATTCTCCGCGAGCTCTGCGAGGTGCTGCATCCCCGCGCCGTGGCGATCGACGCGACGAGCGAGGTGTACTGGGCGACCGAGGTGCGCGAAGAGCTGGAAGGCGTCACGAACGTCATCCTCGTCAAGAACTCCGAGAAGACGGACGTCATGGGCGAAAGGGTCCTCTACAAGACGTACCTCGGCCAGCTCCTGGTAAACGCGATCGAAGAGGACCGCGTCGACCTTCCCAAGTCAGCAGAGGTCAAGGACGACTTCCGGCTCGTCAAGAAGATGAAGGGCGGCTTCGACAACGCGCTCGACTCCGCGACAGGCCGCCACGGCGACCTCTTCGACGGCACCAAGCTCTCCGTCCACGCCCTCATAGAAGGCACCGAGCCGGTCCGGGTCGACGCGGTCCAGGTCGGAAGCCGCGCAGCCGCGGCAGGGTCGTGCGTCCCGCACGACCGCCGCCTGACGATGCGCCCCGACAACGCCGACGACGACGCCCTCGCCCAAACCATCAACTCATAACACTATGGACTTCCGGGAACTCTACGTCGCCGAACTGAAGGCCATCGGCTTCTCCGCCGACGATGCCGCCGAGATCGCCGACTGGTACTGTGCGTCGGCATCCATGCCGACGTTCCCCGCGCACTGCCGCCGAACCGCCCTAACCCCAAGCGGCTACGATCCCACCCAGCCGCGCAACGCCGACGGCGAATGGACGGCCGGAGGGTGCTCCCGTCCGCGGGAACACCGCGACAAAGGGTTTCAGGATCGCTACGGAAACGGCAACCCTGAGACGCTCGCCGCCAACCCGAAGATGAACATGGAGCGCGGAAAGGCAGTATTCACGCGGCTTGCTCGAAAGCAAACAGGATACGAACCGCATGCCATGTACCGCAAAGACATTGGATGGATCGGCGTCGAGGCCGGAACGGCCGGGAATGCTGCAAACGAATATCATGGCGGTTCTGGAATTGCTCATATTCTGGCGAAACATCCAGGCGCCGAGAGGGAAATTGCGGATGTTATCCAACACGGAACCGTTTACCACCATTCCGAAGAAGATGCAAAGCACCCCAATTTCAGAAAGCTCGCGATTGCACATGGCAATAACATTGTCATTGTCTCAAAGTTCAGGGATGGACGCTCTATCATCACCTCGTTCGATCCGGGGGCAAAGGTTAACAAGGAGACTGGTGAAACATACATCGACGTCAAGGAACGCGAAAGGTATATGAAGCAGATCACTTCGAAGAAACCGTTCGGAGGTCGCACATAAAGACGAACCCGCGACTTTCGCCGCGGGATCTACAAGAAAGGGTGAAGACAAGTCTTCTACCGATCACGACCTATGAGTTTACTGTCGCAATGGTTTCCTTACAGGATGCACGTATTATACAACAGACTGCGCCGAGGGCGCAAGGGGGTGAAATGAGCATGTCAAAGAAACATACCTGCCGCTGGCTTGACGGCTGCATGGACTGCTGACGGCATCCGTCCACCTACGAGCGAATGATGAAGCGCGGCGCCTACGCAGAATACATATGCCGCTGCCGCAAGGGCTGCGGCTATGAGAAGTACGACAAGAACCACCCGATGTGGTTTTGCGCGTCGGCATTCATGCCGACGTCCTCCAGGCAGAAGGCAACTCCAAACGAACAGAGGTAAACCATGAAGAAACAGAAACCCGAAGAAACCATTTCCCAGGCTATTCCGCTCGACCCGCGGCGCGAGCTGCCGAGCATTGTCCGCTACATGACGGCGGACCGCCTGTCCGGCATCATCGAGCAGGCGCAGAACGGCGACACGCGGGAGCTATTCGCCCTCTATCGCGACGTGATCGCGAACGACAACCAGGTCCGCTCCGAGTTCATGAAGCGCAAGATCTCCGTCCTCGGCGACCCGGTTTCCGTCGTCCCGTTCCGAAAGGGAGATCCCGAGGACGCCGCCGCGTGCGACCTCTGCGCCGAGGTGCTGGACAATCCGACATTCGCCGACGCCGAGTCGTGGCTCATGAACGCGACGCTCTACCCGGTGGCGGTCGTCGAGAAGGTCTTCGAGGCGAGGCCGGGCGGCGGATTTGAGCTGAAGGCGCTCGTCCCCGTCCACTACCAGCTCCTCGACTACTCCAAGGGGAAGATGCGCATCTTCGACGTGGACGATAACGGCACGCCTCTCTCGACCTCCCACGAAGTCACGCCCGACCGCTACATCGTCCACCGATGCGACCTCATGCCCGCCCCCGACA
>DCIH01000111.1:5447-5608 GCA_002317575.1 Verrucomicrobia bacterium UBA1731 | reverse complement strand
ATGCGGTCGATCCTCTTCTGGTGGCTGCTGCGAACGATGTCGCGCCAGTGGTGGGCGGATCTCCTGGAACGGTTCGGCGTCCCATTCCTCAAGGGAAAGTACTCCGACGAGAAAGGCCGCGCCACGCTCGAACGCGCGTTCCGTCTCGCCGTGAGGCTCGG
>DCIH01000111.1:2445-5428 GCA_002317575.1 Verrucomicrobia bacterium UBA1731 | reverse complement strand
TCGGCGCGATCGTCGTGTCGAAGAACACCGAGGTCGAGGTCGTCCAGGCCGCCAGCGGCGACTCGTCAAACAGCCACGAGCGGTTCATCACCATCTGCAACCAGGAGATTTCCAAGCTCATCGTCGGCCAAACGCTCTCCTCAACGGCAGCCCCGACGGGAGAACTCGGCGGAGGGACTGCGAACCTACAGGGAGAAGTGCGGGAAGACATCCGGAAGGCCGACGCGAAATCCCTTTCCGCGACGTTCCGCGGCCAGCTCTTCGAGCAGCTCCTGGCGATCAACGGGAAGCGGGGACGTGCGCCGAAGATTCTATTCGGATCCGATTCGCAGTCCGAACTGTCGGCCTCGCTCGCGCTGATCGCGAAGCTCCACGAGTCCGGCCTCGAGCCGGATGACGACGCGCTCAACACGCTGTCCGAACGTCTCGGCTTCGGCATCCGCCGCGCCGCAGTGCCGCAGCCTGGAATGATTCCGTTCTCGGCCCAACCCGTCCCGTTGTCCGCCGGCGATTCCGTTGAAGACCGCGCGGCCGTCTCGTCGGCAGACGATCTAAGCCGGGCATTTGCAGCCGACCTTGCTCCGCTGCAGGATGTGATCGCCGCATCCACCTCGCCGGACGACTGCATCCGTCGAGTACAGGACTGGATGTCCGCCCACAACCCGGCGAATGCCGCCGACGTGATCGAGAAAGCACTCTACGTCTATTCGATGGCCGGAGCCCGCGCGGCCCGTCCAATACGCCGTACATAAACGATAAACCAACGCCGAAAAATATATGGATGTTCTGTATGAAAAAGATGAAGAAAGAGGATGTAGTGGCCGTACAGTCTTGCCTTGATCTCGCACATCACGCAGTCGGGCACTCCTTTGAAGCCGCATCCATCGCTCAGTACATCAGGGCGGAGAACGAAATTGATGTGGCCATCGCCAATTTGACACAAGCAAAGGAAATACTGTCAAACGATGGCTGTTAAAAACAACTCGCGAAATACTAACAACCATATTGCGAGATTGATATGTACAAACTCAAGCGGGACAAATGCGCAGTACTTTCGCTGGTGCTGACTGGGAAATGGTACGACATGATCGCGCACGGCGGCAAGCGTGAGGAATACCGCCTTAACACGAAGTACTGGCGCACACGGTTTTACAACTGGGATTCCAGAACAACGGCGGAAAGGCATCCTGTCGTCGAATTTCGCCGTGGCTACGCACGTGATGCGCCGCGAATGTCCTACTGGTGCATGGGGCTTGAGACAGCCACAGGAATGAAGCCCTACGCCTATGTCGACAATCCTTCATGCAAGCACCATCACCCGGAATGGGGAGAGCCTGACGAACCGCATTTCTTCATAAAATTAGGTGGCCGCGTCGAGCTGTTCTGAACCCTAACCATTTCTTTCGGCGGTACCCTTATGTGATATTCACCGACCTCACCCGTCCACGTGCCGACATAACCGCAAATTAACACACTCAAATAAAACGTTTTCAAGTCTTATCAACCCACTTCAACCCTCATCAACTCACCCGCCATTTCTTTCTGCCGTGGTCGGCGCCCGCGCGACGCCACCCCCGGGGGAAGCGCCTCTGCGGGGCTCCTCACGCGGCCCCTCAAACTGTAAATCCTACGCCGCCGCCCTTGCACCATACGGCAGATTACTGTACACTACACATTGTTCACAAGCTAAATAAGGTAAATACACCATGGCAAGCATGACCATTTCCGTCGACGACAACGTCAAGCGCAACTTCTCGGCCTTCTGCAACGACATCGGACTCTCCGCCTCGTCGCTCATCAATGTCTTCATGGTGACGACCGCCCGTGAGCGCCGCGTCCCCTTCACCATTGCCGCGCCGGGGGCCGTCCGTGACGAAATCGCCGAGTTGGAATCCGACATCGAAATCTCCCGCCGCCAATTCGCAGAAGGCAAAGGCATCCCTCTTGATGTCGTCTCGCGAAATGTGCTCGCCGCGTTGCGCAAACGCACTTCCGTGAGGGCAGCCCAATGACCCCACAATTCTCGCCTCACGCCCAGTCGCTTTTCCGAGAGATCCTCCTTGCCATCGAAGAAGAACTCTCGTATGAAGACGCCATTCGCTGGCACGACAAGATCATCCATGACGTTGCCCAACTGGAACAATTCCCACTTTCCTGTCCAGCCGTTCCGCTCGCCTGCTACCATACCATCCCGCCCAATCCCGAGCGCCTTCACCAGCTGATTGTCAAACCTTACCGCATCGTTTACGAAATCGTCGGCGACGAAGTGCACGTCCTCTCGATCCGCCACGGCCGCATGCTCGTGACGATCGACGACACAAGTTGGCAGTAACGCGCCTTGACACACATCTTGGCGAACTGTCGCGTCTTTCACGCCGACTACTTTGAGGCGAGCGTCTTTCTCGCCACACCCCACGAAGCGGCGCCCTCGCCGCTTCAGGAGGCCCCTATCAGGAGAAGCGGCGCCCTCGCCGCTTCAGCTTCGCGCCAGCGAAGCCTCGAAATGATCATGTGCCTTATCCTTCCAAGCCGCGCCACACTCCGTCGCACGCGGCTGAAGCGGCGAGGGCGCCGCTTCTCCTGTCAGGGGCCGCCCTTCGGACCACTCCTAACCCCTAACCCCGACTCCGTCCTGCGCAGTTCGGGACGAACTGCTCTACTGTTCGGGGCCGCGGTTGGCGCGGTTCGGGGCCGGCGCGCGCCAACGGCGTCGCCGCTTACTTCACGGCGGCGCGGACGATCGCCTCGTATTCGTCCTTCTGCTCTTCCATCGACTGCACCATCTTGAACTGGGTGCGGGCGCGGACGAGGTTGTGGTCGGCGTAGGCCGTGCGGAAGTACGTGTCGCCGGCGAGATAGTCCGCCAGGAAGCGGATGCCGATCGTGAACGTGATCAGTCGCCCGGAGAACGCGAGATTGTCGCGCTCGGCTTCCGTGAGGAACTTCGCCTCGGAGGTGTACCCCTTCACGAGCGCCTCGAAGT
>DCIH01000111.1:0-2251 GCA_002317575.1 Verrucomicrobia bacterium UBA1731 | reverse complement strand
TCGTTGTGGGTGATGCGCTCGGGAATCTCGCCCGCCTCCATCATCTTCACGATCTTGCCGGCCTCTTCGCGGTGCGCGTCCACGAACGCGAGTTCCGCGGCGACGCCCGCCTTGCGGCCCATCTTGTCCTCGTTCGCGGCGACGTCGAGCTGTTCGAGACGCGAAAGCGTGTTGTGGAACGCGGGAATCGTCTCGAAGAGCCGCGGCGCCGGCAGGTCGGCGAGCGCGTTCTGGAAGCCCGCGAACGCGCGCGCGGCCTTGCGGGCCTGATCGGCGTTCTCGATGAGGTCGATCGTCTTCGCGCCGGAGATGAACACGTACATGCGCCACCAACCGCCTTCCGGGCCGCGCGCGCACGGCTGGCCGTTGCGCGCCGGAATCACGGTGAGCGTGCGGCGCGTCGCGTCGGGCGCGCCCGCGAACTTCGCGCGCAGGTGGTTCGTGACGCGCGCGATGTTCTCCATCACGCGGTCGGGACGCGTGAAGATCGCGTCGTTCACGCGCTGCAGCACGTAGCGCACCGGTTCGCCGCCCAACGACATATCGACCTTGAACGTGTCGTTGATGTGGCCCGAACCGTAGCGCTCGACGCTCTTGATGTCGCCGAACACCTGAAAGAGCGAAATGACCTCGCGCAGTTCTTCGGCCGAAAACGTTCTGTTGCTCATGATTGGAACCCTTTCACCGATTACTTGACCACGGGAATCTGCGCGGCGGCCACGGACTGGCCGAGACGGCGCGCCTTTTCGTCGGGCATGAAGATGTCGACCTCTTCCGCGAGGCACGGATCGAGCGCCTCGAGACCCATCTTCGCCGTCTCCAGGATGATCTGCCCGCCGAGACCGGAGGTCACGCGGCCGAGGATCATGAGGTTCTGGAAATCGTAGAACTCGCGGTACCACGGCACCGCGTTCGCGAGGTAGCGGCCGATCATGAGGTACACCTTGAGCGCCTTGTCGTCGTGCTTCTCCATCGCGGCCTGAACGACTTTCAGGCGCTCGGGGAGCTTCATCGCCTTCGGGAACTTGAAGCCGAACTTGCACGCGAGGTGGTTCACCGCCTGCTGGGAGAAGTACATCGCGCCCACGCCGTAGTCGCCGCTCCACTCGCAGCACGCCGCGTTCGGGTTGTAGTCCACCGGCGCGAACGCGAGCTCGCTGATGCGGCCCGTCAACGCCCCCTTGGGATCGATGTAGCCCACCGCTTCGGAGGAGCCCATCGCGACGCCGAGGATGCCGTTCTTCTTCATCGTGATCGCGCCCGCAAGCGCCGTGACGTCGCCGTCGTTGTACACTTCAAAAGGCACCTGCCACTCTTCCTCGATGCGCTTGAGGAAGTTCTGCGCGTCCGCGTACTTGCCGGGGTTCTGCTCCTTCACGCCGCGGATGAGCGAGGCGACGCCGAGCTTCTTGCCCACCAGCACGCCCGCCGTGGAACCGCCGATCGCGTCCACCTTGCCGCCGAGCGCCTTGGCCGCCTCTTCGAGGCCCGCGGAAAGCTTGGAATAGTGGTATTCCGGATCGCCGGCGTTGCGCGGATCCCAGGGGAACTCCTGCGAGAAGACGACTTTTCCCTTCTTGAGCGCGGAGATCTTGAAATCGCTCGCGCCGAGGTCGAAGCCGATGCGGTTGCCGTTCGTGTTGTTCTTCACCAGCACGCGGCGCTCGCTCATCGCGGGCATCTTCTTGTAGGGGACGATCACGACTTCGAAGGGCTTGCCGTAGAGGTCGTTGAAGAAGCCGTAGTCGAACTTGCGCGCGCCCTTCTTGGTATAGTCCTTGGCGATGGGCTTCACGAGCCAGTCCGGTCCCGCGAGGTAGAGCTTCCAGCCGCCGGCCGCCCAGAGGACGAACTTGACGCAGCGCTCGACGAGACTCACGACGGAAGCGCGCTCGGCCGTGCGGATGTCGCGCGGCATCGGAATGTCGTAGCGGTAGACGTGGCCTTCTTCGCGTTCCCACGCGATGCCCACCATTTCGGGCTTGTCGCCGGCATAGCAGCGAAGCTCGTTCAGGGCCTCGGCCAAAGGCAGAAAGATGTCATTGCAATCGCAACCGCACGCGCACTTCTTGGACATATGGAACTCTCCTTGTTTGTTTTGAAATCGCAAGCCCGTATTCTACACCAAAAGGCATGCAAAGACAAGGAAGAACCCTGTCCTGGAGTTACTTACCCATTTTTGCCCACCGCCGTATGGGTATGCCTGCGGACGCTGCGTAAAACGACGGCGCGGCGTCCTTCCCCGCGCCAA
>DCIH01000094.1:25924-30913 GCA_002317575.1 Verrucomicrobia bacterium UBA1731 | reverse complement strand
GCTTGGAGCGCGTAAGGTTTTGGGCAGATGGATTTCGGAACGCGCCCCATGCCCTCTTGCGGGAGAGATGACGAGGAATGACATGAAACGAATCTTGAACAAATCGCGATGGCTTGCGTTGGCGGTTTTTCTGCTGGCGGGCGGGTGCGTCACGGGACCGCTGCGGAGTCGTTTGGTGGGGCCGGCCAAGAGCGCCACGGTGGAGTGGACGAAGGGAAACCCCTATTGGTTCGTGCCGTTCATGGGCACATGGGGCGTCGTCGCCGACATCGGTTTGGTGGCGGGCGACACCGCCGTCAAAACGCCGTTGAATCTTTTTGTCGCGCCGTTCTCGCGCGAGTGCAACATCATCGTTGCCTTTTCCCATTTCAAGTGAGGAGGTCGTTATGGGATATGTTGTCGGGATTTTGATGCTGCCGTTGTTCTATGTGATAGGACTTTGCGGCGTCGTGGTGAATCCGAACACATTCGATTATAGTCTGGGCGTCGCTTCGCCCGAAGAGAATTGGGTGTTGACCATGCGCCGCGAGAACGCGCGAAAGAAGTTCGCCGAAACGTATTTGCCGAAAATCGGCGACGTTTTCGAAATCAAAACGGTTGAAGCTTGCGACAGATCGCTCGCCCTGTTGCACGCGTATCCCGAGGACGACGAGGTCGAGCGCGAGGAACGCGCGAAAATCAACGACGCGCAACGGCTGATGTTAGAGGAGAAGCGCGCGGCGCTCGTGTGGGCGCAGACGGAAGAAGGTCGCCGCGAGACGGCGGACAGGCCGTTGGCGAAGCGGCCGTCGGATTTCGCGTACCCCATTTCGCTATTTGTGAAACAGGTCACTATCCGTGAGCCGTTCAAAAAGACGGCCGGGGAATATTTGTCGACCACGAACAGGTTTGAATTCGATTTTTTAAAGGCTGACTGGTTGCCGCCATACGGCACGGGCGTTACGGCGGATGTGGTGTTTACATTCATGCCGCGCGAGGTGCATGGCGAGTTCAAAGGGCTGTCCGGTCACATGGGGGAGTCGTACACGGATACGATGTTCGTGTCGTTCCCGGGATTGGGCAACGGTTATGTGGACATGGAGCCGTATGCGTGGCGGCCGACATTTGAGCAGGCGCCTGACAGTTTCAAGCTGGCGCCCACAAGCGGTTATTTGCCCGTCTACAAGCGCTGGCATTACAAAAACAAACAGCTTCAGGACGAACACAACTACAACCACAGGAACTGGCAATGTATTCGCATTCGCACGCGATACGACCGAAACGGAAACGTGGCGTCTGCCCACTACGGGAAAATTCGCGGCGATTACCAGATGTGGTTTTGGCAGGACCGCCAGGAGGATACGTGCAAATTTGGCGTCGAGTTTTTGTACCATTTGAACCCGACTCCGCTCGACCGCAATGTGTTCTGGAACGAGATCAATCTTTGCGAAAAGCCCAGCCATTGGGGCGATTGGTTCCGGTGAGGTCGGCGACACTTTTTGCACTTTAGGTCTGGCCTGAAGTGCAAAAAGTTCAGCTCGTGGTTGGCGCCGGCGCGCGCCTTGCCGCCGGCGGCAGATTGAGCGTGGTCTGAACGGAAATTTGATTATATGCCGATGAAATATCGGTGCTCGTCTCGCACCTGGCCTTCCGCGCGCGGCGTGCGCGGTGCGGGAGGATTATCTCTGCGGCGCACAACGCTTTAGGTCTGACCGAAAGTCTTGTGAGTTACGATTGCGCTTTTGGGCAGGTGCCTTGGCTCGGGGGAAGGGTGATATAATCTTCGGCATGAAAAAGACGAATTCGGGAAATTGCGCGTATCCGAGGATTGCCGCTCTGGCGAAGAAGGCGGCACGGCGGCGATTGGACGTGGTGATGATCGGCAACGAGGCGAACGTGCGCGCGCTCACGGGCGTCGCGTGCGACAACGCGCGGCTCGTGATCGAGCCGTCGGCGGACGGCGCCGCGCCGCGCACGACCTTCTACACGGACTTCCGCTACGTGCCCGCCGTGAAGCGCACGGCGCCGGATCTGAAGGTGGTCGATTTTTCGAAGTTCGCGTGCGGAAAATGGAAACGCATCGGTTTCGAGAGCTGCATCCCCACGCGCGACTACCTCGATCTGAAAGGCGCATTTCCGCGTGCGAAGCTGGTGGACGTGCTCAAGGATGTCCATGCGCTGCGGGCGGTGAAGACACCCGCGGAAATCGCGGCCATCGCCGCGGCGGAGGCGCTGAACGACGAAATCTGGGCGCGCGCGCAGGAAGATTTCAAGCCCGGCATGACCGAGAAGGAGATGCAGCGCGTGATCCGCGCGTGGATGAACGCGCTCGGCGACGGCGAGGCGTTCGAGACGATCGTGTGTGCGGGCGCGAACGCGGCCGAGTGCCACCACGTGCCGGACGACACCGTGTGGCGCGACGGCGAGCCGCTTTTGGTGGACATGGGCGTGAAACTCGCGGGCGTGTGCGCGGACATGACGCGCTGCATCATGCCGCGCAAGCCCACGGCGGAATACCGCAAGATATACGAGCTCGTGCTCCAGGCGAATCGCGCGGGCATTGCCGCGGCCCGGCCGGGCATCACGGGCAAGGAGCTCGACAAGGTCGCCCGCGACGTGATCCGCAAGGCCGGCTACGGCACGGCGTTCGGGCACGCGCTCGGACATGGTGTCGGTTATGAGATCCATGAAGCGCCCACGGCGTCAAGGAAGTCCGATTGGAAGCTCGAGCCGGGCATGCTCGTGACGATCGAGCCCGGGGTGTACCTGCCGGGCAAGCTGGGTGTTCGCATCGAAGATCTCGTGCTGATCACGAAGGACGGCTGTGAAGTCCTTTCGCACAGCGCGAAGTAGCGCTGGCGTCAGCCGTTTTGGCGGCGGAACGCCGTCATCGTTTTTCCGTGACGGGCCAGAAAGGCGCGGTTCGCCTGCGAAATGCTGGCGAATCCCACGCGGGCGGCCAACACGCTGACGTTGTCGCTCGAAGCTTTCAGCAATTTCTCGAGCTTGTCCAACCGGTAGTTTGCGAGCTCTTCGTGCAATCCGTGTCCGAACGTGGCGCGGAAATCCTTTTGAATCTTCGCGCGTGACACGTTGAAGTGGTGTGCGACATGCGCGATGGAAGGGGCATGGCCGTCGTCGATTTCGCCGTGGATGAAAAGGCGGGCCATGTCGGCGAGACGCGCGCTGCCGTGTTCGTCCAGCGTCGAGCCGCGTTCGACGACGCCGGGGGTGCCGATTTCGAAGCTTGCGTCGCGCGCGGAAACGCCGTTCTCCAGCATGGCGTAGAGCGCTTGGGCCGCATCGTAGCCCGCAGGTTCGTGGTCCACGGCGTAACTCGAAAGCGAGGGAATCGTGCGCTCGCAGAGGAGCGACGAGTTCCCCGTGCCGACCACCTTCATCTCGCGCGGCACGTCGATGCCGAACAGACGGCACGTGTCGAGCATTTTCTTGGCGACATCATCGCCGTGCACGAACATGCCCAAGGGGTGCGGCATCGTTTTGAACCAGTCCACGAAACGCGCCATTTCGTCTGGAATCAGATTGTAGTCCGAGGTGACGGTGGTTCGGAACAGGTGCGGCATCGTGTGCGTCCGGTTCCAGACGGCCCGCCGGTAGGCGTGCAGGAGCTGCGAGGTCTCGTCCGTGAGGTGGGGCGAATGGGACGAACAGAACGCGAAGACCCGGCAATGGCGCTGCAGCAGTTTGTCGACGACGCAATCGGCCACTTTATTGGCGTTGATGTGGGCGCGGGCGACGTTGTCGGGCGCCTTGTCGCGCATGGTGATCGCGACGACCGCCGGCGCGCGGCCTTTCGTCGCGCGGATGCGCGCCATCATTTCCGGCGGCGGAATGCCGTAGCTGATGAAGCCGTCGCATGCCGCAAGGTGCGCGAAGTCCTGCTCGCCGTAGGTGAAGCACTCCAGCAGGATTTCCGGGTAGTCCTTGAGAAAATCGAGTATGCCGGCGTAGTATTCGCTCATGTGCCGCGAAAATGTCGGCTGAAAAAAAGCCCATTTCTTCAAAATCGGTTTCATGTTTGAAGTTTGAGTTTGGAGTTTTGGGCGCGGGACGCGCCCGAGGATGCTGTGGTGTTCGTATTGCGCATATTATACACTAAATGCGTATCAATAAAAGTCCAAATGCGCAATTATTTATGCGATAATTCTTTACCGATTTCAAGGAGTAGAGTCGCTTTCGTGAGATGATTGCGGTGGAATTCCATTTGATAAGGGCATGAAAATGAAAAAGATGACAGTTGCCGCGTTGGCGGTGTTGATGGCGCTCGGCGCCTGGGCGGAGAAATTGCCCAAGTATGTTGCGCCGGTGTATAAAACGGAGGGCGACGCGGCGAGCGGCATCGACCACTGGGTGACGAACAACGTGCCGGACGGCTACACGATCGTCACCAGTTCGTCCGAGCGCGTGACGTGGAACGATGGCTGGTACGTGGTCACGGGCAACGTCGTGCGGCTTGAGCAAGGCGCGGAGTGCAAGGGCGCGGTGCATCTCGTGCTTGCCGACGGCTGCAAGCTGAAGGCGAACGGCGGCGAGGACGAGTATTGCGCGAAGGGTGCCGCCATTTGCGTTACGGGTTCGAAAAACGCCCTGACGATCTACGGTGGTGCGGATGGATCGGGTATGCTTGAAGCGCAAGGAGGCGAGGAGTGTGGCGCCGGCATCGGAGGAAACAGTTCTGAAGAAGGACGTAATATCACGATCAATGGCGGCAAGGTGGTGGCGCGTGGCTGGAGCAACGCCGCGGGAATCGGGGGCGGCGGGTCTGAGAACGGCCGCAATATTCTGATTAACGGCGGCGAGGTGACGGCTTCCGGCGGGTCCGGGGCGGCAGGCATCGGAGGCAGTAATTTCGGTTGTGGAAGAAATATCCGGATAAACGGCGGCATCGTGAAGGCCATTGCGGGAGGAGGCTGGGCGGATCCGCTACCCTGCGGCATCGGCAGTGGCGATGGGATGGATGTTTCCGAGGAAATATATGTCGGCGACGGG
>DCIH01000094.1:13686-25850 GCA_002317575.1 Verrucomicrobia bacterium UBA1731 | reverse complement strand
GATGTCGCGGAGCAGCTCTCCGGCAAGCGGTACGTGTCGATCGATCCCGCGCCGCCGTTAATTCCGGTCGCGTCCGTGACAACGAACGGCGTGACGACGCTTTACGGCGACATCGCCAGTGCCTGGGATGCGGCGAAGGCGGGAACGGTGGAATGCCCGGCGACGCTCAAGCTTCTGAAGAACATCACGGTCGACACGATGCTTTCTGTCAACCTTGCCAACGCGTCCATCGTCGTGGACCTCAACGACAAGGTTCTAAAGGGCACGATGGCGAACGGTTCGGTGCTTTACAACGAGAACTCCGTCGGCGCGCTGTCGGTCGTCGACACGTCCGTGACGCGCACGCCGAAGTACTTCGTGCGGCAGGATGACGGGCTTTGGGCGCTGACGAACGACGTGACGGACCTCTCGGTCACGGGCGGCGTCCTGACTGGCGGCAAGGCGAGCGGCATCATGTGCTACTCGCCGCTGACGCTTACGGATGTGAACCTCGTGGGCAACTCGGCGGCGACCGGCGGCGGCGGGGCCGTCTACAGCTATGCCGAGCTGACGGCGGCGTGTTGCACATTCCTCGGCAATGCCGCGGCGCTGGAAGGCGGCGCCGTCTTCGCGCACGGCAATTATGATTTCAGCGACTGCCGCATCGAAGGCAATGTCGCGCAGTTGGCGGGCGGCGGCATCTGTTCCTATGCGCATGGTACGCTCGCCCATACGTCCGTTGTCGGCAACCGTTCGGCCACGACGGGCGGCGGCGTGAACGTGAAGCTGAGCTCGGGCGAGGGATGCTTCGCGGCCGGCACGAAGATCCTGATGGCCGACGGCTCCGAGAAAAACGTCGAGGAAATCGTCGAGGGCGAGCGGGTCGCGACCTTCGACCACGAGGGCGGCACAAATTCCTCCGCCGCGGTTTGCCTTGCCTACGCGGGCGAAGGCATGCTTCCGGCGGTGACGCTCTCCTTCGCAAGCGGCGCGAAACTGACGATTGTCGATCGTCACGACCTGCTCGCGCAAACGACGCGGAAGTACGTGACGCTCACGACGGAGAATGCGGCGGACTTCATCGGAACGCGTTTCTACAATTACCGGACCGCTTCCTGGGACGGACTTGTCGGGGTCGAGAACTCAGGCAGGCGCACGTCTTTCCACTCGGTCTACACGACGCGTCACGTCAACTGCGTGGCGAACGGACTGCTGACGGTTGCGGACGACAACGACTTCGTCCTCAACGTCTATGAGCTGGACGAAGGGTTGAAGGCGGATGCGGGTCAGCTCGCCGCCGACGTCGCGGTCTACGGACTGTTCGATTACGCCGAGTATCCGCAAACCGCGGGCTACGAGGAATTCTACGATTCGTTGAATATGCAGTACCTCTATGTCGCCATCGGCAAGGGGCTCGTGACCTGGGATTACGTCTGGGAACCTTGGCGCGGAAACGGTGCTGGAGCCGCAGGAATCCCGTCATTGGACCGAAATTGATGATGGCTGCAGCGATGATGCCGCTCGGCATGTATAAACCGATAACCTTGCCCCTCGATCCGTATCTTGCCGTCGGATCGAATGTCGTGATCACGGGCAACGTCTCCGCGGTCGGCATCGACAACGTCTATCTTGACCGTTCGGGCGACGCCGTGATCGCGATTCTTGCCGATGCGGCGGATCTCGACATCGGCGTGACGCTCTCGACGGGCGCGGGCATGTTCGGTTGGACGAACGAGACGGACTATGCGGCGAGCTTCTTCTCCGACCGCGAGGGGTTGGGCGTCCGTTACACCGCCGACCGCGAGCTGGAACTCGTCCGGTATGTGCGGTTCGTGCCGGAAGAGGTCGCGAACGCGACTGCCGCCGTGTACGTTGACGACGTCGAAATTGAAAAGACGGGCGACATTTATTTCATCGTTTCGAATGCGACGGCCAAAGTAAAATACAGCGTAGCGTCGTGGAACTTCTACTTCGCTGACGGTACGCAGTCCAAGTCGTATGATCTCGACACGTCGAAGAGCATCGTGAAGACAATCGGCGTGCTGGCGGAGGCGCCGAAGCCGACATCCATCAAACTCGGTAGGCCGCTGCAGCGGTATCCGTGGAACGGCATCGTCGACGTTCCGTTCCGCGCGAAGAACTGGCCATCCTCCTGGACGGAAGGTGTCTGCATCGAATTTCTAGTCAAGTCAGGCGGCAGAGTCATCCAAGTGTCGGCCAGTTCCCCGTTCTGCCAGAGCGGCAGCTTCACCGGAAACATGACGATCGACTTCCGCGGACTGGATCTGCCGACGAACCGCGGAGAGGCCGAAATCGAGGTGCTGCGTTTCTTCTCCCCGCTGTGAGAAAAGGAGTCGCCGACATGAAGCATCACTTTGAAGGAATGAAAATCATGAAGAAGTTTGTCGTTGGTTTTGCGTTGGCGATGGGCGCAATGGCGGTCCAGGCCAATATCCCCGCCATCTATTTCGGACAGAATGCGACGAATCCGGCGGAGTATTATCTCTACACCGACGAGGGCCGCACGAGCCACTACACCGAACAGAGCGGATTGTGGTCCGTGACGTGGAATGTCGATGAGGGGATGCCGCAGCTCAATCTGAACGACGGTTTCGTGTGTCACGGCGTCCTTCGCATTTGCGCGACGAGCGTCGTCGCCGTCAACGGCAATGTCTTGTGCGACAACGGACTGGTCGTCGACGACGGCTACTCCATCGCCTACGCGGGCGATGGCAAGCTGACGAAAGGATCTCCTGAGGAGGTAGTTCTTTACTGCAAGGAACAGTCGAAGCCCTGGGCGGAAACGCTGTATTTCGCGCGGGCGAACGGTGCCGGGTACGCGCTCTACATCGACTCGGACTGCAAGTTCCGCTATACGGATGGCAAGGGGACGACATGGTCCGTCTCCGACGCGCCCCATCTCGGACAGCTCTACGCGACGCTGACGCTCATGGGCGATCTTGAACACGAGGTCGTCTTCAAGCAGAATGCGGCCGATCCTTACGTCATGGCGCTGAAGGTCAGCGGCGGCGAGGCGGCGATGTGGTCGCTGGATGCGTCCGAAGGCGTGCTGACGATCATCGGCGACACCGCCGATGCGGCGCTGACCGTGAACGGCGATCTGCGTGGACAGAGCATCTTCTTGTCGCAGGGCGACGGCATGACGGTCAACGTGGACGGATCGATCAAAGCCGCCGACGATGAGTCGACCACGGCGGAGCTGGTCATCGGCGGTGCTGCCGCGCACATGACGCTCAATCTGTACAACGGCGGCATCTACTTCGCTAACGGCACGGTTTCGTTCGTCAATTCCGAGGCGTGGCTGTGCTTTGCGATGAACGCGCATCGAACCAGCGTCGGCATTAAAGCGCACAAGGTCAATCTGCAGTCGTCGACGCTCGACGTCAGCGGATATGACGTCGGCATCGACATGCACGATCCGCTGGCCCATGACGACGACGGCGCGATCGTCAATCTCGATCAGGGTTCGATGCTGTCGGTCATGGCCAACTACCGCGGCATTCAAGGCACCTGCGCGGAGGGCGGCTACTATTACAACAACGTCACGATCCAGGACGTCGATAGCGAAATCGACGTCTACGGCGAATACGAAGCCGTCTCCAGTGCGGCCATCGCGCCGATTCCGTCGGCGGAAGGTTATGCGCTGCGGAGCATGGACGAACTCGGATCGGACGTGACGTTCACGATCGGAACGGCGCCGAACTACCCGACCTATTACTACCACACCGGGACGACGGCGCCGGCGCAGTGGCTTGTCGCAAAGAGAGGGCAGCTCGTCGAACTGCAGGTGCCGGCGGTTGAGGGCACCGCGGCCGCGGTCGTCTACGCGGACGGCGCCGCGGTCGCGCCGTCGGGCGACAAATGGTACGTCTACACGAACGAAACCGTGAACGTGACGTATACAGTCACGGACGACGACTACACGTTTGCGGACGGGAGGACGTCCTGCACGATTTCTGGCATTGACGCCGAATCCGCGCCGACGCTCGTTCCCGCGTCTCAAGTCCCCGCCGCGCCGGTGCTGGCGTGGTCCACAAACGCGGTCGTCCGTTTCGACGTGAGCTTCACGACGAACGCGGAGGGCGTCGCGACTTTCCTCGCGACCGGCCCGGGCGACGTCCTGCCGCTCGCGTACACGACGAACTGGTGGGGCGAGATGACGAGTCCGTTCGAAGCGAGCGGCATGCACGTGAACTACAGCGTCCGCAGCCCCAACTGGAACAACACGAACGTCATTCAGGGCGGCAGCCGCTGCGGCCATCCCGAGTGGCGGCTCGGCGACGTGCTGGACTGGACGCCGCCCGCAGGCGCGTACGGGTACTACGACATGCACCATTCGCTCCACGACGAGTCCGTTCAAGACGGGTGGCGGAGAATCTACGGCACGATCCTCTACACGACGAATTTCAACTTGACGGTGACGCAGCCGGAGGGCGGCACGATCGCCGCGTACACGAACGGCGCCGCGGCGGTCGACGACTGCTGGCCGCTCGCGCAGGTCGACGAGGTGACGCTGTCCGCGTCACCTGCGGGCGAACTGTGGACGTTCGAGCGGCTGATGACGAATGGCACGGAGGTTCTGGACGAGAGCTTCGTGATGCCGTTCGGCGCGGTTTCCGTCACCGCCGAGTTCCGCTATCTCGGCGTGGAACTCCAGCCGGCCGAAATCGCGAACACGGAGCTGAAATTCTACACGAACGGAGTCGAGGTCGTGGCGACCGGCGATAAATATATCGTGTTGACGAATACTCCGGCCGAGGTCGTCTGCACGGCGAAGGATGATTACCTCTTCGAGGGTGGACTGAAGGTCGTCACGAATAAACTCGACACGACGAAGAACCCGGCGACGGTCGTCGGCGAACTGCCGGTCGTGCTGGAGCCGATCGAGTATTGCGAGCCGATTTACGTCGGCGGCGTCGCGTCGAACGGCATCGAGCGCTGGGAGACGAAGGCGTGCTGGAATTATACGGTCGTTACGAGCGAAGCGGAGACGGTGACATGGGGCGACCGAGAGTCCACGAACTGGTATGCGGTCGTTGATGCCGACGTGGAGCTCGGCGGCGCGGCGGAATGTTTCGGACATGTCAAGCTCATCCTCTGCAAGGGGGCGAAACTTTCCGTTACGAATAATGAGCACGAGTCCGGAATCTGGACGGACGTGGAGGGCTCGTTCACGGTTTACGGACAGCCCGACGGCGCGGGTGAACTGATCGCGGCGGGCAGCGGACAGAGCGCAGGCATCGGCGGAGACGGCGATGACGGCAGGAACATCACGATCAACGGCGGCACGATCACGGCGACGGGCGGCCGCTATGGCGGCGCGGGCATCGGCGGCGGAACCGCCAGAGACGGAAACGGCCTCGTCGTGAACGGCGGCACGGTCACGGCGATCGGTCGGCGCGGCGGCACGGGCATCGGCGGCGGCGCCGCCGGCGGCGGACTGAAGGGCGCGTTCATGGATAAGAGAAGAACGCGCGGCGTCGGCTCGGAAATCACGATCAACGGCGGCACGGTGACGGCGATCGGTTCCTGCGGCGCCGCGGCGATCGGCGGCGGCTCGGGCGAGGGCGGCGTCGACATGCCGGGACTGCTCACGTTCATGCCCGCCGGCGGCGCGCCGGGCGTTGACATCGCGATCAACGGCGGCACGCTGTATCTGGCGTCGCCGATCACGGACAACCGCGGCGAAATCCAGTGCGGCGAGCTCATCGGCGGCGGATACTCCAGCGAGATCGCGTCGTCGGGGATTCACGTGTCCGACCAGGCGAAGGTGTTCTTCAACCTGACCGGATGCGTCAACCATCGGGACGAGGAGGTGGCGTCCGTTGCGGCAATGCCGACGGATTTCGCGGGCTTCGTCGCGATGACGCCGGCGACGCAGACGGTCGATCGCGTGCTCGTGGGCGGCTGCGGCGGGCAGGGCCTGCCCGCCCTACCGGCGGCGTTCGTCCTCACCAATGCCGCGACTGCGGCGACGGATACGATCGCGGTCAACGCTGAACGGCACCTCCCGTTCGCGAGCACATTCCTCCGGTTGACTTATGCGGACGAGAAGCTGACGCTGAAGATCGATTCGCCTGAATTGACGATCTCGCAGCAGCCCGAGGTGGCGAACGGCTACACGATCATCGCGGAGACGGACGGCAACGAGGGCATCACGAATTACGCTTGGGGCGTGAAGACGGAGCGTTCGCTCGGTTTCGTCGCGCTCACTAACGAGAATCTCCTGTGCTGGATGTATGACTGCCATGTCGAGGATGATTCCGTCGTAAGTGACGGCGGTTATATGGGCTATTGCCTGGATCTCGGATGGTATGCCTCGAAACTGCCGCGGAACGGACGGTTCCGATTCAGCTGTCCGGTGTTGCTGACGCTTGAGGACCGCTCGCAGGGAACTCTGACGCGAGACGGTGAGGAATATGTGTTCACGCCCGCCGTGTCGGATGACAACATCGGATTCTATGTTACCGCCGAAGAGACGATTGTTGTTTCAGGCCTCGTCTATGAATATGTCGAGTTCGACGTGAAGGCCGAAGGTGAAAATCTCACCGCGTTCCCGCCGGAGGTCGGCGAGGAGAATTCGAACTATGTCTGCCGCGTCACCTACGGACATAACGGCACATTCCATGTCGGCGAAAGCGAGGAGTTTACGTATGGCGGGCCTCTGGACGTGTCGCTTGCCTTCGACGCGATGGGCGGCATGTGGAATGACGTGACAAGCGTGACGAATGTCGAGACGGGCATTTCCGACGGCTATGTCCTGCCCGGCGATCCCGCGCGTACGGATTACGCGTTCATCGGGTGGTATGACGGCTGGACGAACGGCGCACCGGTCGTCACGAACGGCCAGCCGCTCCTTCGCGCCGCCGCCCACACGCTGTACGCGAAGTGGGAATCGATGAAGATCGAACCCGGCGCCGGTGAAGAGTCGATCGGGGCCGAAACGGTTCCCGGCGGCTCCGCGATCATCACGGGCCCGAAGTCGGCGGGGTCGGCTCCGGCTGACCTCGTCCTGCCCGAGATGACGTCGAACGGACCAGATGGCAAGCCGTTCACGGTCGTGCAGTCGAACGCCTTTCTGAAGCTTCAGTCAATCCGCTCCGTGGCGATGCCGCTTTATGTGACGAACGTACGCGAGCGCGCGTTCCTCAACTGCCGCAATGTGGAGTCGCTCACGTTCGTCGTGCCGCGCGACTACGGCACGCTGGAGAAGAAGCCGCTCGCGATCGGCGCCTATGCGTACGCGGGCCTCGGCATCGGCGACCTCGTGATACCATCCGATGTGGTCGCGGTGGGCGAATACGCCTTCGCGGGCTGTCCGTATCTGACGAATGTCGTCATCAAGGGCACGTTCGAAAGGAAGGGTTTGTATCCGTTCAACAACTGCGCGTACTACCGCCGCGAGGCGGGCGTCACGATCCATCTCGCGCCCGCGGCGGCGACGAACGCGGCGTTCGTGGCGTGGCTCACGAACGGGTGTGCGAAAGTGAAGATCGCCCAGGCGCTGGACGGCGAAATCACCGCGACGGCGATTGACATGACGACGGAGCCGGGTTTCGCGCTCGTCTCGTTCACATACACGGGCTCGGGCATCGTGAACGAAACGACGCTCTCCGCTCTTTATCAGTCGTATGACAATCCGGCTGAGTGTTGCGTGTTGACGCCGATTGCGGTGACACCCGGTGCGGAAGCCGGTTCTTACACCGCGAAGTTCGCGCCTTCGGGCACCGGCTTCATCCGTATCTGTATCGACGAGTATCTGTAAACGGCGGGGAAGGAACGGTAAAATGAAAAAGACGATTCTTTTGTTTGCTCTTGTGTGCGCGACCTTCGCATTCGCCGAGGATCCGTCTTCTGCGCGTTGGTCAGTGCGGGCGGGCTACGCCTGGCGGGCGCGGGCGCGGACGGACTTTTCGTCGTCGGCGCGATCGGCGTCGCCGGGCGGCATCTACGAAAACGGTTCGGTGGATGGCGCCGGCAACTGGACGGGCGGCGATTTCGCGAAGTTGCCGTCGGGGATCGGTCCGGGTTCGGCCGGCGACGGCAACGACTGGGCGCTCGTGCTTTCGCGCGGCGAAGCGTCCGGGTCCGGTAGTGACGAGGCGGGCATGCAGGGCCTGGATCTCGCCGCGTCGTGGCGGTTCGCCGAGGCGCAGGACATCGTCGATGTCGCGCTGCAGCTGCGCTTCGCGGCGTATTGGAATCTTGGCAACGCATCGTCGGGCGGGTACGCGCGCTACAATGACTACGCGCGGTTCGTAACGCCCGTCTCGGGCGCGACGCCGGATCCTGGCTTGGATTACGCCGAATCGCCGGCCGCATCCGACCGGCGTTATCTCGCGGGCGGTTCCCGTCAGACGATGCGCCTCGAGGCGGATCTCTACCAGATCGGCATCGGTCCAACGGTTTCCGTGGAGGCATTCCGTTGGTGCCGTCCGCTGAGCTGGATCAATGTCTACGCTGGGGTAGAGGCGCTGTGCAACGTGATCGATAGCGAATTCGACGCGGGCGGCGCCTCGGCGGACGAGACGAACTGCCGTCTCGGCTTCGGCGGGCACGTGGGGTTGATGGGTAACCTTACGCGCAACATGAGCGTGTTCGCGCAGGCCGGCTACGAATGGATCGACGAGGACAATGTGTCCGTGCGCGGCGTTCGCGCGACAACGGATTACTCTTCGCTCGTTTTGAGCGCGGGTCTCGTGTTCCGTTTCTGACGCGGCGGATCACATGTAGGGATTGGACGCCGCTTCGCGGCCGATGGTGGTTGCCATGCCGTGGCCGGGAACGACGCGCGTTTCCGGCGGCAGTTGCGCGAGTCGCTTGAGCGACGCGGACATCTGCCTTGCGTCGCCGCCCGGAAAGTCCGTGCGCCCGCAGGAACCGGCGAAAAGCGTGTCGCCCGAAAGGAGTAGCGCGTCTTCCGGGAAACGATAGCAGCACGAGCCAGGCGTGTGGCCGGGCGTGTGAATGACTTCCAGCGACCACTCGGGATGCGCGTTCGCCCATTCCCGCACGTCCGCGAGATTGGCGGGCTTCGGCGTTGCTGGGTATTCCGGCGGCCACAGGTTCATCGGATGGCCGAGCATCGGCATGTCGAGCGGGTGAATCGCCACGGGCAGGTCGGGCCAGCGCTTCTGGAGTTCGGGGACGGCTGTGACATGGTCGAAGTGTCCGTGGGTGAGGAGAATCGCCGCGGGCGTCAGGGCGTGTTCGTCCAGGTAGGCGATCAGGTCGGCGGCGTCCTGGCCGGGATCGACGAGGAGAACTTCCGGGCGCGGGTTGCGCCCAGGTACGCATTGTGTGAGGACGGCGCAGTTGACGGCGAAGGAGCCGACGGGAATTGTCTTGATTGCGATCATCGCCACCTCTTGTGCGCCCAGAGATACTGCTCGGGATAGGCGCGGATCGCCGCTGCGAGGCGGTCGTTCAGCAGTTGTGTCGCGTCGGCGCGGTTTGCGTCGCGGTCGAAGGTGACGGGCTTGTCGCCGACGAAACGATACTGATAGGGTCCGATGCGCACGAAGGATCCGATGGCAATCGGATGTCCCGTTTTGATGGCCAGCTTCGCCGCGGTGGCGAACGTTTTCGCGGGGCGTCCGAGGAAGGTGAGCGGCAGGCCCTTGGAGTAATGCTGGTCCATGAGGATCGTCATGGCGGCGCGGTCGCGTTCCCACTGGCGCATCACATCGGGCGTGAAGCCGTGGTTCTTGTCGATGACCGTGACGGGACCGCGGAAGTGGTGTTTCTTCATCCAGTTCGCGACGAACCTGTTGTTCATCACGCGGGCGATGGCAATCATCGGGCGTGCGAACGAAAGCACATTCGTGGCGGCTTCCCACACGCCGTGGTGTGCCGAAACGAGGAGAATCGGCACATCGGGCGTGTCCAGGATCAGTTTCACGAGGTCGGGGTCGCAGCCCTCGAAGTCGAGATGTTCACGCCAGTTCTCCTTCGTCACCACATGCGGCACGCACAGGGCCTCGCAGACATGTCCCGCCAAGTGGCCCCAGCTCGTGCGGGCGATGCGGTCGGCTTCTTCGGGGTCATCCGTGATGCCGCACTTGAGCACATTGTCGACGGCGATGCGCCGACGTTTCGGGAAGAGCGGAAAAAGGGCGCGCGCGAACGCGGCTCCCCAGTCATAGGCATGTCGGTCGATGAAATTCACGCCACGCCTCAACCGAGGACGAGATCCATCAGTTCGCCGCCCTTGAGCGCGCCAAGCGAACCTTGCAGCGCTTCCGTCTCGCCGTAGGCCGCGACGCCGTCCGGCACATTGCCGGGCACATAGTAGGTGAAGGGGACGGGTGTGCGCGTGTGCTTGCCGAGACGCAGCGGCACGGGATGGTCGGGGAGAACGACATAGCCGACCGTGTCGCCGAAGTGGGCGAGCACGCGGCCGATGAGGCGGCTATCGAAGTCCTCGATCGCCTGAAGCTTCTTCTTGAGGTCCTGTTCGTGCGAGACCTCGTCCGTCGATTCGATGTGGACGTAGACGAAATCGTAGTCGCCTTCGAGCGCCTGGATGGCGGCGTCCGCCTTGCCTTCGTAGTTCGTGTCCACATAGCCCGTGGCGCCCGGCACCTTGATCGGGTCGAGACCCATCGTGCGGCCGAGACCGTTGATCACATCCACGGCGCTCACCACGGCGCACTTGATGCCGTACTTCTTCGAGACGGAGTGGACCGCGCCCGACTTGCCGCCGCTCCACGGCCACACGCCGTTGCCGACGCGGCCTTGAAGGACGTCCGCCGCCTTCGCGATGATGTCGCGCAGCGTCTGCGCGGTGAATTCCGCCTCGGGCGTTTTCGCGCGCGGCAGATGGTCCGCCACCTTGTTGCCGTGGTTGTCGTCCGGCTTGTCGTAGGCGACGGCCGCGGAGAATTCCTTGCCCGAAAGGACGAGTAGGTTGCGGTAGCTGACGCCGGCATAGAATTTGATTTTATCCGTGCCGAGCTTCTCGTTCAGGAGCGCGATCGCCTCCTGCTGTTCTTTTTCGCCGATGTGGCCGGCGGAGAAGTCCCTGAGCACGCCATCCGCGTCCACCGTCACGAGGTTCATGCGAAAGGCAACATCGTCCGGACCGAGCGCGATTCCCTGGCTGGCGGCCTCGAGCGGACCGCGTCCGCACAGTTCCGTCGCCAGATCGCCGCCGAGAACGCTCATGTTCGCGACGTCGCTCGAGGTGGGGAAGCCGTCGGGGAGGGTGAGGAACGTGCCGGAGCGGCCGTGTGCCGCGATCCAGTCCATGTTCGGGGTTTTCGCGTATTGGACGGGCGTCTTGCCGCCGAGTTCCGCGATGGGTTCGTCGGCCATGCCGTCGCCGAGGAAGAGAACGGTCTTTTTCATAATCTTCAATTTTCAGTTTTCAATCTTCAGTTTTCAATCTTCAGTTTTCAGCTCCAAGTTCCAAGCTGATCACAGGCCGGCGAGTTTCTTCTGGGCGGCGTTGATGGCGCGGCAGACGGCGCGGGAGGTGATCGTGGCCGAGGTGATGGCATCGATCTGGCCGCCGTCCTTCTTCACCTTGACGCTGGCGGCGTCTTTGCCCTTGAACTGGTCCGCGAAAGCGGGAAGGACGAGGTTCATGCCGAGTCCGGGCGTTTCGGTGGCGACGAGCTTCTTGTAGCAGACGAGCGTTTTCCTGTCCGCCTCGAAGCCCACCATGAGCACGATTTCGCCGCTGTAGCCGAAGGGGTCCGAGCCGCGTACGGCGTAGCCGACGACGGCGCCACCGGCCTTCTTGCCCACGAACGCGCCGTCCGCGCCGAGCGGCTCGACCGTTTCGACGCCGGCGGGCATCACGGTCTTGGCGGCGTCCAGCACCTGCTGTGCCTGGATGCGCCTGATGGGTTCCTTGGTGGATTCGTTCACATACGCGAGCACGCCGGCGCAGATGGCCGAGATGACCGTGAGGGATCCGACGAGATGGAGGATTTTCTTCATGGCGGTTCGATTACTTGGCGCCGAAGGGCTTCGGCTGGGTCCAGCGGTTGATGAGCGGCGCGATGGCGTTCATGATGAGAATGGCGAACGAGCAGCCCTCGGGATACGAGCCGAACTGGCGGATCAGCATGCAGAGGAGACCGCAGCCGAAACCGAAGATCAGCTTGCCCTTGGCCGTGGTCGGTGACGTGATATAGTCCGTCGCCATGAAGCACGCG
>DCIH01000094.1:12623-13648 GCA_002317575.1 Verrucomicrobia bacterium UBA1731 | reverse complement strand
ACCTGCAGGTGCGCCGGCGCGCCGCCCGCGAAGTAGCTGTAGAGCCAGACGGTCAGAAGGAAGACGACCGGGATGTGCCACGTGATCACTTTGCGGCAGAGAAGATAGACGGCGCCGAGGGCGAGGGCGAGGGCGGACACTTCGCCGATGCAGCCCGGCATGTTGCCGATCAGCAGGTCCCAGAGGTCCGGCAGTTTGTCGAGCGCTTTCTGCACATGGGGCGTCGCGTTCGTCGTGACGTCGCACGACCAAAGGCGCTTCATCGCCGCGAGGGGCGTCGCCGTCGTCGTCGCCTCGGGCGTATTCCACCACAGCGGCTTGAGCCACGTGGTCATCGGGCCCGTGAAGGAGATGAGCATGAACGCACGCGCGGCGAGCGCGGGGTTGAAGGGGTTCATGCCGAGACCGCCGAACACCTGTTTCGCGACGGCGATGGCGAAGACGGACCCGACGGCCGCCATCCACAGCGGAATGCCAGCGGGCAGGTTGAGCGCGAGGAGTAGGCCCGTCACCACGGCGGAGAGGTCGCCCACCGTGTTTTCGCGCTTCATGGCGAGGCGGCAGACGGCTTCCGTCGCAAGGCACGTCGCGACGCATGTCGCGATCGTCCACACGGCGGGCAGGCCGAAGAACCAGATGCCCATCGCGGTGGTGGGCAGAAGGGCGATGAGGACATCGAGCATGATGCGCGACACGCTCGATTTCGCGTGCGCGTGCGGTGATGAACTCAGGATGAAATGCTCAGCGGTTTCTTTTGGTTTCATGGTCGAAATTCGGACATTGGGGGGTTGATGTTCACTTTGCGGCGGCGGCTTTGGCGGCGGCGGCCTTTTCGGCCGCGATGCGCGCGCGGATCGAATTCTTCGCGCGGCGGCAGAACTGCGTGATCGGACGGTATGCGGGGCAGCTGAAGCTGCACGCGCCGCATTCGATGCATGTCATCACGTGCATCTCTTCGGCATCCTTCACGTCGTCCGCCTCCACGGCCTTGGCGATTTCCGCGGCGTTGAGGTTCATCGGGCACG
>DCIH01000094.1:12201-12598 GCA_002317575.1 Verrucomicrobia bacterium UBA1731 | reverse complement strand
CCGCAGTTGATGCAGGCCTGCGACGAGTACTGGAAGACGCGTTTCTCGCTGAGAAAGAGAAGGCCCGATGTCGTCTTCGTGGTGGCGATTTCGAGGTTCGGCACGGCGAAGCCCATCATCGTGCCGCCGGAGATCACCTTGGCGGGGTGCTCCTTCGCGCCGCCGCAGAAGGCGAGGAGGTCCGCGTACTTCGTGCCGAGCGGCGCCTCTACATTCTTCGGCTCGGCGACGGCGTCGCCGGAAACGGTGGTCACGCGCGAGAGCAGGATTTCGCCGCGCTCGACCGCGTTCGCGATGGCGGCGACGGTGCCGACGTTTTCGACCACGCAGCCGACGTCGATCGGCAGGGCCGGCGGCTCGGGAACGACGCGTCCGACCGTCGCGAAGATCTGGTGCT
>DCIH01000094.1:12022-12172 GCA_002317575.1 Verrucomicrobia bacterium UBA1731 | reverse complement strand
TGCCCTGCGGATAGAGGACGGGGAGCACCACGATTTCGACATTGCCTTCGACGTCCGCGAACGCCTTTTCCATCGCCGCGATCGCGTCCGGCTTGTTCGCTTCGATGGCGATGCGCACCGCGCATTCGCCGAGCACCTTGCGCATGATCT
>DCIH01000094.1:11001-11989 GCA_002317575.1 Verrucomicrobia bacterium UBA1731 | reverse complement strand
CGACGCGGATGCGGTCCGCGCGCTCGAGCATCACATGGTGGTCGGCGCACAGGTAGGGCTCGCACTCGGCGCCGTTGAGGATCAGATATTCGCAGCGCTTGCCGGGCGGCGGATTGAGCTTCACGCACGTGGGGAAGCCTGCGCCGCCCATGCCGCAGATGCCGGCGTCGTTCACGCGGGCGAGGAGCTTCTCGCGCGTGGCTATTTTCCAATCGAGCGGCGCAAGCGTCTTCGGCGCGGTGTCCACGCCCTCGGGCGCGGGGGCGGTCGTGTCCAAAACCACGGCGGGCGCCTTGCCGCCCGCGGGGCCGAGACGCGGCTCGACGGCCTTCACGAGACCGTTCGCGGGCGCGTACACGGGCACGGAGATGAAGCCGTTCTTCTCGCCGAGGAGCTGGCCCTTGACCACATAGTCGCCGGCCTTGACGACGCATTTCGCGGGCGCGCCCAGATGCTGGCTCATGGAAACGACGAGTTCCGCGGGGAGGGGCATCTGCTCAATCGCCTTCGCGCGCGCGAGTTCCTTGTTGTAGTCGGGATGGACCCCGCCCTTGAATTTGAAAGCGCTTTTGACGGTTTTCATGGGAAATTCCTCAGTGGCCGGATTCGAAGTGCGGATCGACGCTCATGCATTTCGCCGGGCATTTCGCGACGATCTGCTCGTCCGTGGGCGGATTCTCGTAGTTGACCTTCGCGAGGAATCCCTGGAAGGTGAAGTGGTTCGCCTCTTTGCCGCCGGCGTTCTTCTCGCATAGGTGGCAGCCCATGCAGCCGACGCCGCACACCTTGCGGACGTTCGGGCCTTTGTCCGGATTCGCGCACAGCACATGGATCGTGGCGGAGACGGGCACGAGCTCGATGACGTGCTTGGGGCAGACCTTCACGCACTTGCCGCAGCCGATGCACAGGCGCTTGTCCACCTTCGCCAACCCGTCCACCACCGAAATGGCGTGCTTGGGGCACACGTTCGCGCACGCGCCGTATCCGA
>DCIH01000094.1:3069-10928 GCA_002317575.1 Verrucomicrobia bacterium UBA1731 | reverse complement strand
GCCGTTGTAGTCGCCCACGCGAATCGCCTCGGAGCGCGTGCCGCAGCATTTCACGAGCGCGACGCGCTTTTCCGTGGCGGTCGCCGCGACGCCGAGAATCTTCGCGATTTCGGCGGCGCACGCGTCGCCGCCCGCGGCGCACGCGCCGTTCGGCGCGGTGCCCGCGACGAGCGCGCGGGCGTAGCCGTCGCATCCCGCAAAGCCGCAGCCGCCGCAGTTCGCGCCGGGAAGGGCCGCCGTGATCATGCCGATGCGCGGGTCTTCCTTGACCGACAGGTATTTGTCCGCCGCCGCCAGAGCGACGGCCGCGACGAGGCCGATGCCCGCCACGCACAGAACCGCCAGCAGAATCGCGCTCATTTCGACACCTCCGCCGTCGTAGGCTTTTCGGCCGCGCCGTTCATCGCCTTGTTGAAGTCCGCGTCCGTCACGAGACCCGAGAAGCCCATGAACGCGAGCGCGAGCAGGCCTGCGGTAACGAGCGCGAGCGCGATACCGCGGAAGCAGCGCGGCGGATCGGCGTGCGCGAGTTTTTCGCGGATGCCCGAGAAGATGACGAGCGCAAGTCCGAAGCCGAGCGCGGCCGCGAACGCGAAGAACACGGACGTGAAGAAGGGGTAGCCGCCCTTGCTGTTGAGTTCCGCCACGCCGAGCACCGCGCAGTTGGTGGTGATGAGCGGCAGAAAGATGCCGAGCGCCGCGTGAAGCGGCGGCATGAACTTCTTCATGGCGATGTCGATGAATTGCACCAGCGCGGCGATCACGAGAATGAACGTGAGCGTGTGGATGTAGTCGAGCCCCAGGGGGTGGAGGAGATAATGCTCGAGCGACCACGTGACTGCTGCGGCGATCGTCATCACGAACACGACCGCAGCCGACATGCCCACGGCGGTTTCGGTTTTCTTCGAAACGCCGAGGAAGGGACAGCAACCCAGAAAGCGGCTGAGAACGAAATTGTTCACCAGCACCGCACCGACGACAATTACCAGATAACGCATGGGGAAAGTATAGCACGTCGCATCTGAATGCGGAATGCGCAAATCGAAAAATACCCTCTTGCGCACCGTCGGTTTTTTTGCCATAATACGGGCATCGAAACAACCAAAGGAGTTCGAAAGACTATGAAGGGACAGTCCAATAAAGGTTTTACGCTCGTCGAGTTGCTGGTGGTCATCGGTATTCTCGGCATTCTGATGGGTGCGCTTTTCCCGGCCATTTCCTCGGCCATGCTCAAGGCCAATATGGCTGCCGCGGCCATGCGCGGTCGCAACCTGTTCGTGGCGATCACGAGCGCCAACACCGAGCGCGAAGCTTCCGGTCTTGCCGCCGTTTGGCCGCGCACGAAGGCCGCCAACGAAGCCGCAGGTGGCGAGAACCTCGACATCGCCGACCAGAAGTGGAACTCCGGTTACGAGTACTTCAACGAGCTGTTTGACATGGAAAACATCACGCAGTCCGACACATGGTCTCCGTATGTTACGGGCGTTGACGTGAGCTGCCTCGCGGGCTCGGGCGTCAATCCTCCGTCCGGCGGCCAGGTGCTCACGGCTAACAATGTCGGTTGGCACATCGGCGCCAACGTGCAGGACGAAATGGAAGACATCCTTCCTGTTCTCGTCACGCGCAACGTCAAGGCCGACGAACTGCTCAAGAAGTATCAGGGTTCCGACAACACCAAGGTCGGCCTCGGCACGCAGGGCGGTTCCGAATACAACACGCCGTTCTCCAACAAGGGCTTCGTGATGATCCGCAAGTCCGGCGCGGCGATGCAGAGCCAGGCGCGTTACGCCACGTATCAGACGATCTACAACAAGCAGGTGTTCGACCTTCCGGATGCCGACGACTCCAACGATGAGTTCGTCTATCTGAGCCCGGACGGCACGAAGACGCCTGGCGAGAAGTAATTGTTGGTTTTTGTTTCGGTCGCCATTGATTTGGCGTTGGATCGGCTGTTCACCTATTCGGTGCCGGCCGAGTGCACGGAGAAGCTGCGCGTCGGGCAGCTTCTTCGTGTTTCTTTCTCCCGTCGCGAGGTGCGTGGGTTCGCGTTGCGCGTATGGTCCGAATCCGACGAAGAGGCGGCGTCGGCCGCCGCCGGGCGCTCGTATGCCATCAAGCCGATTCTGGGCATTGCAGACGACGCGCCGTTTTTTTCAGAATCCGTGCTGGCGCTCGTGAAGTGGATGGCGTCCTACACGTGTTCGCCCATCGAGAGCTGCCTCAAGGCGGCCGTCCCCGCCGCGGTCCTGAAGCCGAACGCCAAGCCGCGCGAATTGCTGTTCGTGGAGCCGGCGCTGGCGCCCGAACCGACGACGCTCACGAAGCGTCAACGGGAGCTTTACGACAACATCGCGCGCGTGGGCGGCGGGTGGATGCAGCAGCTCTGCCGCGAGTTCAAGACGACGCCCGCGTCGTTGCGCGCTTTGGCCGAGAAAGGGTGCGTGACCGTGGCCGCGCGCGCCAAGCGCCGCGATCCGCTGGCCGGACGGGCCGTGTTGCCCACGCAACCGCTCGAACTCAATGCGATGCAGCGCGCCGCGCTCGAAACGATTTCGGCGACGGCCGACCGTCCCGTGCTGCTGCACGGCGTGACGGGATCCGGGAAAACCGAAATCTACCTGCAGGCGATCGCGCGCGAGCTCGATCAGGGACGCGGGGCGATCGTGCTGGTGCCCGAAATCGCCCTGACGCCGCAGACGGTGCGCCGCTTCGCCGGACGTTTCGGTGACCGCGTGGCCGTGCTGCATTCGGCGCTTTCGGACGGCGAGCGCTACGACGAATGGCACCGCATCCGCACGGGGCAGGCGCGCGTGGTGGTCGGTCCGCGCTCCGCCGTTTTCGCGCCCGTACGGGATCTTGGGCTCATCGTTGTCGACGAAGAACACGACGGCTCGTACAAGCAGGACGAAACGCCGCGCTACAACGCGCGCGACGTCGCCGTGATGCGCGGTCACTACGAGCATTGCAAGGTCGTGCTGGGCAGCGCCACGCCGTCCCTCGAGTCGTGGCTCAACGCAAAGAAGGGCAAGTACGCGCTCGCGAGCGTGCCGGAGCGCGTGGCGGGGCATTCGCTGCCCGAGGTGCATCTGCTGAATCTGACGGAGGAGACGGCCGCGTACGGGCATGTGCCGATCTTCTCGAAATTTCTGTTGGACGCCATCGCCGAGCGTCTGAAGCGCGGCGAGCAGACGATTCTCTTCCTGAACCGCCGCGGCTACGCACGCACATGCGAATGCAAGGAATGCGGACACGTGATCGCGTGTCCCGATTGTTCGATGGCGTACACGTACCATCAGGTGGACGATTGTCTTCGGTGCCATGTGTGCGGCGGGTGGACGCGCGTGCCGGCCAGGTGTCCCGCGTGCGGCGCACGCGATTTCGGGTTCGTCGGCATCGGCACGCAACGCGCGGAGGCGGCGCTGCTCAAATGCATGCCGCATGCGCGCATCCTGCGCATGGACGCCGACTCGACCTCTCGCAAGTTTTCGCACGACGACATTCTCTCGCAATTCCGCGCGCGTCAGGCGGATGTGCTTCTGGGCACGCAGATGATCGCAAAGGGGCTTGATTTTCCGAACGTGACGCTGGTGGGCGTGCTGAACGCCGACGCGTCGCTGAACATGCCCGATTTTCGCGCATCCGAGCGCACGTACCAGCTGCTGGCGCAGGTCTCGGGGCGCGCCGGCCGCGCCGAAAAGCCAGGCGAGGTGTTCATCCAGACATCCCAGCCGGACGCGCCGGCCGTGGCCGCCGCCGCAAAGAGCGACTACGCCGGCTTCGCGGATACCGAGCTCGCGGGCCGCGAAGAGGATTTCCTGCCGCCGTACGCGAAGCTCGCGTTGGCGCATTTCAAATCCAAAAGCGACGAGCAGGCGCGCGGCTGGTGCGCGCTTTACGCCAAGGCGCTCGGGACATGGCCCGGGCTCACCGTGGGCGAACCCATGCAGTCGCCGCTCGAGCGCGCGGAAGGGTGGTTCCGGCACCAGCTGCTGTTGCGCGCGCCGAAAATGGCGACGATCGCGGAGGCGTGGAAGTGGATTTCGTCCGCGCGTCCCGCGCCGAACGGCCTGCGCGTCGCACTCGACGTTGATGCCTTGAGCTTCACCTGACGACGCTTGCGAACGCGCCGTCTGCGGTGCGTGTCGTGAGGACATCGCCCGTTTTTACGTCGCCCGCCGCGCGCACCGTATTCCCGTTGGCGTCCAGCGTCAGCGTGTAGCCGCGCTTGAGCGGATTGTACGGATCCAAAAGCGGCAATTTTCCAGCGGTCGCGGCGAGATGTCTTTCCGCGCGCGCGATGCAGGCGTCCACGGCCGGGCGCAGTCGCGCGTCGAGCCGGGCAAGCCGTGTTTCCGCACGTTGGGCGGCGCCTTGCAGGGCCGTCGCAAGCCGTTGTGCGAGATGGTCGACTTTCTGCGCGTCTCGCTCCGCCGCACGCAGCGGCGCCTGCGCGAGGCGTTCGCGCAACGACGCGATTTTTCCGACGAGCTCGTCCTTGACGGGCACGGCGATTTCGGCGGCGATGGAGGGCGTTCCTGCGCGGACATCGGCGGCGAAATCGCACAGCGTGTAGTCCGTCTGGTGTCCCACCGCGGAAATCACGGGCGTTTCCATGGCCGCCACGGCGCGCACCACGATTTCCTCGTTGAACGCCCAGAGGTCTTCGATGGATCCGCCGCCCCGGCCGACGATGACCACGTCGAAGCCGCGCGCGTCCATCCATTGGAGCGCGGCGGCGATTTCCGCGGCGGCGCCCTCGCCCTGGACCTTCACCGGGAAGAGCGTGATCTCCACATTCGGAAAACGCCGGAACATCGTCTTCCCCATGTCGTGAATCACGGCGCCGGCCGGCGATGTCACGATGCCGACGCGGTGCGGCAGGAAGGGGATTCGCTTTTTCGGACGGTCGAAGAGACCTTCGGCCTGGAGCTTTTCCTTGAGTTCCAGGAACCTCGCCATCAGCTCGCCTTCGCCGGCGATGCGCGCGGCCAGGACGACGAGCTGGCATTCGCCGCGCGGCGCGTACACATCGAGCCGGACGATCGCCTCGATCTTCGCGCCGTCCTTCATGCGGGACAGCTGCTTGCAACGCGCGCACGCGGACGCGAACATCACGGCCGACATCTGGGCCGAGGCGTCCTTCAGCTTGAAATAGGCGTGGCCGCTCGGATAGACCTTCCAGCCGGAAATCTCGCCGGCGACCCAGATGCGGGAGAATTCCTTGAGCCGGTCCTTGACGAGCTGGGTGATTTCCGAGACGGAATGGATCTTTTCGGCAGATGGTCGTTCGGCTTCGGACATGGCGTCATTCGTACAAGTCGATTTTCCGGTCAAGGTAGGCGTCCTGGCCCACGATCCACTCCTGGAGCAACTGGCTCATGGCGCCGTGTTCCGCGGCGGACAGGAGATCTTTCGATCCAAAGAGCTTGTGTAGCCATTCGGGTCGGGCGCCTTCCTGCAGTTCGTCGTGGTGGCGCAACATGAGCGCTTCGAAGACGAGCGCGCCCGCGGTGACGGGATAGTAGGCCGGCGATTCCGCGGAAAGCAGGACGCCGTCGACGGGGACCGTGGCGTAGGGACCGTTTGCGGGCCGATAACGATAGGGCCGGATGCCGATGCCGCACGAACGGAGCCGCTTTGCGAGCTTTTCGAGCATCCATTCCGCATCCAGCCACGGCGCGCCGAATACGCGGAACGAAAACGCGCCGCCGCGGTCGCAGTCGACGGCGGGATACGCTTCGGTGAAGACGGTGGCGGGGTAGAGAACGGCCGAGTCCCAGTTCGGGATGCCCGGCGAGGGCGGCATGAAGTTGGACCACGGTTCGCGGACCTGGTGGTTCCAGTCCGCCATCTTCATGATGGTGAGGTCGAGATCGAGATTCTCCTGTTCTCGGATGAACACCGCGCATTCGCCCGGCGTCATGCCGTGGCAAAGCGGCACGTCCAGGGGTGCCACGAACGAATCGAATTCAGCCAGGCGTCCGGGGCCGTCCACATGGCCGCCGTGCGGCAGCGGACGGTCGAGCACGGTGACGGCGATGTCATATTCCGCGGCGGCTTCCAGCACGAGTTTGAGCGTGGCGAGATACGTGTAGCACCGCACGCCCACGTCCTGGAGATCCACCACGACGCGGGACAGCCCTTCGAGCATCTCGGGTGTCGGCTTGCGTGTGGCGCCGTACAGCGAATGCACCGGAATGCGGAAGATTGGATGGACGGCGGATTGCGTCTTTTCGCCGGGCGCCGCAAGGCCGAAGAAACCGTGCTCGGCCGAAAAAAGGCATTCGAGGCGGTCTGGAAACTCCTTTGCGAGCAGCGCCGCCACGGGGGACGATTGCTGCGTCAAGACGCCGAACGACCCGCTTTCGCGCGCGAGATGGCGCACCAACCCGGCGATGTCGATCATCATGCGGGGTTTCTTTCGTTGAGCACGCGCAGGGACGCGACCTTGCGCGCGGTGTTTACGATCGACGGATCCTCGGGCGGATTGGCGCCCACCAGTTCGTCCGACGCCTTGGCGTGCAGCCAGACGGCGCTCGCGGCCGCGAGGAAGGGGTCCTTCAAATAGGCCCAGCGCGCGGCGATGATGCCGCTCAAAAGGTCGCCCATGCCGCCCATGGCCATGCAGGGGTTTCCGGCTTCGCAGATGTAGCGGTCGGCGCCGTCGGGTCCGGCCACGATCGTGTGTGCGCCCTTGAGCACCACATACGACCGGTAGTGTTTTGCGATGGTGCGCGCGGCGGCTTCGCGGTCGCACTGCACGTCTTCGGGTTTGCACGCCAGAAGCCGCGCGGCTTCGCCGGCGTGCGGCGTCAAGACGCGCACCTGGCCGTCCATGCTCGGCACGGCGTCGCGTTTGGCGTACCAGTTGGCGAGAATCGTGAGCGCGTCGGCGTCGAGCACATAGCGGCCGCGCGCGTCGGAAAGAAGACGAGATACGAGCATTTCGGAATTTGCGGAAACGCCCAGGCCCATGCCCACGACCGTGACATCCGCCTTCGGCGGCACGCATGTGGCCGTCTGTTTCATGAATGTCGCTTCGGGAACGAGCGCCGCGGCGGCGATGCGCGATGCGTCGGGAACCACGAGATGGACGAGCCCTGCGCCGGCGGCGCGGGCGCCGAGGCCAGTGATGGCGGGCGCGTGGACGAACCGACCGGATCCGCCCACCACGGTGACGGTGCCCACGGAATACTTGTTGGCGTCCACGGGCCGCGGCGGAAACGCATTTTGCAAAACATGCGGTAAGCTCATAACGCCCCGTATTGTACCATAAATTTGGCTTGTTTGGCCGTTTGGATTACGTGGTATAATTCGCCGCATGAAGATTTCCGACATCGTCAGTTCCGGTCGCCTCAGCGTTTCGTTCGAGGTGTTTCCGCCCAAGAAGGACGCGCCGCTCGAACCCGTGAAGGAAACGGTGGCGCGGCTTTGCCGCGCGAAGCCGTCTTTCATGTCCGTCACCTACGGCGCGAGCGGCAACGCCCAGGCGAACACCGCCGAGATGGCCGAATTCGTCCAGGCGCAGGGCGTGCCCGCGCTCGCGCATCTCACGTGCCTCACCTCGACGCGCGACCGGATTGCGGACGAAATATCCGATCTTCGTCGCCGCGGCATCGAAAACGTGCTGTGCCTGCGCGGGGACCGTCCGCCGGACGCCGCCGAACCGCCGCCCGAACATTTTCGCCACGCCGCGGATCTCGTGCGCGCGCTCAGGCCTTCCACGTTCTGCCTCGGCGGCGCCTGCTATCCCGAATGCCATCCCGAATGCGCGCATCTGCAGGACGACATCGCGCACCTCAAGGAGAAGGTGGACGCGGGACTCGACTTCCTCACGACGCAGATGTTCTTCGACAACA
>DCIH01000094.1:650-3051 GCA_002317575.1 Verrucomicrobia bacterium UBA1731 | reverse complement strand
TCTACTTCCACTATCTCGCGCGCCTGCGCAGCGCGGGCGTCACCGTGCCCGTTCTGGCCGGCATCATGCCGGTGACGAACGGCAAGCAGATCGCGCGCATCTGCAAACTCTCCGGCACCGTGCTGCCGCCGCGCTTCCGCGCGATCGTGGACCGCTTCGGCGACGATTCCGAGGCGATGCTCTCGGCGGGCGTCGCCTACGCGACGGAGCAGATCGTCGATCTCTTCGCGAACGGCGTCAACGCCGTCCACGTGTACACGATGAACAAGCCCGACGTGGCCGAGCGCATCATGGTGAACCTGAAGGGCATCGTGTCGTGAGCGCGTTGGCATTCTTCGACACGCATGCGCACTTCCCCGAGAATCCGGACGACATTGCGGCGCTCCTGAAACGCGCACGCGCCGCGGGCGTGACGCGGTTGATGGCCGTGGGCGGTTCGCCGGAGTTGAACCGCGCGGCGCGGTCCGCCGCCGAAATCGCGGCGGCGAATCCGGGCGACATGCCGCGCGTCCTTGTCGCGCTGGGGACGGACCGCGACCAGAGTGCCTTGCTGCCGGTCGAGGGCGCGCGCGCGGCGGTGGGCGAAATCGGCCTCGATTTCCACTATTCGCCCGAAACGGCCCAGGCGCAGGAAAAGCTTTTCGCCGCCCAGCTCGAAGAGGCGAAGCGGCTGGGGCTTCCCGTCGTGATCCACACGCGCGAGGCGGATGACGCGACGCTCGGCGTCCTCGACGAAACGGATTCGCATTTCGGCATCATCCACTGCTACACGGGTTCCGTGCCGTTCGAAAGGCAACTGCTGGATCGCGGTTTCCATGTGTCCATTTCCGGCATCGTCACATTCCGCGCCGCGGAAAACGTCCGCGACGCCGCGCGGTACGTGCCGGACGACCGTCTTCTGATCGAAACGGATTCGCCGTTTCTCGCGCCCGTGCCGATGCGCGGCAACGCGAACGAACCGGCGTTCGTCGTCCATACGGCCGAATTCCTCGCTACGCTCCGCGGCACGACGCCCGAAGCGCTGGCGCTCCTCACCACCGCCAACGCCATCCAACTGCTGGGGGACTGAACATGAACAGACGCGATTTCCTGAAGGCGGCCGGCGGCGCCGCGATTCTTGCGGGATTGGGCGGCCGCGCGGCAAACGCGCGGGAACTGCCCGCCTTGAAGGCCGCGATGGACGACTTCGTCGCGAAGAAGCTTTTCGGCGGCATCGTGTGCGCGTCCAACCGCGGCGACCTCGTCTGCGCCGGCCGGCGCACGCTCGATCCGGCGGACGGCCCCGTCACGGCGCATGCGCTTTTCGATCTCGCGTCCGTCGGCAAAACGCAGACGGCCGCGCTGTGCGCGCTTCTGCACGCGCAGGGCAAGCTCGATCCAGACGCGCCGTTCACCGACTATCTCACGGAACACGTGCTCGCGAAGGAGAACTGCAAGATTACGGTGCGCGACCTGGCGACGCATTCCGGCGGGTTCGACAACGCCAAGCCCTACATGATCCCCGATCCGAAGAAGATGATGGAGGCGCTGTATGCGAAGCGCCCGGTGCGTCCGCGCGGGGAGAAGTTCGACTACGCCTGTTCCAATTTCGCGTACCTCGGGCTGATCGTCGAAAAACTGACGGGGCTCGACCTCGACGCGGCGGCTAGGAAGATGCTGTGGGGCCCGCTCGGGATGGCGCACACCACTTGGAACGAAATCGTGGGAAATCCGGACGCCGTCGAATTCGCGCCGTCCACCTACCAGGGACCGAAGCGCAAAATCGGCGAGCACAACGACGTGTGCTGTCTGTACGCGAAGCGTCCGATGGGCAACGGCAGCAACTTCTCGTGCGCGCCGGACATGCTCAAATTCGTGACGGATCTGCTCACGCGCGCGAAATTCCCGAAGGCGTACTACGATCTTCTCTTCACGCCGTGCTTCGAAAAGGACGGCGTGCGGCGCAGTTTCGGCTGGGACATGCGCGGGACGTCGTGGCAGTTCTCGAACTGGGCGGTGACGACATTTTCGGACGCGGCCATCTGCCATACGGGCTGGACGGGCCCCGCGATCGCGGTGGATCCCAAACGCGGTTTCGCGGGCGTCGTGCTGGGCAGCCAGGAGGGCGGCAAGGCGAACACGATGGGTCCGCGCATGCAACTCCTCGAAATCATGGCCCGCCATTGACCTGCTTGCAATGGCTGTGGTAAAGGAATGCTAAAATGATCTGGAGGTGTTCTGATGGTGTCATTTCGTGAGATTATTGCCGCACTCGAGTCGGAGGGCTACGCGAACGGACCGGCTCAGGCCAAGCTGGCACATGATGTCGTGCTCAAGGCACTTGAGACATGCGGCTTTGGTAAAAACGTTACAGTCAAAGGTGGCGTGGTCATGAGTACCATCACTGGCGACATCCGTCGTG
>DCIH01000094.1:357-607 GCA_002317575.1 Verrucomicrobia bacterium UBA1731 | reverse complement strand
TTCGCTGTCCAATGCCAAGATCGATGCGCTCGTCAAGAAGCTGAATTGCCTTGAGGGAATTTCCATTGCGCGGCAAGGTGGAATCGTTGAGTTGCGGCAGCAACATTATCGCGGCAAGCGTATCTTTCTCCGCATATCTGACGCCGACAAGGTGACGGTCGTTACCAAGATCGACATCGGCGTTCACACCTATGCCGAGATGTTGCAGCGCAACTTGAAGTTTGACATCGTCCTTGACATCAAAGGTGCG
>DCIH01000094.1:0-265 GCA_002317575.1 Verrucomicrobia bacterium UBA1731 | reverse complement strand
TCTAATCGGCCCAAGGATGCATTTGACATGTGCTATCTGATCAAGGGTCTTGATAGGACTCGGTTCCGCAATTTCATGAAGGTGCTTGTCTTTGACGATGCGAAGATGAGAGAGCGTGATTTTTCCGCTGTCGCCAGTCGCCTGGAGCGGACGCTTACTTCCACGACCTATCTTCGGAAACTGGCATCGAGCAAGGTGAACTGGCTGCAAACAGATCCGCAAGAGGTGGCTGTTCAGATACTGGACTTTCTCAAATCGTTGTAAG
>DCIH01000011.1:46385-60362 GCA_002317575.1 Verrucomicrobia bacterium UBA1731 | reverse complement strand
GCGGCACGGTCATCCTGCGCGTGAAGGAAGTCACGACCGGGAAACCGGTCATCAAGGAACAGCTGTATCCGTTTCCCCGTAAGGTGGAAGGCGAGGCCAAGCAACTGCTGTCAGAGGGAAAGCTACCGATGTTCCCGGGGCGTAGCGGAAAGTCCTATGCCGCACGGTTCGAACTGTGGTTCCGAGTGTCAGACAACGCACCCGAACGTCTGCTGACCAGTCGCGTCTATCGCGTGTCCGGCATGGCGCACTGAAAAGTTCGGTGTTTGCAGCAGGGAGTATTCAGTATTATAAGAGGAAGAGCTGCTGGGGAGAATGGACGATAGGGGCCTGAAAATGCTATAATGCCACCGTTTCAAGTTTGTTGAAAAATCAAGAAAGAAAAAAAGCATGATCAGGCGAGACGGCTATCTTGAGCGACTGAAGGGTAAGGTGGCAAATGGTTCGGTAAAGATCATCACAGGTCTTCGTCGGTCCGGTAAAAGCTTCCTTCTAAATGAAATCTTCCGCGATTATCTGCTTTCGATGGGTGTCGGTGCAGATCATATCATCAGCGTTTCTCTTGATTTGGAAGAGTTTGAAAGACTGCAGAATCCGCGTGAATTGAGCAGATATGTTCGGACTCGTGTCATAGATTCAAAGCAGCATTTCGTTTTCATTGACGAAATTCAACTTTGCCGCAAGGTCTTGAAGGAGGGCGTTGATCTTGCCACGGTTTCTGCGGAGGATGAGAAAGACGTGTGGTTTACCTTTTATGACGTGCTCAATTCGTTGAATGCCTTGCCCAATCTTGATGTCTATGTGACTGGGTCTAACTCGAAGATGCTTTCGAAGGATGTTGCGACGAATTTCCGTGGTCGCAAGACGGAGATTGAAATGCATCCTCTTTCGTTTGCCGAATTTCACGGATGGAAAGGTGGAGACCTGCTGCTGGATTGGGCCGAGTATGTCAAATACGGCGGTATGCCACAGGTCGTCCTTGAGAACAACAAGCGAGAGAAGGTCGCAATTCTCAGGGAGTTGTTTGACAAGGTCTATTTGCGTGACGTGGTGGAGCGGAACAAAATTGCCGAAGTTGCCCCGTTGGAGTCCATTGTCGATGTCGTTTCCAGTTCGGTCGGGTCGTTGACCAATCCGAAGAAACTGTCTGATACGATCCGCTCGGCTGATGGCGCAGGACCTTCGGCTCCGACGGTGCGGAAGTACCTTGGGTTTCTCAAGGACGCATTTGTGTTTCGGGAAGCACGGCGCTTTGATGTGCGGGGACGCCGCTATCTTGATTATCCGATGAAGTACTACGCCGAGGATGTCGGTCTTAGAAATGCCCGTCTCGGTTTCCGCGAACAGGAAGAGACGCATCTCATGGAGAATGTCATCTTCAACGAGCTAATCCGGCGCGGTTATTCCGTTGACGTAGGGGTCGTTGACATATGGGGGGTGCGTGACGGCAGGCGTGTGGTCAATCACCATGAGATTGACTTTGTCGTTGAAACGGGATCGGAGAAGGTCTATGTGCAGAGTGCATTCAGCATTGCCGATTCCGAGTACCGCAAGCGGGAGAAGTTGCCGTTGCAGCAAACGCACGATAGCTTTCGAAAGGTCATTATCGTCAGTGGAGCGGCAGAGCGCTGGACAGATGACGACGGCGTTTCGTACGTTGGAATATTGTCTTGGTTGACGGAAAACGTTTTGTGATCGCTCGTGGAAAATCCTTGAAGCTGGTTCCTATATTTAGACAAGCCATGGGTATTTCCAATGGGAACTATCGTTCATGCAATAAGGAGTCGGACATGACCAGAAGATTGTTGTTGATTGCCGGCGTTGTGCTGGCGAATGTGTTGACGGCCAATGCCCGCGAGCTGAGCAAGACCGTCGGTGCGATTGGGGCGGCGGACGAATCGATTCCCGCGGCGACGCCCGCCGCCCGCGACGGCTGGTGGATGGATCGGCACGTCGCCTGCGTCGAGGCGGCGCGGAAAGGCGGCGCGCGCGTCGTGTTCCTGGGCGACTCGATCACGCACAACTGGGAGTACGCCGGCCGCGAAGAGTGGAATAAGCATTTTGCCGAAGGTCCGCGCCGCGCGCTCAATCTCGGTTTCGGCGGCGACCGGACGGAGCATGTGCTCTGGCGGCTCGACCACGGCGAACTCGACGGATACGACGCGAAGGCCGTCGTCCTCATGATCGGCACGAACAACACGGGCCACCATCCGATCGACATCGAACCGCCGTGCGACACGATCATCGGCGTGCGGGCCGTGCTCGACAAAATCCGCGTGAAGCAGCCGAAGGCGAAAATCGTCCTTTGCGCGATTCTGCCGCGCGGCGCCGACGCGAACGATCCGGACCGCCGCCGCAACGAAACGGTCAACCATGAGATCATGCGCTTCGCGGACGGCAGGACCGTTTTCTGGTGCGACTTCAACGACCAGCTTCTCGCGCCGGACGGGTTTCTGTCCGCCGAGGTCATGCCCGACCGTCTCCATCCCGGCGACTACGGCTACGGGGTCTGGGCGAGCGCGGTGCTGCCGTATATTGACGCGGCGCTTGAGGACCGCACGATGCCGCCGAGCCGCTTCGCCGCGTCGATCGGCACGGCGTTCTACCGCGAAGGCCCCGAGCCGACGCAGGCCGTTTCGCTCATCGGCCGTCGTCAGCATTGGTGGAAGGATCCCGAGATGTGGTTCCACGCGCTTCGTCGGCATCGCGTCGCCGCGTCGAAGCTGAAGGGCGAATGCGACGCCGTGTTCTTGGGCGATTCGATCACGCAGGGGTGGGAAGGAAACGGCGCAAAGGTGCTTGCAGAACTGCGCGAAACCTACAAAATCCACGTGATCGGCATCGCCGGCGACGCCGTGCAGCACAACATCTGGCGCGCGCGCCACGGCGAGCTAGACGGTTTCAAAACGAAACTCGTCGTGGTGATGATCGGCACGAACAACAACTATGGCGACGCGCCCGACGCGGTCTCGGCCGGCATCAAGGTGCTTCTCGCCGACATTCGCGCGAAGCAGCCGCAGGCGAAAATCGTGCTCCTGCCCATTTCTCCGCGCGGTCAATTCCCGACCGACAAGAGGCGCATCCAGAACGAAACCGTCAACAAAACCATCAAGGGATTCGCCGAAGGCAAACACGTCGTCTGGCTCGACTTCAACGAAAAACTCGTTCAGGGCGACGGCACGATTTCGAAGGATCTGATGCCGGACTACCTGCATCCGCTCGAGGCCGGCTATCGCGTCTGGGCGGACGCGCTTCGTCCGCACCTGAAGGAAGCGACCGGCAAGTAGCGCCGAATGTCGCGGTCTTCGTGGGCATGATTACGGAGTGGCTGACTCGTTGTCATTGGCGGATGTGTGATCGGATGGCGCAATGTGCTACAATTCCTGGTGATTGATGAGGATGGTTTCATGAAATCGCTTTCGCTTGGACAATGGACATGACATACGCGCTTTTCCTTGCCGCCGCGCTGGCGGCGCCGGCTCCCGAGGCCGAACTCGCCGCGAAACTGCCGGATCTGTTCGCGCGGGCCGCCGCGCACTATACGGCGCTCGACGCCGCGGCCGTCGCCGAGGCAAAACGGAAAGCCGAAAATGACGATGCGTGCGTGCCGTACAGTTTCGATCCGAAGACGCAGAAGCTCGATGTGCGTCCGGTCGTGGGATTGTCGGCCGGGTGCTTTCCCGGTTCGCTCTGGCTTCTTTACGAGGCGACGGGCGATGCGCGCCTGAAGGATCGCGCGACCGCGTGGACCGACCGCTTCGCGCCCAACGTCCAGGTGGTGGGCTACCATGACGTCGCCATGAACGTGCTTTGTTCGTACGGCAACGCGCGGCGGTTGCTCAAGACGGACAAATACGACGGTCTTCTCGTGGAGATGGCGGCGACGCTTTGCCGCCGCTACGACAAAGACCTGGGCCTTGTCCGCAGCTGGGGTCCGCTCGATGACCCGTCCGGTTTTCTCGTCGTTCCCGACGGCGTGATGACGCTGGAGCTCTTGGCGCTTGCGGACGGGGTCGCCCGGCGCGACGGCACGGCGCGGCCGACCGTTGACTTTGGCGCGATCATCCGCTCGCACGCGGACGCCACGATGCGCCATCTGTTCCTGCCGGACGGCGGATGCCACCACATCGTCGCGTTCGACCCGAAGACGACATGCGTGCAGACCGTCTGGCGGGGACAGGGCGTGAGCTGCACGACGGCGTGGAGCTGCGGACAGAGCCGGTCCATCTACGGCTACACGGTGATGTACCGCACGACGAAGGACGTCCGCTACCGCGATTTCGCGAAGAAGCTCGCCGACTACGCGATCAACCATCCGAACATGCCGGCGGACGGCATTCCGTACTGGGACTACGGCGCGCCCGGCGAAGAGCGCGACAGCGCGGCGGCCGCCATTATGGCCTCGGCGCTTTTGGAACTCTCGCAATACGTCGACGTGGCGGACCGCGCGCGGTATTGCGCCTTCGCCGTGAAGCAGCTGCTGGCGCTGTCGTCCCGCGAATACTTCTCGGAAGGCGACGAGGCCGGGCATTTTCTTCTCAAGCACGGCGTCGGGAACCGTCCGGGCGGTACCGAAATCGACGTGCCGCTCGCGTACGGCGACTACTACTATCTTGAGGCGCTGTTGCGCTTCCGGGCGCGGACGGCCGCCGCGCCCGCGAAAACCATCACCATCGAACCCCGCGACGGGAGGAACGGAAAATGACGGGATTGTGCGTGTTGTTGGCGGCGGTGTTGTCGCTGAACGGGGAATGGGAACTCCAATACTGGCCGCAGGGCACGGCGGAAACGGCGGTGCGCGAACTGGACGCGGTGCCCGCGTCGGCGAAGTCCGTGAAGGCGACCGTGCCGGGGAACTGTGAACTCGATCTCGTCCGCGCCGGCGTTCTGCCGCCGATGGAAATCGGCATGAACGTGGTGCGTCTGCGCGAATACGAAGGGCACCAGTGGCTGTACGGAAAAACCTTCGACTGGCGTCCCGGCGCGTCGGCGGCGGAACGCCAGGTGCTCGCATTCGACGGCGTCGACACCTTCGCGGATGTGTTCCTGAACGGCGTCAAGGTTGGAACGACCGAAAACATGCTCGTGCCGCACCGGTTCGATGTCACGAAGGCGCTGAAGCCCGGCGCGAACCGCGTGCAGGTGCTGATCCGCAGCGCGTTTCTCGAGTCGCAGCTGTACGACGTGGGCGAAATCGGCTTTCAGATGGGCGTCGCGGACGGCGAGCCGATCCGCAAGGCGGCGCACATGGGCGGTTGGGACATCTTTCCGCGCGTCTACTGTTCGGGACTGTGGCGCGACGTGCGCCTCGAGTCCGTCCCCGTCGTGACGATCGACAACGCCGCGTGGATCTTCGGCAACTTCAGCGACGATTTCGCCGGGTGTTCCGCGAAGGTGCAGTTCCGCGTGAAGGGTCCGACCTCGGCCTTCGCCTGGAAGAACAAGCTGAAAGTGTCGCTTTCGCGTGACGGAAAACAATGCTGCGCGACGGAACGCGAGTACGTGGGCGTGCAGAACGAAATCACGCTTTGGGTGCAGAATCCGGCGCTCTGGTGGCCGAAGGGCATGGGCGAGGCGGCGCGCTACGACGCGACGATCGAACTCATGGACGCGGACGGCAAGACGCTGGCGGAGAATGTACAGAAGGTCGGCATCCGTCTAGTGCAGCTCGAGCGCGAAGACGTTTATTCGAAAGAGCGCCCCGGACAGTTCCTCTTCCGCGTCAACGGAAAGCCCTGCTACGTGCGGGGCTCGAACTGGGTGCCCGTGGACGCGTTCCACGGACGCGACGCGGATCGGATCGTTCCGACGCTGGAGTTGTTCGAGGATCTGAACTGCAACATGGTGCGCGTGTGGGGCGGCGGCGTCTACGAGCCGGACGCGTTCTACGACTGGTGCGACGCGCACGGTCTCATGGTGTGGCAGGATTTCATGACCGGCTGTTCCGTTTTTCCGCAGGACGACCGCTACGCCGCGCTCACGGCCGACGAAATCAAGAAGACCGTGATGCGGCTGCGCAACCATCCGTCGCTCGTCCTGTGGAGCGGCAACAACGAAAACGACCAGGCTGGCGCCTTCGGCTGGGGGTCTTTGCGCGAGTTTCCGAAGGACTGCAACCGCGACCGCAATTCGCGGCGGACGATTCCCGACGTGCTCTTCGAGTACGACATCACGCGTCCGTACCTGCCCAGTTCGCCCTACGTTTCCCCGGACGTGCGCGCGGGCAAGGCGAAGCCGAGCGAGCAGCACCTGTGGGGGCCGCGCGGGTATTACAAGACGCCCTACTACCTCGACAACGTCTGCTGGTTCGCGAGCGAGATGGGTTACCACGGTTGTCCCAACCGCGCGTCGCTCGAACGCATGATGACGAAGGACTGCGTCTATCCTTGGAAGGGCTCGCCCGCCAAGTTCGAGAAGGACGTCGACCGATTGGACTGGAACGACGAATGGCGGCTCAAGGCGTCCGCGCCGTTTCTGCGCGGCAGTTGGCTCTGGTGGAACCGCAACAACCTCATGACGAATCAGGTGCGCATCATGTTCGGCGGCGTCGACACGGATCTCGACACGTTCGTCGCGCAGTCGCAGTTCGTCCAGGCCGAGGCGATGAAGACCTTCTGCGAACTTTTCCGCACGCGCAAGTTCACGCGTTTCAACGGACTCATCTGGTGGAACGTGCGTGACGGCTGGCCGCAGCTTTCGGATGCGGTCGTGGATTATTACGGCGGCAAGAAGCGGGCGTATTTCGCGCTCAAGAACGCGCAGCAGGACCAGATCGTCTGCGTGGTCGACGACCATACGGCGTGGGCGGTCAACGACGCGCTCAAGCCGGTGAAGGGCCGCGCGCGGCTGACGGACGCGGCGACCGGCGCGTTGCTCTTGGAAAAGGAATTCGAGATTCCGTCGAATGGCAAGACGGACCTCGGCAAGGTCGCGTTCGAGGGCCGGGGCGTCGTCAAAATCGAGGCGACGCTGGACGGCAAGCCCTACCGGAACCATTACCTTTACGGAGAGCCGCCGTTCGACTGGGCCAAAGTCGTGCAGTGGATGAAATGACACGGCTGCGAAAATGGACGATTTTCAAAGCAAACAAAGGGAGATGACACGATGAAACACAGTTGGTTGGCGACGGTTGGCGCGATGGCGCTACTGGGGGCGGTCTCGTCTGCGTGGGCGGGGATTGGACCGGCGGCGAAATTGGATTTTTCGGTGAAGACCGGCAAAATCGACAAGTGGAAACATTGTTCCAGCTGGTCGATCCGCAGCTATCCCCACGGGCTCGTGAACGACACGGAGGCGATCAAGTCGCTCAATCTCACCGCGTTCCGCACGCATGATGCGCCGCTCGTCAATTCCGGGCAGATGGTCGTGGACACGCACTGCATCTTTCCGTTGATGCATCTTGACGCCAAGGATCCTCTGAACTACGTGTTCCGTCCGACGGACCATTGGCTCAAGTTGAACCTCGACGCCGGCATGAAATGCTTCTACCGTCTCGGCAGCTCGATCGAGCACACGGGCGACTGGGGCCACAACACGCTCAACCCCACGAACCACGCGCAGTACGCGGAAGTGCTCGCCGGCATCGTGCGGCATTACACGCAGGGCTGGGCGAACGGACAGACGTGGGACATCCAGTACTGGGAGCTCATCAACGAGCCGGATGTGCCCGCCTGCTGGCGCGGCACGCGCGCAGAGCTCATCCACCTCTACGTGACGTGCCTGCGCCGCCTCAAATCCGAGTTTCCGAAGATCAAGGTCGGCGGTCCCGCGTTCGGATGGCTGAACGAAGACTACATGCGCGACGTGCTGAAGGCCTGCAAAAAGGAGGGGCTCCGTCCCGACTTCATGAGCTGGCACTTCTACGGCGACAAACCGCAGGACCTCATCGCGCAACCCGCGCGGGTGAAGACGATCTGCGAGCAGGAGGGTTTTTCGGGCCTCGAACTTATCGTGAACGAATGGCACTATTTGCCGCCCAGCGGCTGGAATGGTCTGCAGGGGTCTTCGTCGCCCGATTGCGTCGTCGCCGCCACGACCGGCCCGACGGGCGTGAAGGGCATCGATTCCGCGGCGTTCACGGTCGCCGTGAACACGGGCTTCCAGGACACGCCGCTCACGCAGAGCTACTACTACGGGTCGGGCTTCAGCGGCGCGTGGGGCTACGTGGACCAGTTCCGCCGCTACGAGAAGGTGTACTACGCGATGAAGCTCAACGGCGATCTCGTCACGCAGTACGCGGACAAGGCGAAATGCGATAAGACGTGGGACAGCGTGTATCCGTTTGCGGCGCTTTCCGCCGACGGCAAGAAGGCGCTCGCCATCATCACGGACTACCGCGGCACCCAGCAGATCCTGCCCGTGGAAGTCAAAGGGCTCGGCAAGGTCGCGCGCGTTTCCGCGCTGGTGCTCGACAACGACCACGACATGCTGCCGGCGGAGGTCTCGTTCCGCGATGGCGTCCTGACGCTCGTCAAGAACGACCGCCGCAGCGCCGTCTTCGCCGTCACATTCGAACTGGAATAGCAGATTCCATGTTTCAGCAGCGCATGGGCATCGGCTACAACCACGCTTCGCGGATTATGCATCTATAGGAAGAATGGTGCGGATGTCATGTGGATCGGAGGTTGAATGAACATTGTCCCATCATGCCGCAAAAACGCGTTGTGGCCGGTTGCCGTGTTGGCGCCATTGTTGTTTCTGGGGTGTGCTTCAATGCCGGACGAACCGGTCGACATGCGGTGTGTCGTATCCGTTCTCGGCGGGGCGATTGACGGCGTCTGCACGTCCGGCACGGTGACGCGCGTGGATCTGGCGCTTTCGGAATCGGGGTCGTCCGCGTTTCTCGTGGGCGTTTCGGGGATCCATCCAAGACTGCTGTTGCCGTCCGTGCAGGATTCGCTGTGGGTGGCCGCCTATGCGGCGTCGCGCATGACGGAACGCCCGCTCGCCGGATGCAAGATCGACGCGACGGCGCACGTGCCGATCGAGGGTTCAAGCGCCGGTTTGGCGCTGGCGTTGGGCGTTGCTTCCGCGCTCGAAGGCCGCTCCGTGCCGGCCGATTTTTCCGCCACGGGCGAAATCCTGCCGAACGGCGTGGTCGGTCCCGTGGGCGGAATCGCCGCCAAAATCGCCGCTGCCGCGCGAAGCGGCATCCGGCGCGTGGCCGTGCCGACGATTCCCGCCTCCGATCTCGTGGACGGTCGCGAAACCGATTTCGTGGAATGGGGCGCACGGCTCGGCGTGGACGTCCGCCGCGTGCGGACGCTCGGCGAAGCGTGGGCGTGGATGCGGGGCGAATCGTGGCGCGAGCCGTCCGCCGACGAGGCGAAGGCATTGGCGCTGCCGTCCCCGGTCGCTGCGGCGCTTGCGCGCCAGACGACCGATCTCGAAGCCCGGATCGTCGCCCAGGGCAACGCTGCGGCGTGCGCGCCCGTTGAAGACGAGCGCCGCGCGGGACGGCTTTTCTCCGCGTGGCGGTTGGCGCTGGCCGCATTGGCGCAGCGCAACGCGGCGGCGGGGCTGGACGCGCCGAAGGCGCCGGCTGATGCGCTGGACGCGCGCATCGAACCGTGGCTCTCGCCGGCGTTGGACGGCATGGACGAGATGATCCGTCAGCAGGCCGAGCAGGGCGCTCCTGCCGCCGAAACGGAAGTCGCTCGGCGTTTCACGGGGTGGATGCGGGCGCTGGAGCGCGAATCGGCGGCGCCGTTGGCGGATGCCTGCGCGGCCTGCGGCGCGGATGCCTTGCCGGGCGACGCCGTCTTGTTGTCGGCGCTTGGGGCGGCCGTGGACGACTTGTTCGAGACGTTGCGTGTGAAGGCGGTGGCGGAGGCGGGCAACCATGGTCGCCGTCATGTTCGCAACATGTTCTACCGGGCCGACAACGGGCTCCTTGTCGGCGATCTGACGGCGAGTCTGATTGCCGGCGGCAAATTGCCGGAGACGCCGTCCCGCATGGCGTGGCGCGCGGCCGGCGCCTGTGCGGCGTTCGCGCGCCACGGCGGCAATCTGAACGTCGAAGAAGACAAGAGCGGATCCGTGAAGATCACCTACGGCTGTGCCGACTATTTGGCGTTGTACATCGAGGAGTCGCGCAAGGCCGCGCTCTTGGCGATAGCCGACGCGCGGGCGAAGGGCGCGTTCCCGGCGGTTGCTCTGGACGCGTTCGAGAAGGGGGAACGCCTGCGGCCCATGCTTCGCACGGATCTGAACGCGGGCCTTTCCGCGTACGAAGCGTATCTCCGCGCGTTTTTGCTCGTGTGCTGCACCGCTTCGGACGCGGGGCGGTCGCGTTGAGGGAGAAGGACGAATGAAGAAATGGTGTGCTTTCCTTGTTATTTCCGTGGCGGCAGTGATGACGGCCTCGGCCTGTTCGACGGTCGTCGTCGGGCGCAAGGCGTCGACGACGGGCCACGTCATCGTCGGACACGCCGAGGACGACGGCGGCAATCTGCGATTCGCGCACGCGATCGTTCCCGCGCGCGACTGGCCGGCGGACGCGTGCGTGCCCGAACTTCCGGAGCGCGCCGCGGTGCCGCAGGTGCCGCACACGTGCCGTTTCTGGTGGAGCGAGGTGCGCGAGCCCGAACTCGGCGTCTCCTGCGCCGACGCGTTCTACAATGAGCACGGCGTCTGGGTTGTTTCGAACTTCGGCGGGTTGACGCGCCCGGGGGACGAGCTGCGCGCGGACGATCTCACGGACGGCGGCCTCGGCTACGCGGTGCGCCGCGCCGTCGCCGAGCGCGCGACAAGCGCGCGCCACGCCGTGGACGTCATCGCCGGTCTCGTCGCGCGCTGGGGATACGTCGACGCGAGCCGCGTCTACACGGTGGCCGATCGCGACGAGGCGTGGTCGGTGCAGATCCTGCACGGATGTCATTTCGCCGCCCGACGCTGTCCGGACGACGGCGTCCTGTTCGTGCCGAACCACCTCACGATCCGCGCGCTGCCCGAGACGCCGACCGCCGACGCGGTCTTTTCGCCCGATCTGTGGTCCTGGGCGGCGGCGCGCGGCTGGTGGAAGAGCGGCCAACCGCGCGATTTCGCGCGCGTCTTCCTCGCGGACCGCTGGCGCGAAATTCCGCACAACACCGTGCGGCGGCGTTACATGCTGTCGCTGCTGCTGGGACGCGAACCGACGGAGGCGGACTTCGGATTTTCCGTCACGTGTCCGAAGCCGCTCTCGCCCGAGGACGTCGCGCGGGTGATGACGGCGCATCCGGACGGCGTTCCGCGTCACGTGAAGGATTCCGACGGCCCGTCCGTCTGTCGCGGGTCGACGGTGGAGACGACGGTTTGCGCGTTCGGCGCGAAGCCGGAGGATGCGCGGCTTCATCTGGGACGCCACCCCGCCTGCGAAGCCGGGTTCAAGACGTTCCGTCCGCTGGTCGACGCACGGGAGGCCGGCTTCGAAGACGGCGACGGGGCGCGTCGGCTGGATGAACACTTCGTCGACCTGACGCACGCGTCGGCGGCCGAGTGGATCTCGGGCGACACGAAGGATCCGGCGAAACCCGCGCCCGTGCTGATGCGCGCGTTCGTTCTCGACAAGGTTCCCGGGCGCGCGCTGCTGGAACTTTCGGTTGCCGGGTGGCACGAGGTCTCGATGAACGGACGCCGCGTCGGCGACGCGGTTCTTTCGCCCGTCACCTGTCAGCCCGACATGCGCCAGTCGTTCGTCGTCCACGATGTCGCGGCGTTCCTGAAACCCGGCACGAACGTCCTCGAGGTGGTGCTCGGCAACGGATGGTTCAACTGCTTCACGAAGGGCGCCTGGGGATTCGAAAACGAACGCTGGCTGGCGGCGCCGCGGATCCGCGGACGGTTCGTCGCGGACACGACGACGCTGTTCGAGACGGACGCTTCGTGGCAGGCGTATGATTCCCCAATCGTCTTCAACGCCTTGCGGAACGGCGAGTGGTACGACGCCCGGCGCGAGGGCCGGCGCTTCAATTTGCGGCGCGCGAAAATCGAGACGCCGCCGCCGGGCGAAGTCGTGTCGCGCGAAGACGCGGCGCCGTGCCGCGCGTTCGATCCGATCGCTCCCGTGCGCGATTTCGCGGCGGCGGACGGTTCGCGCATCTACGATTTCGGTTCGAACCGCGCCGGCTGGTGCGAGATTGAAGTCGTCGGCGAGGCCGGCGCCAAGGTGACGCTGGACTACGACGAGGCGTTGGCGCCGGGCGGCACGAATCTGCTGGGGCACGTCAACTGCTACGCGCTCGAGCACCACGAGCCGCGTCCGTGCCAGCACGACGAATACGTGCTCGCGGGGCGCGCCGGCGGCGAAACGTGGCATCCGCGTTTCACCTACCACGGCTTCCGCTACGTGAAGGTCTCGAAGACGGGCAAGGTCGCGCTCAAGGCGATCCGCAGCGTCTTCGTTCATTCTGATTTCCGGTCCGTCGGGTCGCTTTCGATTTCCGATCCGACGTTCGCCAAACTCCAGGATGCGTTCCGCCGCAGCTACCTGTCGAACTTCACCGGCATTCCCACGGATTGTCCGCACCGCGAGAAGAACGGCTGGACGGGCGATGCGCAGCTGTCCGTCGAGTCGGGGCTCTGGAACTTCGACGCGCAGAACGGCTACCGGCACTTCCTGCGGATGATCGTCGACGCGCAGCATCCGGACGGTTCTCTCTCATGCATTGCGCCGGCTTCCGCGTCGTTCGGTTACGGCTGGGCGGGGCCGGCGTGGGACGCGGTTCTCTTCGAGATTCCCTGGCAGCTGTACCGTTTTAGCGGCGACGACGCGGCCGCACGCGAGGCGTATCCCGCGATGAAGAAGTACCTCGGTTTCATGGCGACAAAACAGCATGTGGACGGGCTCGTCGACTACGGCCTTGGCGACTGGTGCGCGCCGGAGGGATTCGTCGTTGCGACGAATCTCCTGACCGACAGCGCGTATGTCTACGAATTCAACCGCCGAACGGCGTTCTGGGCGGAGCGTTTCGGCGAGAAGCGCGTCGCCGACCGCTGTCGTGCCGAGGCGGCGCGCATCCGCACGGCGTTCAACAGGACGTTCTACAAGGGCGGCGGCGTCTACGGCGACGGACAGCTCACCGCGCTCGCCGCGCCGCTTTATTTTCCCGGTCTTGTCGCCGACGGCGCGGAGGCGGCGACGGTCGCGGAACTGCTGAAGCGCGTTCGCGCGAAGCGCCATCAGGCGTGGTTCGGGATTCTCGGCGCGAAGTGGGTGCCGCGCGTGTTGGCGGCGCACGGCCACGTCGATGACGCCTACCGGCTGTTCGTGCAGCCGGACTTCCCCGGCTGGGCGAAGTGGGTGGCGAACGGCGAGGACACGTTGTGGGAGCATTGGGAAGGGCATTATTCGCACAACCATGTCATGTTCGGCGATTTCTCCGCCTGGGCCTTCGAATACCTGGCCGGCATCAAGACGGTCGGACCCGGTTTCGGCAAGGTCGATGTGAAGCCGCACCTGCCCGAAGGCGTCGCTTCGTTCGACGTTTCCTGTCGCACGCCACAGGGCAAGACGATCCGCGTGACGGCCCGCCGCGACGCGAACGGCCAACCCGTGTACGAGGTCGTCCGATAGATGTGTTTGCGGACGGCGGCGCCGTTTGGTAAAATTCAGGGCTAAAGGAGAAAGACATGCACATTGCCATCAAGTTGTCGTGCGCCGCGCTTGCGGCGACGGTTGTCGCGTCGGCGTTCGCCGGCGAGACGAAGTCGAAACCCGAGGATGTCGCCAAGCTCATTCCGCACGAAACCGAGGCGCAGTACAAGGCGCGCATGGCGTGGTGGGTCCACGACCGCTTCGGCATGTTCATCCACTTTGGCCTCTACGCCGCGCCCGCGCGCCACGAGTGGTTCAAGAAATACGCGAACCTCGACAACGAGGCGTACGCGAAGTACTTCACGGACTTCAATCCGGACCTCTTCGACGCGAAGAAGTGGGCGAAGGCCGCAAAGGCCGCGGGCATGAAGTACTGCGTGCTGACGACGAAGCACCACGAG
>DCIH01000011.1:41879-46335 GCA_002317575.1 Verrucomicrobia bacterium UBA1731 | reverse complement strand
ACAAGATCACGAAGACGCCGTTCGGGCGCGATCTCGTGAAGGAGTACGTCGAGGCGTTCCGCGCCGAGGGCATCAAGGTCGGATTCTACTACTCGCTCATCGACTGGCACCATCCCGATTTCACGCTCGACAAGTATCATCCGCAGTGGGGGCAGGTGAAGCGCGAGGAGTTCGACAAGGGCCGTGACATGGCGCGTTACCGCAAGTATCTGATCGACCAGGTGACGGAACTCCTGACGAACTACGGCAGGATCGACATCATCTGGTACGATTTCTCGTATCCGTGCGCGGACGGCAAGGGCCGCGACGACTGGGACTCGGCGGCGATCTATTCGCTCACGAAGAAGCTGCAGCCGCACATCATCATCGACAACCGACTCGATCTCAACGACGTCCCCGGCGGCACGGACTTCATCACGCCCGAGCAGTTCAATCCCTCGAGCTGGCCGAAGCTCAACGGCAAGAAGTACGCCTGGGAAACCTGTCAGACGTTCTCCGGCAGCTGGGGCTACCACCGCGACGAGACGAGCTGGAAGTCGGCCAAGCAGTCGCTCGTGTCCCTCATCGCGGCGGTCGCGCACGGTGGCAACCTGATCATGAATGTGGGCCCCACCGCACGCGGCGAGTTCGACTACCGCGCCGAGGAGCGTCTCGGCGACTATGCGAAGTGGATGCACGCCAACGCGCGTTCGATCTACGGTTGCACCGAAGCGCCGGAGAAGTACAAGGCGCCCGAAGGGACGCTTCTCACGTGGAATCCCGAAACGAAGCGCCTGTACATACACTTCCTCTACTATCCGGCGGGGCAGCTCGGCATCACGTTCGGCAAGGAGATCCGCTACGCGCAGTTCTTGCACGACGCTTCGGAAGTGACGGTCCGCCTCGCCGGCAACGGCGGTCATTTCTGCGACACGGGCAGCGGCTTCGACGCGCACCTCTTCTTCCCGACGGTCCAACCGCCGTTCGTGATCCCCGTCATCGAGTGCATGATGAAGTGACGCACGCGAAGGTGTTTTGCCATGACGCATTCGTCAAAGGAGGAAACATGAAAACATCCAGACGTGATTTCATTCAAACGGCGTTGGCGGCGGGCCTTTCCGGGTGCATGTCGAGTCGGCCGCCGGAGAAGCCGCTGTCGGAGTACCAGCGCGGCGCCCTCGGCAAGATCGTCGGCGAACTCCCGCCCGGACGCTACGACGCGCACATGCACATCTTCGTCAAGGACGAACCGAAGCCGGACGAGTTCTGGGCCGAGATGCGGCGGTGCGGACTCGACGGCGGTTGCCTCTTCTCGCGTTGGGTCGATTCCGCCGCGCCAGAGCTGACGCCCGAGAAGCTGATGGATCGCGTCATCGGCTGGTGCGCGGCGTCGCCGACGCTCTATCCGTTCTACTGGATCGATCCCGGCGCGCCGGATGCGCTCGACCTCGTCGACATGGCCGTCGAGAAGGGCATCTACGGTTTCAAGGTCATCCGTTCGGACGGCCTTCCCTGCGATCGGAAGACGATGCCCGTCTACGAGAAGATCGCGAAGGCCGGCAAACCCCTGACATTCCATTCGGGCATCCTGTGGGACAACAAACCGTCGTCGGACTTCTTCCGTCCGGCGCATTTCGAGCCGCTCATCGACGTGCCGGATCTCCGTTTCGCGCTCGCGCACGTCTCGTGGCCCTGGCATGACGAGTGCATGGCCGTCTACGGCAAGTTGCAGGCCGCCGAACCCGCGGAGGGACGCCGCCTGCCGCAGATGTTCGTCGACACGACGCCGGGGACGCCGATGCTCTACCGCAAGGAAGTCGTCAGCAAGGTCTACCAGATCGGCTATGACATGAAGGACCGCGTCCTCTTCGGCACTGATGCGTCCGTCTCGCATTACGACAAGTGCGACTGGGCGAAGCCGTTCATGCCGGCGGACGAGCGCATTCTGCGCGGGATCGGACTTGGAGACGACGTCCTCGACTCCTATTTCCGCAAGGGCCTCCAGCACTTCCTCTTCGGATGAAATGTGCAGAGAGCATGTCATTGCCGCACGCGCGGTTATCTCATATCCCTGCCGCAGTTACCATGCTGAACGAGCTGTTCGGCAATCTTTGCCCGAAGGATGTCGGTGAGCGGAATAAGATAGCGGCTTCGACGCCTCTCGACGACGGCGAACGGAATGTCCGGCGGACGCACCGCTCCACAAGCGTGGTCGCGAAAGAATCATTGACATTCTGTCGAATGTGGTATCATACGCGCATTGAAACACGGATGACGAAATCGAACACGAAACACGCGGGGCGGAAACGTTCCGTCGGAAAGGAAACATGAAAATACGCAGTCTTTTGTCCGTTCTCGTTCTGCCCGTCGTCGGGCTGGCCGCGGAGCCCCAGGATCTCGTGCGCTTCGGCGAAACGTACCGCAACCACCTGGTGGCGATGGACACGAAACCGCTCACCGACGTTTTCGCGAAGCATGAGGAGACGTCGCTGTGGCAGACGGAGTTCTGGGGCAAGTACATGCATTCCGCCGTGCCGCTTCTGAAGCGCTTCCCGAACGCGGAACTGGAACGGCACGTGCGCGAAAGCGCGAAGGCGGTGATGGACGCGCAGCTCGCCGACGGCTACATCGGCAACTACCGCGCGGCCAACCGCGCCCAGGGCGGCTGGGACGTGTGGGGCATCAAGTACACGCTGATGGGGCTTTTGTACTACCACGATCTGACGCACGAGGAGCGTCCGCTCGCCTGCGCGAAGAGACTCGCCGACTGGCTGATCGGCGAAGTCGGTCCCGGCGGCAAGCGGCGCATCGTCAAGACGGGCTGCTACGCCGGCATGGCGAGCTGCAGCGTCCTCGAGCCGATCGTGTGGCTTCATCGCGTCACCGGCGAGAAACGCTATCTCGATTTCGCCGCGGAAATCGTCCGCGAGGTGGGTTACGACGCGGACGGTCCGCGGCTCGTCACGCAGGCGCTGCAGGGCGTTCCCGTCGCCAAGCGCGGTCCGTGGACGGGCAAGTGGTGGAGCGACTGCGCCACCAACATGATGAAGGCGTACGAGATGATGAGCTGCTACCAGGGCATGCTCGAGTACTGCGAGGTGCTGGAGAAGACGGGCGCTCAAGCGGACGAGGTCGCAAAGCTCCGGCGGGCCGCGACGATGATGGCGGAAGACGTCCTCGCGCACGAGATCAACGTCATCGGCGGCGGCGGATCGGTGGAGTTCTGGTTCAGCGGCGCGTCGAAGGAGACGAAGCCGCATGCGCACGAAAGCGAGACGTGCGTGACGATCACCTGGATGCGCCTCTGCGAGAAGCTCTACCGGCTCACGAAGGACGAGAAGTGGCTCGCCGCGTTCCGGCGGAGTTTCTTCAACGTGTATCTCGGCGCGATCTCGCCCGACGCCGCGCGCTTCGCGAGCTATCCGTCCCTGAACGGCAAGCGCACGTTCTTCCGCTCGCATTGCAACATGGCGACGGACTGCTGCAACCAGAACGGCATGCGCGGGTTCGTGTCGGCGCTCGACCTCGGCGTCATCGCCGGCAAGACGCCCGACGAGGTGCGGGCGGTCGTCGATCCGCGCGGCGACTGGAAGACGGTCCGCAAGGACGGGCACGTCGCGTTCCTCTGCGGCGAACTGGTGATGTCGTTCGTCGGCGAGGATTCGGCGCTGCCGTTGGAGCTCGACCACTTCGACGTCAAGAAGGAGAACGGCCGTCTCGTGCCGTTCGCCGCGGTCGGCGGCCGCCTCTACCGCACGTGGATGGAAGTCGTCTGCCATCCCTGGGACTGAGACCGTCGCGACGCCAATGAAGCGGCGAGGGCGCCGCTTCTCCTGCGAGGAGCCGTGGCGCGAAAAGAACATGGGGAACATGGGGACAGACCCCGAATGACCTGGGGACAGACCCCGAAATGGGGACAGTCCCCATGAAGTGGTTGATTTTGTGGTAAAATCTTGCGCATGATCAAAACGCCGTTCATGCTCGACACGCAACGCATGGCCATTTGGGATGGTCCTGGCATGCGCACGACCTTTTTCGTCAAGGGCTGTCCGCTCAAGTGCATCTGGTGCCACAACCCGGAATCCATCGATCCGAAGCCGCGCTGGGCGCGCTTCAAGCACCTGTGCCCGCGTGAGCAGGGCGGCAAATGCCCCATGGGCAAATGCACGGGGAACGAGGCGACATGTCCGCCGCGCGCCTTGAAGCACTACGGCACGGCGATGACGATCGACGAGATCGTCGCCAAGGCGCTTGAGGACAAGGCGTTCTACGACGCGTCCGGCGGCGGTGTGACGCTCTCGGGCGGCGAACCGCTCTTCTTCTGGGAATGGGCGGTCGAGCTGTTCAAGCGCTTCAAGAAAGAAGGTCTCCACACGTGTCTCGACACCTCGCTCTACGCGCCGCCCGCGGCGATCGAGGCGATGTTGCCGTTGGTGGACATGTGGCTCCCCGACTACAAGGCGCACGACGACGCGCT
>DCIH01000011.1:36726-41794 GCA_002317575.1 Verrucomicrobia bacterium UBA1731 | reverse complement strand
GCGAAGGCGAAGCTCGAGGTGCGCTGTCTCGTGGTGCCGCGCTGCACGGACGGCGCGGACATCCAGGCGCGGCACCGGTTTCTCAACGGACTCGGCATCGCCGAGAAGCAGATCGTGGATCTCGAATACCACGACTACGCGCGCTCGAAATACCTGGCGCTCGGCATGAAGGACACCATGCCGCCGAAATGAACGAAGCGTTGATTTGAAAAGGAGAAGAACGATGAAAAGAAGGGTGCTGCTCTCGTTGGCTTTTCTTGCCTTTGCGGCTCTGCCCGTTTGCGGCAAGGAGCGTGTGCTGTTCCTGTCGGCCCATCCCGACGACATCATTTCGTCGCTTGGAACGTGCCTGCTGATGAAGGACCGGTTCGAGATCCACGTCGTGGACTTCACGCACGGCGAACGCGGTCTCGGCGAAGCGGGATACCGAGACGGTTCCACGAAAGCGCTCCGCATCAAGGAAGAGGAAGCCGTCATGGCCGGCATCGGCGCCAAACTGCATTGGCTCGACCAGGTGGACGGCGACAGTTGGGTGACGAAGGAAACATGCGCGAAACTGGCGAAGCTGATCGAAGACGTCAAACCGCGCGCCGTTTTCGGCCATTGGCCCATCGATCTGCACATGGACCACATGATGAGCGCCGCCGCGCTTCAGAAAGCCGTTCGGATGACGGGATACAACGGCGAGTTCTATTTCTTCGAGGAGTCGTACGATTCGAAGGGCTTTCCCGACGTCTTCTACGTCGACATCACGTCAGTCGCGAAGGAAAAGGAACGCCTCATCCGCCTGTACGTCTGCCAGAATGCGGAAGATGCGATGTGCCGGGAGGAAATGCGCAATTCCAGCGCGCGCGCACAGCGGCTGTGGCCGTTTCGCCAAGACGGTTATGCCGAGGCGTTCGCGCCGTATGTGGGGCGTCCCCAAGGTCCTTGCATCTTCGCGGAGTTGCCGCGTGATCCCAATGGCGCGAAGATGCCGGAATGGGGGCGTTGAGAGATGGCGGTGGATAACATGAAGCAGGTCGTCCGGCTCGCCGCGGCGGTGGTCGCGTTGTCGCCCTGGGTGGCGTCGGCGCGCGGCGTGTTCATCAATTCGGACGCTTGGAATTTCTTTTTCACGGGCAAGGACTGGCGCGGGTATTCCGCGGAACAGCTCAAGCGCGAAATCGAGAAGGACGTGGACTGGTACGCCGACAAAGGCGGCGTGGAGGCCATCTTCTACAACCTCAATTTCCAGCGCTGTTTCTGGCCCACGAAGGTGGGCACGCCCTACTGGAAAGATCTCGAAATCGACGCCGCCACGAACCTGTACCTGCGCGGCGTGAAGCTCACCGCGAAGGACGGCGTGGACGAATACCGCCGCATGTTCCTCACGGCGAAGCCGATGTGGGACGTCTTCCCCGACTTCCTCAAGTACCGCTACGCATACTGCCACAAGAAGGGCGTGGAAATGTGGCACTCGCTGCGGATGAACGACCTGCACCACACGCAGAAGGGCGGCGAGGGCCGCCCGCAGCACGGCGATCTGTGGCGCACGCGGCTCGACCTGCACCGCGCCGAATACCGCACCGTCGGCAAGCACCAGTGGTCCGACCGCGGCTTCGACTACGGCCAGGCGGAGGTGCGCGCCTACCACCTCGGGCTCGCGCGCGAGTATCTGCTCGACTACGAATCGGACGGCATGGAGCTCGACTTCATGCGCCACGCGCCGTTCTTCAAGCCCGGACACGACGAACAGAACGCGCCGCTGATGACGCAGTTCGTGCGCGACGTGCGCAAGCTCTGCGACGAGGCGGAAAAGAAGTGGGGCCACAAACTGCGCCTCGCCGTGCGCGTGCCCGCGTATCCCGCCGACGCGCTGGGGATGGGCATGGACGTGCCCGCGTGGATCCGCGAAAAGCTCGTGGACGTGGTCATTCCCTCCTCGATGGGACTCGACACCGTGTCCGACACGCAGGTCGCGCTGTGGCGCGTGGTGTGCCCGCCGCCCGTGGTGCTCGCGCCGTGCATCGACTACGAACTGAAGATCCGCTGGGAAGCGCGTCTGCTTTTCGACATGCCATCGGACCTCGGCTTCGCGTCTTCGTTCTTCAACCAGGGCGCGGACACGACGTATTTCTACAACCACTATCCGCGCGATCGCGACACGCATCCCGACATGCCCGACACGTTCGCCACCTGCGGCGACCGCGCGAAAGTCGCGAAGCTCGCGCGCCGGTGCGTGCTCACGGACGGCGGACCCGCGGGCGAGGGACGCTACTGGACGTCGCGTTTTCCCATCTGGGGCATGGCGCAGAACGATTTCTGCGGCGGCGCCAAGATCAACGTGGGCGACGACGTGAAGGGCCGCGCGGCCCGCGTCGTCCTGGGCGCTTCATGCGACGTCGATGTGGACCTCTATGTGAACGGCGAGAAATGCGGGAAGCTCGACGCGTCGGCCGCGCCGAAGCGTCTGCCGAAACTCCATCAGGTGGTGGTCGCGAAAATCCCGGACGGCGTGCTGCACGACGGCTGGAATCTTGTGGAAATCGTCAACCGCGCCAAGGAATCCTTGGGCGAATGGCGCATTCCCTGGTGCGAAATCGACGTCGACGCCGCGCCGTGACAAAAAACGACCGCGCTAAACGAAAGGTGTGTTCTCCGTGAAAAAGTCCGTTTTCGCTTGTTCCGTTCTGGCGACCGCCGTCGCGTTCGCCGGCGGTGCCGTCGTGCCCAAACCTAAGTCGCTCGAGCTGCTGCCGGGCGCGGGCGTGGTGACCACGAGCGCGATCGACGCGTCGCTCTGCCGGTTCGTCAAGGACGCGGCGTTGCCGCCCGAGGGCTACGAACTCACGGTGAAGGACGGCGAGGTCGTCGTCAAAAGCGCGGACGACGACGGCGCGTTCTACGCCCTCGAAACGCTCAAGCAGCTGGCCGACGTCGATGTCGACATGGCGCGCATCCCCGCCGTGCACGTCAAGGACGCGCCGCGCTACCGCTGGCGCGGCGTGATGATCGACGACGGCCGCCATTTCTTCGGCAAGGACGTCGTTCTCAAGGTCGTCGACCTGATGGCCCAGCACAAGCTGAACGTGCTCCACTGGCACCTCACCGAGGACCAGGGCTGGCGCATCGAAATCAAGAAGTACCCCGAGCTCGTCCGCTACGGATCCGTGCGCCCGAAATCGCCGCGCTACGACCGCCGCGACAAGCCCGAGGAGGAATTCGACAACGTCCAGTACGGTCCGTACTTCTACACGCAGGACGAGATCCGCGAGGTGCTCGCGTACGCGAAGTCCCGCCACATCACCGTCGTTCCCGAGATCGAACTGCCGGGCCATAACCGCGCGGCGTTGGCGGCGTATCCCGAATTCTCGTGCGCGGGCAAGGACCTGCCGCGCGTGCCGCGCTGCACGTGGGGCGTGGAGGACGACATCCTCTGCGCCGGCAACGACGACGCGATCCGCTTCTACGAAAACGTGCTGGATGAGGTCTGCGCGCTCTTTCCCTCCACGACGATCCACATCGGCGGCGACGAAGCTCCGCGCGTGCGCTGGAAGACGTGCCCGAAGTGCCAGGCGCGGATGAAGGCCAACGGCCTCAAGACCGAAGCCGAACTCCAGAGCTGGGTGACGAAGCACTTCGTGGACTACCTCGCGAAGAAGGGCCGGCGCGCGCTCGGGTGGGACGAAATCCTCGAGGGCGGCCTCGCGCCCGGGGCGATCGTGATGAGCTGGCGCGGCGCCGAAGGCGGCATCGCCGCGGCGAAGATGGACCACGACGTGGTGATGACGCCGAACACCCACTGCTATTTCGACTACGACCAGCGTCTCGAGGACGATCCGCACGTCTACATCGGCTGCCGTCTGCCGCTCCACCTGGCGTATTCCTTCGATCCCTGCGCGGGCATTCCCGCGACGCACCACAGGCACGTGCTGGGCGGCCAGTGCAACAACTGGGCCGAACACACCTTCAACCGCTTCGACCTCGACTGGAAGATGTGGCCGCGCACGTGCGCACTCGCCGAGGCGCTTTGGACGGCCGACCCGAAGCGCGACTACCAGGACTTCATCGCGCGCATGCGCGTCCACCGCAAGCGGCTCGTGGCGCAGGGCGTGAACGCCGCGCCGCTCGACGAGCGGATCGATTTCTGCCTGTACGCGGACCGCGCGGACGGCGCGCTGGTGTCCGAGAGCGCCGAAGCCGTTCCGCATGCGGACAAGTTCGCGGGACTGCGCCTCTTCCCCGGCGAAGGCGGATTCGCGTCGCCCTCGAACGAGATCGTCGCCGTCGGCACGCGCAACGAGCCGGGCGATCTCGTGCGCGGCGTGGTGCGCAGCGAGGCGAAGCCGGGCGTCGCGCAGACGACGCCCGTGCGCATCGGCTTCTGGCTCGGCAAGGCGCTGCAGGACCGCGTGGTGCTCGTGCGCGAGTGGACCGTGCCTGCGGCGGCGGCGGACCGCTTCGACTGGCGCGACAAGCCCGCGTCCGTCACGCGCATGCGTCCCATGAAGTGGGGCGAGCTCAATCTCTTCCGTGCGATCCGCGCCGGCGAACGCCTCTTCTTCGAAATCGTCCCCGAAGCGGAGAAGCCGGCTCTGGTGCTTCGTTTCGACGACAACAAGCCGACCAACCAATGGCAGGAGGTCGCCGGGATCTTCGAGGCGATCGGCGGCCGGTGTTCGTTCGCCGTCAATCCGTCCTGGCTCGTCGAAGAGCAGTGGGCGGCGCTCCGCGACCTGTCGCGGCGCGGCCACGAGATCATGGACCACACGATGCAGCACGCGCTCTTCAGGCTCGACCTGCCCACGGCCGAGGCCGCCGCCACGTACAAGGCGGCCGGCTTCTTCGACCACGCCGAGAACGGCGGACGGACCATCCTGTGCCGTCCCGAGCTCGACCTCGCGCACTCGGGCAACGTGCGCGTCCAGGCCGACATGACGAACGGCGTGCTGCGGTCGTCCGATCCCGCGTTCGTGAAAGCGCAGCACTTCTCCCAGAAGCTTTTCGTGCCGTCTACGGGCAAGCTCTACGGACTCGGCAAGGATTGCGGCGGCGGTCTCTTCAAGAAGGGCGCCGAGCAGAAATG
>DCIH01000011.1:35993-36664 GCA_002317575.1 Verrucomicrobia bacterium UBA1731 | reverse complement strand
TGCTCGACGACGCGGCGGCGCAGCCGTCGCTCGAACTTCTGCGCGCACAGGCGAAGGAGGTCGCCACGGCGTTCGCCGCGCACGGTCTTCCGCCGCCGAAGACATGGATCCGTCCGGGCGGCTGGGAGCAGCCGGTCGACTGGCGGCGGATGAAGGCCGTCTATGGCGACGAATTCGGCTACGCGGTCGTTGATTCGACGTCCGGCGACGGGCTTAAGCCGTTTTCCCGCTGGAACTACGGTTCCGATTTCGGATTCTTCGATTTCGTCCAGGACGTCGACAAGGTGTACGCGAAGGCCGCGGACGCGATCGCGAGCGGGCGTTCCTTCGCCTACATCAGTCACCAGTGGACGGCGGACCGCGCGAAGTACCTGGAGCAGTGCCGCCAGCTAGCCGCGAAGCTGAAGGCGGGCGGCATCCGCATGACGACGTATTCTCGCGTCGCCGACGGCACGGACAACCACTGACCTCGGCACGCCCGGCACGAGCTTGTGAAGCCGCGCCCCGTGCGCCAATCTGCAGTTCGGGACGAACGGGCGGGGTCGAGCCCTTGCGCCGTTGTCGGTTTTTGCTAAACTATTCGTCCATTACAAACACCATTTGCTTCAATATGGCCGAACACATTCTTGAAAACATCCGCAACTTCTGCATCATCGCCCACGTCGACCACG
>DCIH01000011.1:35774-35904 GCA_002317575.1 Verrucomicrobia bacterium UBA1731 | reverse complement strand
GACGCGATGGACCTCGAACGCGAACGCGGCATCACGATCAAGTCGCATCCCGTGTCCATGCACTACACGGCGAAGGACGGCAAGACCTACCTCTTCAACCTGCTGGACACGCCCGGCCACGTGGACTTCG
>DCIH01000011.1:34787-35681 GCA_002317575.1 Verrucomicrobia bacterium UBA1731 | reverse complement strand
AGGCGCAGACGGTCGCGAACACCTATTTCGCGCAGGACGCCAAGCTCGAGATCGTCCCCGTGTTGAACAAAGTCGATCTGCCAGGCGCCAACGTGGCGGAAGTCAGCCGTGAAGTCGAGGACATCCTCACGATTCCGATGGACGATCCGCTCCTGGTGTCGGCCAAGACGGGCGTCGGGTGTCCCGATGTCCTTGAAGCGATCGTCAAGCGCATTCCGCCGCCGAAGACGCAGGGCGTCGACGCGCCCTTGCGCGCGCTCGTCTTCGATTCCGTGTTCGACGAATTCCGCGGCGTGATCACCTATGTGCGCGTGATGGACGGTTCCATCAAGGCGGGTCAGGGTGTCACCTTCATGGCGAGCGGCGTTTCAACCACGATCCACGAAGTGGGCATCTTCTCGCCGAACAAGAAACCCGTCGACCACCTCGAAGCCGGTCAGGTGGGATACCTCGTGGGCACGGTGAAGGATCCGAGCGAAATCAAGATCGGCGACACCGTGACGACCTCGCGCCTCGGCGCGACGGAGCCGCTCCCCGGGTTCCACGACATCCACCCCACGGTGTTCTGCGGCGTGTACCCGATGAGCACGGACGAATTCCCGAAAGTCGCACAGGGCCTCGAAAAACTGCACCTCAACGACTCGGCGTTCACGTTCCATCACGAAAGTTCGCTCGCGCTCGGCTTCGGCTTCCGCTGCGGCTTCCTCGGTTTGCTGCACATGGAAATCGTGCAGGAGCGTCTGCGCCGCGAATTCGGACTCGACATCATCTCGACCTCGCCCGGCGTCGTGTACAAGATCAAGATGAAGGACGGCTCGGAGCGTGACCTCGACAATCCGCTCCAGATGCCCGATCCGTCGTCCTTCGAAACGATTTCCGAGCCGATCCTCAAGG
>DCIH01000011.1:34540-34669 GCA_002317575.1 Verrucomicrobia bacterium UBA1731 | reverse complement strand
TCCACTGCATGCTGCCGCTGAACGAAATCCTCATCGACTTCCACGACACGCTCAAGTCCGTTTCGCACGGCTACGCGTCGATGGACTACGAACCGAACGGCTACCAGGTTTCGGACATCGTGAAGATGG
>DCIH01000011.1:18600-34457 GCA_002317575.1 Verrucomicrobia bacterium UBA1731 | reverse complement strand
TCCAGATGTGCAAGGCGCTCGCCGAAACGATTCCGCCGCACCAGTTCAAGATTCCGGTGCAGGCCACGATCGGTCGCGACATCATCGCCCGCGAGGACATCCGTCCGTTCCGTAAGGACGTCCTGGCGAAGCTCTACGGTGGCGATGTGACGCGCAAGATGAAAGTGCTCGAGAAGCAGAAGCGCGGCAAGGCCCGCATGAAGGAATTCGGCCACGTGAATGTGCCGCAGAGCGCGTTCATCGCCGTCTTGAAGGGCACGGTCAAGGAGCACTGACGTGTTCACGCGGAATCAGACGCGCGCGCTGAAAATCGGGTCTCTGCCGCTTGGCGGCGGCGCGCCGGTGAGCGTGCAGACGATGCTGAACGACGATCCGCACGACGCGAACGCGCTTATCGCGCATCTTGAAGCGTGCGCCGCCGCGGGGGCGGACGTGGTGCGGCTCACCGTGCCGGATGTCGAAGCCGCGAAAACGCTCGGCGAGGTCCGTCGCCGTTCGCCCGTGCCGCTCGTGGCCGACATTCACTTCGACTACCGCTGCGCCTTGGCGTCCATTGATGCGGGCGTGGACGCGCTGCGCCTCAACCCCGGCAACATCGGCGGCCGCGACAAGGTGCAGGCCGTGGCGCGCGCCGCGAAGGCGAAGGGCGTTCCGATCCGCATCGGCGTGAACGGCGGCAGTTTGGACAAGGCACTTTTCGCGAAGCACGGATCCGCGACGCCGGCGGCGCTCGTCGAGTCCGCGCTGCAGCATTTGAAGCTTTTGGAGGACGAAGGGTTTCGCGACGTGGTCATTTCCGCGAAGGCGAGCGACGTCGCGCGCATGCTGGAGACGTATCGGCTCTTGGCCGAGCGGACGGATTGTCCGCTCCATCTGGGCGTCACGGAGGCGGGCACGTTCATCCCCGGCACGGTGCGCAATTCCGTCGCACTCGGCATTTTGCTTTCCGAAGGGATCGGCGACACGATCCGCGTGTCCCTCACCGACGTGCCTGAAACGGAAGTGAAGGTGGGGCTCGAGATTCTGCGCGCGCTCGGCATGAGGGCGCCCGGTCCTTCGATTACGAGCTGTCCCACCTGCGGGCGCACGCGCTGCGATCTCTTCGGCACGGCGGCGCGCGTGGAGCAGGCGCTGGAGGCGCTTTACCGCGAGCGTCCGGGGGCGAAGCTGCCACATGTGGCCGTGATGGGTTGCGTCGTGAACGGGCCGGGCGAGGCGAAGGGCGCGGACGTGGCGCTGTGCGGCGGCGAAAAGGAATTTCTCCTCTATGTGCGCGGCGCGCTCGTGAAGAAGGTGGCAGAAGCGGACGCCGTGGACGCCGTACTCGCCGCGGTGCGCGGTTTCACGGTCTGATCAGCTGCTTGCGGAGGGCGATGGCGACGGCTTCCGCGCGGTTGGCGGCGCCGAGCTTTTCGAACACCGTGTAGAGATGTTCGCGCACGACCGACGCGCTGATGCCGAGCTGCTGCGCGATTTCGGCGTTCGAAAGTCCCCGCACCAGGCACGCGAGAATCTCCAGCTGGCGCGCGGAAAGGGGATCCACGGGCGGATCGTTCGCCATCATGCGCTTGATCTCGGGCGAAAGGAATTTTTTGCCGTTCGCCACCGCGCGCAGCGCCGTCAGAATGGAATCGTCCTCCGCCGTCTTGAGGATGGCGCCGTTGGCGCCCGCCTCCAGCGCGCGTGCGATGCCGTCCGACGTGCTGAAGGATGTGAGAATCACCACTTTTGCGCTTGGCAGCGCCGCGTGCAGTTTGGCCGTCGCGGACGCGCCGTCCAAGCCAGGCATCATGAGGTCCATTACCACCACATCGGGTTTCGTTTCAAGCGCGCGCTGGACGGCGGCTTCGCCGTCCTCGGCTTCGCCCACGACCGCCAGGTCGGGCTCGGCCTCCACGAGCGCCGTGAGGCCCATGCGGACGATCTTGTGGTCGTCGGCGATCAGAATGCGAATCGGATTCATGACGGAATCTCCTCGTTCAACGGCACGGTGACAATGGCCTTGGCGCCGCGGCCGGGGGCGCTGACGATGTTAAACGAACCTTTGAGTCCGCGCACGCGCTCGCGCACGCCCTGAAGGCCGAAATGGCCCTGCTCCATGCCGGGGGCCCGCGCGGGGTCGAAGCCGCAGCCGTCGTCCCGCACGGAACACTTCAGGATGTCGCCGTCCACGACGCCCGCGATGCGCAGGCGCTTGGCGCCGCCGTGCCGGAACGCGTTCACGGAAAGTTCCCGAAGCGCGCACAGAAGCGCGTGTGCGGCACTGTCGGAAAGGCGGTTGCGCGGCACGAAGAAACGCACGGCCAGCTGCGCGCCGCCCAGGTGCGGCTGCAGCGTGGTGCGCACGGCTTCGTCCAGGCGTTCGGCGTCCAGCGCGCGGTTCCTGAGGTCCCAGATGCAGTTGCGGACGTCGCCGCGCGAGGCGTCGATTGCCTTGAGTGCGAAGTCGAGGTGGTCCGCAGCCGCGGCCGCGTCGGCCGCGAGCGCGCGTTTCGCGGTGCGCAGCTCCATCGACGCGCCGGTGAGGTTCTGCGCGATCGAGTCGTGGAGCTCTGCGGCGAGGCGTGTGCGCTCGTCGAGTTTGAGCTGCGAGGCCGCGCGTGCGATCGACGCGCGGGCGAGTTCGCGGCCGCGGCGGTCCGCAAGACGCCGCAGAAGCACGTTCCACACGAGAAAGGCCACGAGCGCGAGCGCGAGCACGGCGATCAGCACGAGCAGGCGCGCCGGCGTCCACCACGGCGGCCTGTCGACGACGCGCACGTCGTGCGCGTCGCGCGGCACGAGCGTGAAGCCCGTGATGCGCGGAAAGACGTCGAGTCCGCCGGCGCCCGTCGATTCGAGCACGCACACGCCCGTGACGTCGACGACGCATCCGATGACGACATCCGCAAAAGTGTCCGGATGCGCGCTCGCGTCAACGGGTACGAGGTCGCCTTCGCATTCGAGGATCAGGCGGCGGTTTGCGTCGTTTTCGGCGGGCATGGACCGGACGACGCCCGTGATGGTCACGAGCTTGCCGTGGTCGCGCAACGTGAACGTGGGGCGGCCGCGCCGGTGACGGACGATTTCGCGCGGCGTGGTGCGCACGGGCGCCGCGGCGGCGGACGACGCGGCGGGGCCGTCCGCTTCCACGCGGAAGCGCGCCTTGCGCAGATGGAGGAACACGTCCGTCGTGGGGTAGCCGTCCACCGTGACATGCGCGCCGCTGGCCGGCAGTTCCGCGGTGTCGTGGAGTTCGACGCCCACGATGCGCGGCGTGCGCGACAGGACATACGGCTTGGTGTCGTCGTCGTGCGCGATGTTGGCGCGCACGAGCATGCGGTTGCCGTTCCAGGCGGCGAGCACTTCGCCGGTGACGCGGCGGCGTCCGAGCCGCAGCACCGCGTCCGCGCTCACATAGTGGCTGGGGAGCACGAGTTCGGGTACGGCGAAAGGGGCGGGCGCGGGTGTGACGACGCGCACGCATTCGGCGGAATGGACGCCCACGAAAGGCCCCGTGAACTGGCGTTCGCCTTCGATGTGGTTTTCGTAGACGCCCTCGACCGACACCTCCGCGTCGAGCCAGGTCGCGCGGCGTGTGGCTTCCGCGCCCACGACGCGCGGCACGAACGCGGGCATCAGGTCCGAGCCGTCCTTGAGCATCAGCACATCGTACATCGGATCGAGGTCGTCCGAAAACACATCCACGACGGTGCCTTGCGTGCGCACATTCGTGACGTGGTCGCGCTGCGGGTCGAGCGCGCCGATGCGCACCGCGCGCACGGCGTTCGTCGCCGTGGCGCCTGCCGCGCATTGCGCCAGAAAAACGGTCAGGATCCAGAATCGGTTCATGGCCCCGTATTCTACCACGTTTGTCGTTCGTCCGATTTCCCGATGCGGCCGGCGCGTGCATGATCGGCCGTATGGGTATGCCTGTCCGCGCCGCTCGGTCGGCCTCCGGCCCCACGGCGCTTCGTCTTCGCCGGGGTGCTCTGATGGCATGTGATCCTTTCGAGGCGGGTAAAAAATGGGTAAACCTCCAGCCGCAGTTCGGGACGAACGGCTCCACATATGTGGTATAATGCGCGCATGAGCAAAAATCTTTTGTTGGCGGGCGCGGCGCTGGTGGCGTTTTGCGCGGGGGCGATCGAACCGGTGAACGTGCCGGGGTTCCTGGGCAGCCGGGCGAAAACGCTCGCGCTTTTCGAGGAGAACGTGTTCGGGCGGCGGCCCGCGTTTCCCGATTTCAAGCCTAGGGCGGAAGTCGTCGAGGAAACGAAACTGCCCGATCTCAAGGCCGTCCGGAAGGTCGTTCGCCTCAACACGATGACGCCGCGCGGGGAGACGAACTTCAACTGCGTCGTGCTGATGCCGGACCGCAAGAAACCGTCCCCGGCGTTCGTGTTCGTTTCGCTCCGTCCCGTGGACGCCGTGAAGGGCGATCTCGGCGATCCGGGCGTGTACGGCCAGCTCAACCAGCCGTTCCCGCGTATTCCCGTCACGAACGTGCTCGCGCGCGGATACGCCGTGGCAATGTTCTGGCACAACAGCGTGTTCCCGGACGACAAGTCGTCGTTCGACGGCATTGAACGTTCCGCGGACGGCTGGGGCGCGATTTCCGCGTGGGCGCTCGCGGCGAGCCGCGTCTTGGACTGGATCGAAACGGAGAAGCGTCTGGACGCGTCCAAGGTGGCGGTGATCGGACACTCCCGCGGCGGCAAGACGGCGCTGTGGACCGGTGCCACGGACACGCGCTTCGCGATGGCGATTTCCAACGGCAGCGGCAACTCCGGCGCGCGGATGAACAACATGGACATCCCGGGCTCCGAGAAGATTGCGGACATCGTCCGGAATTTCCCGTACTGGTTCGCGCCGAACTACGCGACGCGCTGGGCGGGCAAGGACCTGGAGCTGCCGTTCGACAACCACCAGCTCATCGCGCTCACGTCGCCGCGCCTCGTGGCGGTGGGCAGCGGCGCGGAGGACTATTGGGCCGGTCCGCAGGGCGAGGAGCTTGCGCTCCGTCTCGCGTCCCGCGCGTGGTACGATCCGCTCCGGGTGCACTACCATTGCCGTCCGGGCGGCCACGCGCTCTCGCCCGAGGACTGGAAGCAGTACATGGACTTCGCCGATTTCCACGGCTGGACGAACCAGGACGATCCCGCGTTCGACGCCGTGCTTCTGAAGGGCGTCACGGACAAGGCGGATCCCGTTTCATATGCGGTCGGCGAGACGGCCACGATCACGGTGCGTCGCGAAGGGGCGCTGCCCGCCGGCGACTGGCGGCTCAAGTGGCGTCTCGACACCGAGGACGGCTTCCACCAGGAGGGCGTCGAGCCGCTCCAGCAGGACGGCGGCACGAACGCGGTCCTGGTGAAGACGGCGACGATGTCGAAGCCCGGTTTCGCGCGGCTTCAGGCGCAGATCGTCGACGCGCGCGGCAAGCAGGTTCATTGGCGGGCGTTCTTCGACGGCGGCGCGGGTTTCGGCGTGGACGCGATCAAGAAGGCCACGGAAGAGCCCGCGGACTTCGACGCGTACTGGGCGAAGCAGAAGGCGCTGCTCGCGACCGTGCCGATGAAGCTCCTTGAGCGCAAGCCTGTTCCGGCGGACCACAAATACGCGTCGAAGAAGTGTCCCATGTGGGCCGTGAAGATTTCCTGCGCGGGGCCGCGTCCCGTCACCGGCTTTCTGGGCGTCCCCGAGAAGCCCGGCAAGTATCCGATCAAGATTTTCCTGCAGGGCTACAGTCCCGCGGAACCGTGGACGGTCGCGCCGCACACGTGGCTCTATTCGGACAAGGAAATCGTCTTCGACGTGAACGCGCACGGGTTCGACCTGATGCGCGAGGACGACTATTATACGCAGTTCAACGATTCGGTGGGGACGCTCAAGCACATCTACGCGTTCTCGCCGTTCGAAAACGCCGTGCCCGAAAACGCCTACTTCAACCAGATGGCGATTAGGATGATGCGCGCGTGCGAATGGGCGAAGACGCTGCCCGAGTGGGACGGCAAGACGTTCATCGTCGAGGGCGGCAGTCAGGGCGGTTTGCAGACGGCGTGGGCGATGCATCTCGTGGACGGCATCACGGTGGCGAAGCCGTCCATCACCTGGGGGTGCGATTTCGGTGCGGGCGAGCACGGGCGGTTGCGCGGCACCTGGCATCTGCCCTACGTGCGCGGACTCGAGTATTTCGACGCGATCAACCACGCGAAGCGCGCGAAATGCCCCGTGGAAGTGACGCGCGCGGGCATCGGCGACTATTGCTGTCCGCCGTCCGGTCTGGCCGCGTTCTACAACGCGATTCCCACGAAGAAGTCGATTCTCTGGGTGCAGGGTTCGCAGCACGGTTACGTGCCGCCGAAGCCGAACCAGGAGACCGTTTGGAAATGCGACGCGCCCGATGCCACGGAGCGTTGACGGCGGCGGGAGTACGGTGTTTGGGCGCTGTGAACGGTTGGTTTTTTTTTTGCCTGCAAATGGTTGAAAAAGATATAAAAAAGGTGTAACATATGCGCCACGAAGAACGTAATGGGTTTGTCCATTGTGATTTGTGTTGGGGTCGAGGCCGCAGATTGCGGCCCAGATTCTGTAAAAAAAAGGAAAAGGAAAATGGAAAAGAAAGAACTGTATGCTGATGGCATTGGTCAGATTCACTTCGCGGGCGGCATGGTCCGTTTCGATTTCGTGACGCTTCAGCCCACGGAAGACGGCAAGGCCCCCACGGCCGAATCGAACATGCGCATCATCATGCCGCCGCAGGGTTTCCTCGGCGCGTTCAATTCGATGCAGCAGCTCATCGACAAGCTTCTCAAGGCCGGCGTTCTGCAGAAGAACGAGCCCGCGAAGCCCGCCAAGAAGTAATCGCGGCATCTGGAGGCGCAATGGCGGAGGGCGCCTGTCCTCCGTCCATTGCCGCCGAATGTAAACACGATTTTGCAGCGTTGATTTTCAGCGGAGAACGGACATGAAGCACCAACTGATCGCTTCGGGAATTTGCACCTTGGCCCTTGTCGTGGGCTGCCAGAGTTTTGAGGATTATCGTAAAGGGCGCGAGGACTACGCCGTCAGGCATTTCGAAAAGGCGCGCGAAACGGATCCTCTCAAGGGGCGGATCATCACGTTGGACGAGGCGGTGAAGTTTGCGATCAGGGGCAATCTCGACTTGTCCGTCAGCAAGATCGAAGAACGCGTCGCGAAGGAAGCCAAGACGGCCGAGCTGCTGGGCATGTTGCCCACGCTGACGCTTTCCGACTCCGGCACGGCGCGTGACAACAAGTCCGCCTCGCGCTCGATTTCCAAGGGCGAGGACGGCTGGGTGCGCCAGGAGTTCGACACCTACTCGATGTCGCAGGAAAAGGAAATCAACTATGTCAACGTCGACCTGGCGCTTTCGACGCTTGACTTCGGCCTTGCGTATTTCAATTCGGCCCAGGCGCAGGACCGCGAGTTCATCCGCATCCAGCGCACGAAGCGCGCGGAGCAGAACCTGGCGCTGGAAGCCGTTCGCGCCTATTTCAAGGTCGCCGCCGCGCAACGCGCCGTCCGCGAGACGAAGGCGATGCTCGACAGTTGCACCAACCGCTACGATCTCATCGAGCAGCTCAGCAAGGCCGGCAAGATCAGCCCGTTCCGCGCGTTCGATGAGATGCGCAAGTTCACGGACATGGAAAAGCGGCTCACCAACTTCACGCGCACCTACGACAGCGCCAAGAGCGAGCTCCGCAGCCTGATGGGCCTTTATCCGAACACCGACGTCGCGGTGGACGACGGCATTCTCGACACGGTTCCCGAGTTTTCGTTCCCTGATATCCAGTTCATGGAGCAGATTGCCGTGCTGAGCCGTCCCGAGCTGTTCGAAATCGACATGCAGAAGCACATCAACGTCAACGAGTGCCGCAAGACGATCCTGATGATGTTCCCGAATGTGCGCATGTTCATCGATTTCACGAATTCAAGCAACGACTACCTTTACAACAAGTCCTGGGCCGAAGTCGGCTTCCGTGCGGCTTACGATCTGCTGCGTCTGCCGCAGAACGTCGCCCGCTACCGCAGCTATTCCGCTCAGGTGGACGCCGAAGAGCTCCGTACCTACGCGCAGGCCATCGTTGTGATGGCGCAGGTTCGCATGGCGCACGCGAATGTGCTCGCCGCGCGCGAACGCCTGGGCATCGATACGCGCATTGACAACACCTATCGCGACAATCTCCGCAAGGCGGAGGGCGCGCAGAAGGTCTCCGGTTCGCTGTCGAACCTCGAGTTGGCGCACATGCGCATGGCGACGGCGGAGACGTCGATCGATCGCATGGTGACGCTCGGCAACTACTATGTGAGCTACTTCCAGCTCCTGAACACATTGGGCGTCGAATCGCTTGACGACGCGACGCTCGCCGACGCCAAGGCTGCGCTTCGCGACGGAGACGCCCGCGTCCACGCGGATCTCTACAAGGCCGCGGCCAAGGCGAAAGCCAAGGCGGAGAAGGAAGCGGCTGAAAAGGCGGAGGCCGAGGCCGAAGCGAAGGCGAAGGCCGAGAAGGAAGCCGTTAAGGCGAAGGAGAAGGCCGAGAAGGAAGCGGCCAAGGCCAAGGCGAAGGCCGAAAAGGAGGCTGCTGAAAAGGCGGCGGCCGAGGCCAAGGCGAAGGAGAAGGCCGAAAAGGAAGCCGCTAAGGCGAAGGCGAAGGCGGAGAAGGAAGCGGCCAAGGCGAAGGCCAAGGCGGAAGCGAAGGCCCGCGAAGAGGCGGAAGCGAAGGTGGCAGCTCAGGCGAAGGCCGCTCGCGTTGCGGAGCGCAAGTCCGATCGCGAGCGCCGCAAGGCCGCGAAGCAGTTCGTCGGATTCTGGGAGCCCTGGTTTGATTGAGGCGCATAAATAAGTGGTCAAGAGCCGTTCGCGGACGCGGGCGGCTTCTCGCGTTGAAATTTAACGGACAACTGAAACATCGATTGTAAGGAGAGACAATCATGGCCAAGAACAAGAAAAACCTCGAAATGTTCAAGCTCGAAGATCGCGTGCTGTTCGATGCGGCCGCGGCCGTCGAGGTCGAAGAAGCCGTCCAGCAGGCGAACGACCCGAATCCGAACGCGCAGCAGTCGGAAACGGACCGTCAGGCACAGGAGGACCGCGAGACGCTCAAGAACGCGGGTCCCGTGGATGGTCCCGTCGAGGGGTCTGGCAACGACATCGGCAAGCCGGTCTACGCGGGCGATGTCGCTGATATTGACGCGGCGTCCGAGGCGCTCATCAACGGCGATGTCGGGGCGCTTGCCGATTATTTCAACAAACCCGTTCCCACGCGCGTCACGATCGACACCGCGAGCCAGGCCACACTCTCCAGCCTGTCCGACGATTCGCTCGTCGTCGTCGACGCCACGCTTCCCGGCAGCGAATCTCTCCTCGCCGCCGCCGAAGCCGAAGGTCGCGATGTGATCGTGCTCAATGAAGACGAGGGACTCTCCGACGTCCTGTCCCGTCTCCAGGAGTCCGGCAAGGAATACGGTTCGATCCACTTCTTCTCGCACGCGAACAAGGCCGGCGTCATCAAGCTCGGCGCGGATGTGATCACCGACGACAACATGCAGGCCGAGGACTGGCGCGCGATCGGCGGGTATCTCACCGACGACGGCGACATCATGTTCTACGGCTGCGAGCTCGGCCAGAACGGCACGGGCCGCGACTTGGCGCGCCAGATCGCCGAACTCGCCGACGCCGATGTCGCGATCTCCGACGACATCACGGGCATTCACGGCGACTGGGAGCTCGAGTACCAGATCGGCGACGTCAATCATGAGATCTTCATTCCCGATAACTACGACTACGATCTCGCCGCGACGAAGATCGTGACGGTCGAGGTGGCCGAGGATGCGTCCGACTACACTTATGACGGCGCGAACATGAACCTCCGCGAGGCGATCGACGTCGTCAATAAGGACTTCTACGGCACGGCGTATGAGTTCTGTCAGGACGGCGTCTTGGACGCCGATCAGTCGCTCAAGTACTTCAATCTCGTGGCGCACAAGGGTACGGACGGCAATGTCGACTACTACACGCTCCAGGACGAAGTGTACGATGCGTCGAAGACGGACGCCGAGAACGCGGGACACTTTGAGAAGTTCTATGCGAATCTCACGTCCGAAGGCAAGATCCTCTACTGGAACGTTGAGGATGTTGCGACGCTGACGAATCCGGACTATACGTCCCTTAAGGTGCTCGAGGTCTCGTACTCGGGCACTTCCGTTTCCAGCTTTACGATCGGCAACATCGAGACGAATACCTTCGAACTCACGACGGCCGATCTCCAGGAGGGCGGCACGCTGACGATGGCGACCGGCAATATCATCAACAAGGTTGCCTACAAGTCGAACGCCGATTATGCGAAGAATTACGAAATCCAGTTCTCCAAGAACGCGCAGGGCGAGGCGAACATCCTCAAGTGGGGGCTGGATGCGATTACGCGGGATTATGTCACCATCAACGGTGCGGGCAAGGCCGTGATTTCGGCGGATGACGCGACCTCCTTTACGATTTTCACCAATGAGTCGACGGGCCTCACACTGAAGGGATTGGAGATTTCCGAGGCCGGCAAGAGCGCGATCTACAACAAGGCCGGAGCTTCGCTCACGATCGAGAATACGCTTCTGAAGGACAACAGCGACGCTCAGAACGGCGGTGCGATCTACAATGAATCGGGGGCGGGGCTGGCGCTGAAGGGCGCGACGTTCTCCGGCAATACCGCCGATTACGGCGGCGCGATCTATCTGGCGAAGGGTGATGACCTTTCCGCCGACAACGCGGTGTTCCAGTACAATGTGGCGGATCAGCAGGGCGGTGCCATCTATGTGAATACGGGCGCGCTGAACGTCACCGATGCCTATCGTTTCAACGCGAACGCCGCGGATCTGGCGGGCGGTGCGATTTACGGCAATACGGGGACGAATCTCATCATCTCCGGCGGCGAATTCATCGGCAACTACGAGCTGAATACGGCGGCTTCGAAGGGCGGCGCCGTCTATGCCGCCACCGGTCTGGAAGTGACGGGCGGCACCTTCGAGGGTAACCTCGCCGGCTACCATACGGCCGACGGAAAGCTTCTCTATGTGATCGACGGATCCGACTTCGGCGTCAACGGCAATCTTTACCGGGAAGCCGAGCAGTCCGGCGACTTCTATCGCGTGCTGACGGCGGAGGGCGAGCTCGTCGGGCTTCTAACGCCCGAGGGCTTCGTAACGCTGACGGTCAAGAAGATGTCCGTCAAGGGCGATGGTGATGTCGAGACGGTCGTGAAATCGGTCGAGAGCGCCAAGGGCGCGGACGGCAAGGATGTTTCCGTCACAATGCTGGCGTCCATTCAGTCCAAATTCACTGCTTCCGACGAGGGACAGAAACTTTTCAATGCCCAGATGGGCAAGGTGCTCGTCGGCCAGGGCGGCGCCCTCTATGTCGAGACGGGTTCGACGCTGACGCTCGGCGCGGCCAAGTTCATCGGCAACCTCGCGAAGGAGGGTGGCGCGCTCTTCTCGAACCGCGACGTGACGGTTGGCGGCGCGGCGCGTTTCACCGGAAACGAGGCTGAGACCAAGGGCGGCGCGATCTATCTTAATGCCGTCAATTTCATAGTCAAGGATGATGCGGTCTTCGCGAAGAATACGGCTGACAAGGGTGGCGCGGTCTACACGTCCGACTTGACGCGGACGGTCGAGCTCAACGCCGCGCTCTTCGACGGCAACTCGGCGCTTCACGACGGTGGCGCAATCTATTTCGCGGAGGGCGTGGCGAAGGTCGCGCTCTACAAGACGACGTTCAAGGCCAATGCGGCGGAGAACGGCGGAGCGCTCTATACGCCGACCACGGCGTCGGTGACGTTCAAGTATACGGTCTTCAGCGGCAATACTGCGACGCAGGACGGCGGCGCGCTCTATTCGAACGGTTCCAGCTACTCCTTCACGCGCGAGAACACCTTCTCGGGCAACCGGGCCGTCGGCGACGGCGGTGCGGTGAAGCTGGGCCTCGGCTCGGTCGCAATCATGACGGACATGACGTTCGAGGGCAATACGGCCGGCGGCAAGGGCGGCGCGGTTGCGAGCGACGATGCCGTTCTGACGGTGACGAGCGTCACGTTCAAGGGCAATGTCGCGGCGCAGGGCGGCGCGGTGCAGGTCGTCTCCGGCCTCAATAAGGACGCCATCGCGACGTTCAACGACTCGTCGTTCGAGGACAATGTGGCCGATCAGGGCGGCGCGCTGTTCCTTGAGATGAACGAGGGGACGATTCAGACGGTCGTCAAGATCGACGAGACGAGCTTCTCGGGCAATACGGCTTATTCGTTCGGCGGCGCCATCTACAACGATGCGCGCGTGACGACCGTCGTCAAGAATTCCGTCTTTGTCGACAATCTGCTCACGAGCGACACGTTCGATTTCGAGACGGCGATGAAACAGTATGTCCTCAATGGCTTGAACGACGACTTCATCGTCAGCGGTCAGGAGAATGTCTTCACGGCGGTGCTCGCCGGTGCGGCGATCACAAATGCCGGCAACTTCACGAGCTACCAGAATGCCTATCTTTCGAACAAGGGTTCGAATGCCTCCGTCAAGTACTACAACAACGACAAGGATCATCTTGTCGAGTACGTCAAGGACGCCGCGACAGGCGCGCTGATCCTTCCGGAGCGGACGGTCACGAAGGACGAAATCGTCTATACCTTGACGCGTACGAGCGATACGGTCATCACGGTCACGTACACGAAGCCGGCGGATCCGATGGACGAGAAGTCGAAGGACGAGGAGAAGTCCTTTACCTATACGCTCGACGAGAAGACGGGCGACATCACGTGCTCGGACGCCGAGAACGCGGCACTTGTCACGGATAAGGATATTCGCAACCAGCTCGCCTACCGCAATCTCGACGGTTCGGTGTTCACGCCGGAGCAGTGGCGTGACATTCCGGATGATCCGGAAACGACGGATGAGGACGAAACCGAACAGAAGGACTACTGGGCGATCGGCGACCTCGGCGATTCGGTCAAGGCGGATGACGTGGTCATCGTGCAGATGAAGGTCGTGACTTCGGGCGGTGCGTTCGCGACGACTGGGGACGGCGCGATTACCTCGCTCGTTTCAAATACGCTTTATGACAACGCGGCCGGACAGGGCGGCGCGATGTATCAGGGCGGCGTCTATCAGGGCGGTGTGCTGACGCGCCATCATGTTGAGAACGGCGTGATCAAGGATGCTTCGAGCACGGCGCCCGGAATGAACGATCTGCAGGTGAACGTCGTCGATACGACGATTGCGGGCAACACGTCTTTCGAGGAGGACGGCTACGCGTTCCAGTCGTTGGACGGAAAGGCGATGTTCCTCAACGCCATCGTGGCGGCCAACCAGCGCGGCACATCCGATGGCGCGCTTGATTTCGAAATCACTGCGCACTACAACGATGCTGGCACAGAAGTCGTCTATGATTTCGGTGAAAAGACGAATCAGACGCTCGATCAGGTCAAGGCGGCTTTCCTCGCTGGTTTCGATACGGGAACGGGCGATATCTCCGCGCCTGCGACAGCGAATCTCGAGATTTACTACTCGGTTGTCGGCGAGTTCGGCGGCGGCGTGAAGACGGCGGATTATGTCAAGGCGGATGATGCGACTGGTGAGTATCTGGATGCGGCTTCTTCCGCTTGGCTTGATGCTGTGAACGCGAATGTGTCGGTTACGGCGGAGGACGTGAAGTTTGCGCTCTGGCAGGCGCTCTTCGTCAATCACGAAAAGGTCACGGCGGGCGTCAAGTCCGCAGCAGGCTCTGTCCTCGTACCGACTGAAGTCGAGGCGCGTCAGCTTGCGCAGAACCTGACCGATGTCAAGGCGTGGTATGACGCGATGTCCACTGCGGTCGCTAAGCTCGAGGTCGTCGATCCCGCGGATGCGAGCGAGAACGACGGCTATAACTGGCTGCAGGGTGTCCTCGACAACTTCAAGACCACGAAGGTCGACGTTGCGACCGACTCAAAGACCCTGCGTGCGGACATGCAGGCGTTCATCGTTCAGCTCGAGGTGCTGACGGATGAGCAGGGTGGCGACAACGAGTCCATGGCTGACGCGCGCAAGGCGCTCAAGGACGCACTCCTGAACACCGCCTATGTCGAGACCGATGTCTCGATCACCGTGGATATGGGCGGTGATTACGGCACGACCGCGATGTTCGATCTTGTGTTCGGCAAGACGAAGGCCGAGGCGACGGATGAGATTTCCGTGCGGACCGAGGGTGAGGCGCTTGCGTATGACGATATCCTTCTTTCGGTCGACAATCTTCATGCCGGGGTGGATGTCCATGATATGACGGACGACGAACGTTCGTCTGCTCTCGAAGATCACGCGGTCGGTTCGGACTTCACGGCCGAGCGGGTGACCAATTACATCGGCACGAACGTCAAGCGGGATGAGCAGGGGACGCTTACCGCTCGCACCTATGCCGAGGACGAAGACGCGCCGGCCGATACGTTCGGCGTGACCACGGTTGAAAAGGTCCGGGTGTTCGCGTATGGTACGGATTCCTCCTCGGCCGTTTCGATTTCGCCGGCGGCTTACTACCAGAGCGCGCTCGTCAAGGTCTCGTCGGACAATAACGGCGCGATCATCGCGATTGCCTACGCGAAGCCGCAGGCAGACAATATCGGCGTCGTCTATAACGAGGGCGACACGGTTGAGCGCATCCGGGCGACGGACGCGAAATACGATTCCGTGTTCGGTGGCGCGGCGACGGATATCATCGACGTCGATCAGCGCAATTTCTCCAGCACCTTCTTCAACTATACGCGCGGCGCCTGGTGGCAGGACGGCGGTGCGAAGCTCATCGAGGCGCTGGTGGTGACGCAGAAGGGCTCCGAGACCGGTTGGAACACGTCGAATGGTCTTACCTTCTCCGAACTCATCTACGGCATTGAGCACGGTATTGTCGCCGCGAACATCGATCTCGATCAGGACGGTGTCTATGAGGGTTACAAGATCACCTTCGACGAATCGCTCTTCACGGACGGCAAGTATACGCTGACCGTCGACAGTGCGTTCGAGCTGACGGGCAAGGAGATCGTCAAGGCGACCCAAAAGCCGCTCTTCGCCGATGGCAGCTCCTACAATCTCGTCATCGACGGCGGAAGCGATCCGGCGCGCGAGCTCACGATCGAGGCGCAGACGGACGGCTGCTGCGACTTCATCGACGCGACGAACGCGGCGTTGGCGTTCAACCTCCAGCTGCAGCACTTGACGATCAAGGGCTTCAATACGGCGATCAAGGTGAACGGGACGGACGGCGCGAAGCAAGTCACGAACTACTATAATGCCGATGGTACCCACCAGAAGCTTTATTCGACGATCACCGTCGAGGATACGACGATTACCGGTTCGAAGGCCGGTGCAATCAACCTCAACAAGGGTTCCGTGTATGTGATTGGCAAGTCCGCCTTCACGAATAACCAGGGCGGCGCGATCACGGTCGGTTCCGGACAGGTGGTGCTCGGCATTGCCGAGGGTATCGACATCGATCATACGGTGACGTACGGCACGCCCGACACGATCACCTTCTCGGGCAACACCGGCGTCAAGGGCGGCGCGATCTGCGTGACGCAGGCGGCGATCGAGACCGATTCGACCTATCAGCTGGCGGCGCATAAGGCCGGCATCTACATGGAAGGCGTCCAGAGTGTTGTCTTCATGGATAACGCGGCGACGGACGGCGAAGGCGGTGCGCTCTGGGTCAAGGGCAACATCGATATCACGGCCAATCAGATCGACATCACCGGCAACACCGCGACCGGCACGAAGGGCGGCTCGATCTATGCGGAGGGCGATGTCTCGCTCCAGCTCTACGGCTCCTCGCGGCTGTCGAAGAT
>DCIH01000011.1:0-18519 GCA_002317575.1 Verrucomicrobia bacterium UBA1731 | reverse complement strand
ACGATCGGCTCGAAGGCGGCCGGCGCGTTCTTCAATATCGACAATAACCATGTCCAGGTGACGGGCATCGAAGGCGACATCGTCGCGCAGGGCGGCGCCATCTGGGGCGGCTCAATCGAACTCAAGGACGTGACGAGCGTCGTCGGTAACACCGCGAGCGGCCGGGATCTCAAGACCGGCGAGAAGACCTTGGCCGATGCGGACAAGATCAAGGGCAATCTCACCGCGCAGGGCGGTGCGTTCTACTCGAAGGGCAATTTCTCGTCGACGATGACGATCGCCGAGGTCGAGGGCTACTGGAGTGATAACTCCGTCAACTTCTCGCTGGCGGATACGTCAATCACGATGTCCGCTCCTGGAGTTTTCCCAAGCACGACCACCAAGGAAGAAGGCGGTTCGGTCACCGCGGAAGGCGGCGCTGTCTACGCGGGCGGCAACATGATCCTCTCGGACGTCTACGCCTACAAGAACGAGCTTTCCGTCACTTTCGGCAAGAACGGTCTGCGGACGAAGCCGATCTCCGTCCTCGGCGGTTTCGCCGCGGCGAAGGGCGATCTCTCGTTCTACTCGGGCGAGGTCAGCCAGAGCCGCATCAAGATCAGCGCGACGGGTGCCTTGAAGAACGCGACGATCGCGGGCGGCGCGCTTTACGCGCATGGCAATCTCGAGCTCAGCCATACGACCAATACGATGACGAACAACGCGCCGGGCAGCGGCGTGAGTTCGAACGGCATTTCGGTCGATCTGACGCTGCGCGGCGGTAACAGCGAGACTTCGAACCTGCAGAACGTCACAATCTCGGGCGGTGCGGCGCATGCGGACGGCAATGTGGATGTTCGTAACGCCAAGATCATGAAGAACTTCGTGAACCTTGCGGTTCGCAAGGATGGCGCGGACAGCCTCGTCTGGGCTCAGGACGTGACCGTTCAGGGCGGCGCGGTCGCCGGCAAGGCCGGCAGCGTCAACGATACGGCGCTCACGTACAACTACGTGATTGTCGACGCCAACAGCGGTGATGACAACGTGCTGAAGCTCGACAACGTGTCCATTCTCGGCGGCGCGGTGGCGCTTGGAGGCAAGGACCAGAACACGTCGATGGCAAACGTCTACGCCGAGGACAACTATATCGAGGTCAAGCTCAAAGGCAAGCGCGTGACGACGTTCAACGCGGCGCATGAATCGACGGAGTCGTCCGAAGGCCTCATCGTCCGTGGCGGACAGCTCTACGCGAACGGCCCCGTCACGGGCAGTCGTCTCACGGTCATCGGCAGCGGCGCGACCGATACGCTCGGCATCAATGTGGACGGCTTCCTCGGCAAGAAGAACAACGGCTTCAACAAGCGCGACTGGTTCAACCTGACGGCCGAGGGCGGTGGCGCCTACTTCGGCGGCGACACGAACCTTTCCAATGCGTCCTTCGTTGACAACAACATCAACGTCGACCTTCGCAATTCCGGCGAGTGGGCGTATGTCGGCAACATCAACCTCCACGGCGGACAGCTCGCCGCGATGGGTGCTCTGACGATTGCGGACAAGCTCGCGCCGGCGAAAGACTACAAGGGCGATGCGCTTATCACGTCCTCGAAGCTCGTCAACGCGCGCAATGCGGCGATCCGGCTTTCGGGCACATCCTTTGCGGGCGGCATGATCGGAACGATCGATGCCCGCGGCGGCGGCGCCTATGCGAAGGGCGATGTCGTGGTCTCGCAGTACGTGCCGTCAAAGGCCACGGCTACGACGGAAGACTACACGATCGACATCACGAACAACGACATCACGATTGACATCGATTCGTGGGCGGGCGATGTGATGGCCCGTAACAACGGCATGGGCCTCTTCGCCGAAATGGCGATTCAGATGCTCGCGCAGACGAAGTTCGATCTCGAGCTGGGACTCGCGACGGATTCGATGGATGGCGGCGGTGTCGATCTCGGTAACTTCGGCAATACCAAGTTCGGCGGTTGGATTGAGGATGCGCTCAATGTGGTCCTCAAGGCCATCAACGGCGCGCTCAATCTGAGTCGCTTCAACTTCTCGATCGATCACACCTACGTCGAAGGCGGCGGTGTCTATGGCGGCGGCACGATGAAGCTCACGGGTGTCGACGCCACGAGGAACGATCTGAATGTTTCCTACAAGAGCGCGTTCAAGTCGGGTACGACGCGCTTCATCCTCGATAATGTGGATGTCCTCGGTGCCGGTGTCATGGCGGAGGGCGATCTCACGGTCGCCAAGAGCACGTTCAACGAGAACAGCATTACCGCAAACGTCATCTCCGAATCCTCGGGCGGCACCGTCTTCTCGGCGGCGTTCGGCATTCTGGGTGTCGGCAAGACCTCGACCTCTGCGGGTCTCGTCTTCTTCAATGGCCTCAACGCCAAGGGTGGTGGCGCCTATACGGGCGGCGCGCTGACGGCGACCGATTCCACGTTCAACAACAACAAGATCGACGTCAGCGTGACGTGCGCCGCGAAGGACAACGTGGCGTCTGCGGTGTTCACATGGCTTGATGCGGTGCCGGGCTTTGCGGGCATCCTCGTCAACATGATCAACAACGGCGCGATCAATGTCGACTCCGATGCGCTCCTCTGGATGGACTACCTCAACGCCGAGGGTGCCGGCGCCTATGCGGGCGGCACGGGCGAGTCCGTCATCACCAATTGCAAGTTCGTCGGCAACACGATTTCGGCGAGTGCGCTCGCCACGACCGAGGGTTCGAGCGCGATTGCGAACGCGATCGTGACGAAGGCGCAGTATCTTACTGAGGATCAGAAGCTCGGCATCGGACACACGATTGACGGCGTCAACTCCGAATCGATCGCGACGGCCGATGCGGACGCGATTGTCGAGACGTACAACGTGCGCGGCGGCGGCTTGTTCGCGAACGGCCATGTTACCTACACGCATCACTGCGAACTTACAGACAACGATCTCAGCGCGTCGCTCGTGGCGGATGCGACGGGCGGCTGCGTGACGGCGACTGCCACCTATATCCAGGTGCTCATCTCCAACACGTTGAAGCCGGCGGAAACGTTCATCGTCCGTCTCGGCGCGGAAGCGACGGCGCACAAGGATGCATATGTGGACGAGCTCCGCTCGATCACGGCGTACGTGCCGGTGCTACCGATCGGCGGCGGCGCGGACGGCTTCATCTGGCGCGTTGACAAGGGCTTCTACGGACGTCCTGTGGTGCAGGGTCCGTTCTACATGGACGGCGCTTCCGGCTGGTGGATGCTCGACGGCGCAACGTTCGTCGTGCGGGGTGCGGCGTTTGATACCAACGCCAGCAATTATACGCCGGGTGAGCATGCGGATATCGTAGTTACCGGCAATGGAATCAGCGTGGCCGAGGCGAAGGCCAAGACGGGCAGCGTGCAGATTGCGATTACGGCGACGTCGTTCTTCCTGACGCAGCTCCCGGGCGTTCCGTATCCGCTGATGGTGCCGACGATCTTCACGGTCGATATCGACATCGAAGTCGCGGAAGCGCATCAGTGCGCCTACAACTATTTCCATGGTTCTACGAGCTATGGACAGTTTAAGAAATACTTCACGGTCGGTGGCGCCTCCTTTGATACAAGTGACTTTGAAGATAAACGTGAGTGCTGGGCCGGTGCCGGCAAGGCGGAGGATCTCTTCTATATTCCGGGCGTCACGATTACGACGCTTCCGGTTCACGCATTCCAGGTCGGCGGCTTCGTCATTCCGATTCCGTGGGTCTCGATGCTGGGTCCGGTGCCGATGGTGTTCATGAACCTCGTCGTCCCGCCGATGGGCATCTGGGCGACGTACACCTCGAACGGTATCCTTTACCTGCCGATGTCTCCGGCGGCCTGCGCGGCGGCGCTCATCGATATCGGCATGAATGCGGCGGTTGCGCTTGCGGCGAACAGCGTGGTCTCGGCCGTCACGAACATCGGCGGCTTCTGCGAGGGCGCGGTGCCGGGAACGGCGGTCGCGACCGGCGCTTCGACCGGTGGCGACGCCAACGGCGCTTCGGCGTCCGCGGGCGCGTCCGTCAGTGGGACGGAACTCGCCTACAAGCAGTTCACGGGCTATGATAAGGACGGCAATCCGGTTTACGAGGACGTCACGGTTGACCTGACCGTGCTTGCGCTCGCGCAGGCGGCCGGCATCCTGGATCTCTCGATTACGAATGGTTCGGCCGTCTATACCTATGATGCTGCCGCTACCTATGCTGATGAGGATGCTCGTGAGGCGGCGAAGGCTTCCTCGACGACTCGTGTCCGTGACGTTAAGCATCAGTCCGCGAACGAGGAGTTTGCTTTCAGCGCGTCGCATGACGATGATACCAACAGCGATACGGTGACCTTTGGCGAAGTTACGCTGGTTTGGGACGTCGCCAATGCCAAGTGGACGGTTGAGGGCGAGGAAGTGACCGACGAGACGGCGGTATTGCCGAAGCTTTCGGATGGCACGACGTGCTTCACGCTCAAGAACGCCGATGACACTGCCGATGGCAAGATCTATATCGTCGATGCCGAAGGTAACAAGTCTGAAGTTACGGGTGATGTTACCATTCAGGCGAAGACGCTCGATGGGGTCACGGCCTTCTGGTATAAGATCAGCGATGACAGCGGCAAGTGGCTCACGGCAGACGATCAGAATGACACGGTCACGCTCGTCAACGATGGTACGATGACGTTCAACCTCGTCGATGCAACGCATACGCTCGGCACGGAAGGTGTGCGGATCTATACGCTGGACGGCAAGGACTACTGGTATGATTTGACGGAAGGCAAGTGGATTGACGCGTTGCCGGATAATGGCACGCCTGATGATCCGACGGATGATCTTTATCGGGCCGTCAGCAGCGAGACGGGTCTCATGGATCCGAACGGCGATCAGGTGATGGCTTACAGTAAGGCCGCGGAGACCTATGTCAACCTGACGACGGGCGAACTTTACGGTACGCGCGAGACCAAGGTTGTCTATGCGGTTGGCGGTGAGCCCGGCAAGGTCGTCACCTCCTACAATACGGTCGACGGCCAGACGGTGACGCAGGAGATCGCGCTTGATCCTGCTGGAACTGGCGTTACGGTCTCCACGTATGACGCGAATCTGAACACGATTGTGACCGAGGTGGCTGCGAATGGCAATCTCAAGTCGACGTTCCATAATCTCGCGAAGAAGGAATACAACGTCACCGAGACCTCGACCGCGAAGAACGACGATGGTTCCTACGCGACGACGAACAAGTGTTCGACGTATGGCGAAAAGGACGATGGCACGATGGCCGCGGAGGCCAAGGACGTCACCTATGTGACGACCGAGGTCGATAAGGACGGCCAGATGCTCGCCCTCCAGCAGATCACGAAGGAATCCTTCAACGATCAGGACACGAAGAGCGACCATAAGCAGGGAACTTACGAGACCGACGTGCTTGACGAATACGGGCATCAGATCTACGACGACGTGGACGGCATGAAGGTTGCCCGCACCGAGACGCATACGTACGACTACGAGATCTGGCATGTAAACTCGATGGACGGCTTCGCGGCTGACGGCGGATCGAATACGCACTCGAGCGAGGTTCAGAAGTACTGGTGTTACACGACGACGACCGAGACGCTCAAGGACGGCGAGACTGAGCCTACGGTTGAAGTGTCGAAGGAATATTTCGCGTACAATAACGGTGAGCCGGCGGCCGACAAGGTTGTCACTTCGGAAGGTGAGAAGGTGACGACGAAAGTTACCCTCGAGGAGGTTTATCTCCTCGTGGGTGAAGGCCAGGAGACCATCTCCCCATCGTACACGGATGAACAACTCAAGTACATCGGTGACGGCGATTATTACGAGAGTGGCGTGGCTGAAGCTGACGGCAAGACATACCAGTACATCCATAAGCTGGCAGCAGAACAGGAAGGTGCCGTTAAGGCGGCCGACGGCAATTGGTACGAATTCAAGGTCGAGGGTTCGCATGTCGAAAGCTATTGGCAGCCGCTCTACGATCCCGCGGGCAATCCCTTCGTTCTGGAGGGCTTCAAACCTGAGAATGGCACGACCGGCATCAACCGCACGACGGGCTATCCGGAAGGCGTCCTCTGCAAGATAACGACGACGACCGATCAGGTCAAGACGAATCAGACGACGACGTTCAACGGCGAGACAGTTCCCGTCTACAAGACGGTGAGTTCGACCGCGGCGGCGCTTGTGGCGGATTCGGACGGAAACCAGCTCCATGTTTCGCAGGATGCCGATGGCAACTGGATCATCATGGATCAGGATGCGGACGGCAAGTGGTCCGTCGGGACGACGAAGACCTTCGTCAACTCGGGCGGTAATCCGATCACGGACGGCGACGGCTATGCCATCATCATGTCGACCGACATGTACGGCAAGGCACCGACGGAAGACGGTTATGTCGGACCGATGACGATTGACGGACGCCCCGCGTGCGGCTTCGGTGAAGCCGATTCCAATATCGCCTTCACCTACGACTCCGACGGCAACATCGACGGCATCATCTGGGTCGGCGAGGGCTATGAGCTCCTGGATTCGGCCGGTACGGACTCGGCGACAAAGGACGGACTTGACATGTTCTATGATGTGGTCGTCGGCCAGACGGTGACGGAAGTCATCGACCATCCGGCGGAACCGGCGAGGTACGTCGACGACGATCCGACGAAGGAGGAGATATCTCCTGCGAAGGAGGCCTGGACCGAGGTGAAGACCGAGGATATCACGATGAAGTACTTCATCGATTCCGATGGTACGCTCCGGAGCCAGAACGGCGAGGATACGTTCACGTATAACACGTGCGAGTGGAGCGAGACGGACGGCAAGTTCGTCACGGTCGAGCACACGGGCGAGTGCTGTGTCGTCATGAAGTATGTCCTCACCGATGTCGATGGCGTGACATCGGCGGTGAAGACCGTGGTCTGTGAGAACGGTAAGCCGGTCGTTTCCTCGCTCCTGGACGGCGAGCAGGTCATCCAGCTCGGCGATGGACAGTACGCGCTCTACATCAGCGAGTCCAACTACGGACTCGAAACGACGACCGAGGGATATGTGGGCCCGGCGACGACGGACGGCCAGGCGGCCAACCCGGGCGCGAAGGGCAATACCATCTCCTTCGACGAGACCGGTAAGCTCGCCAAGAGCACGATCGAAATCGATACCGATGGTGATAAAGTCGCTGACAGAATCCTGAAGTTCGTCCTGCCGGGTTACGATGCGGACGGAAAACTGGTCTACTGTGATGTGGACGAGAGCGACACGTCTGATCTCGCCAACAAGGCTGTCTATGTCAAGACCGTGAAGACCGAGACCAAGACCGTTGAGGTCGTGGTAAAGGATAATTTCGGGCAGCCCGTCTATGATGGCGGCAAGCTGGTGACCAAGGATGTCAAGCAGACGATCGTTTATCAGGAAATCATTGCCGAGTGCGATGGTGAAGTGCAGACGAAGCACATTGATGCATACACCGACGCGAAGACGGGTGAGCCTGTGGCTGCGCATGACGTCACCTATGCTACCTTCAAGGCTGTTGACACGTTCGATCGCAAGGCGTTGCTTGCGTACGAGACCGTGAAGACCGCGGATGCCGGCGAGGGCAAGCTCAAGCTCACGGCGGATTCGACAACGCACGAGATCACGACGGAGACGAAGGACATTGCCTCCACGCGCATCGAGCAGAAATCCTATCAGGCGCTCTACAAGGCCGACTCCGACACGCTGAATACGCTGGGTGTCAAGACGACGGATACGGTCATTGTCGAGGTCGATGGCGCCTCTGGCGAGATGAAGGTCGATACTGATGGTCTGCCGTCGAACCTCGTCTACAACAAGTCGATCGACAAGCTCGGCGAGGGCGAGACGCGTCAGGTCGAGAAGGATAACTGCGGACATGTCATCTACTCGACCTACAAGGGTCAGGAGGTTACGGTCCGTACGTATTCGGACGGCACCTACATCTTCGATGACGAGGGCGGTGCGACCTACACGGCGAGCGTCAATGGTTATAACGTCATCTTCACGACGGGTAATGACGGCCTTCTCAATGTCGGTGAAGGCGGCATGCCAGTCGAGGTCGAGACGAAGAGCGTCAAGACCGAGGTTACGGTCAGCTCGTACAGCGACTCCAACGGCGACCATTCGACGACGTCGACATCCATTGACACCGACTATACGGCGACAACCGATGGCAACGGGCATGTCGTCTACGGCGATGGCACGACCGTTACGCTCAAGCTGGTGCTGCCGGAAGAGAAGAGCACGGGTCCGGACAAGACGGTCAATACGTCCTACGAGGTCTCGGTCGCGGATAACGTCGCGGCGTATCTCGTCGTGGACGAGACGACGGGCAATGTGTCGGTCAAGGTTGCGCAGGACGTGAACGGGAATGCCGTTTACGAGAATGCCGCGCGGCTGACGATCGCACAGGCGCAGAAGCAAGAGGAGGTTCCGCCGACTCAGCCGGAGCAGGAGCCGACGACCAAGATGGTGGATGTCGTCTCGGCGGACAACAAGGTGGTCTACGAGATCAAGCCGTTCGACGAAGACGGCCTCAGCGTCTACTTCAAGGACTTCTACGACACAGAGAATACGAATAAGGACATCGCAGATGCTGCGAAGAAGGTCAAGGAGTCCGATGCGGCGGCCGGTTACGAGAAGATCATTCTCACGGACAAGGACGGCAACGCGCTCAAGGTGAAGGATTCCGATGAGAATGTGATCGCCTACAAGAACCTCCAGACCGGTCTCATCTACAATAGCGAGGGCATTGTCCTCAATGCGCTGACGGACGATACCGGCGCGGTCGTTTACGATATTGACGGGCTCACCTACAAGGATGCGGACGGAAATCTCGTTACGGACATCGCGGGCAATGTCATCTACACGGCCCAGTCGTTGACGTTCGGCGGTGTGACGGTTACGAATGCGCATGTCGAAGTCGGCGTGAACGGACAGGTCGTGACGCGCTCGCTCGTCGATCCTGTCACCCATAAGGTCGTCAAGGTGCCGACGTGCCTCATGACGATCAAGACCGCGACGGGCGAGAAGTTCGCGTGCAACAGCGATGGTTCGGCAATCTACAACGAGCTCGATGCGGACGGCGACCGCTATCTCGACAAGGATGGTTCTCCGTCCAACATCTGGACGAATGCCGCCGGCGAGCCGATTCTCGACAAGACCGGACACGCGGTCTATATCGCGCTGGACGATACCGGCACGCCGCAGCTCAACTTCGACGACACGCCGGCGAATGTCGCGAACATCAACAAGCTCGACAAGGAGCCGGTCCAGTACTACGCGACGAACGAACTCGGCCGTGTCATCAAGGATCGTGCGGGCAACAAGATTCTGATCGAATCCGATTCCGAGACGAACAAGCCGCTCTATGACGAGAACGGACTGCCGACGACCGTGCTGAAGCGGGCGAACGGCACGATGGTCTACGACGATGCCGGCAATGTCATCTATCTGACGATGGATGATGACGGTCTCGCGGTCTGGACGGCGTATGACGCCGAGGGCAATGTCATCGTGTCGGAACTCGACGACCAGGGCGATGAGGTCTGGAAGAAGTCCGGTACGGACGAAATCGCGACCTTCGACCACTACGAGAACACGAAGCTCCTCACGGCGGATGCGATTACGGTGGACAAGGCCGACCCCAACAAGGGCACGCTTGATCTCGGCAGCACGTACGGCACGAAGTCGCTCGTCAAGAGCGAGGCGGGTGTCTGGTACGTTGACATCGGCAGCAAGCCCGGTGAATACGATCCGAAGGACATGCGCCTTGAGACGCAGACGTATGAGACGGATCACGGCACGATCACGCTGGTGTCCGACGGTTTCGGCAATGTCCTTTACCGGACGAGTAAGTTCGACGGTTCGGTGACATCCGTCTCCGGCAAGGTTCCGTCCGAGACGCTGGCGACCCCGTACGACACGACGACGAACGATTATCGTGCGGCCGATGGCAGTGAAGACGACACGGCCACCGTCATCTATGTGACGATGGCCAGCGGCAAGAATACGCCGGATGTCCAGGGTACGCTCGCCTATGCGCTTAAGAACGGTGCTGGCAAGACGATCAAGTTCGCGGACGGACTCTTCACAGGCGGCAAGGCGGTCATCCTGGTTGAAGACACGCTTACGATCGGTGCCAATGTCAAGCTTGACGCGGGCGAGGGTCGCGAGCTCGTCATCCGGACATCCGAACCGGGACTCTGGTTCGCGGCCGGCTATCAGGACGACAGCCAGGCGTGGATCGAGGCGAACGGCAAGATCGTCAATCAGGAAACCCAGGACCGCGAGACGCCGGTCAGCTATGTGTTCGCACCGGATTACTCGCTCTTCAGCATTGCGACGGATGTCACATCCATTGAAGTGACGAACATCACGTTCGAAGGCGGTCACGTGACCGACGCGGGCGCGGTCTTCAATGCGGCGGGCGAGCGCACGACGGAACTGACGCTGACGCTCGACGGCTCCAACATCTTCCGCAGCAATGCGGACAAGAACGGCGGCGCCATCTATGTGAACGGCGATCTTGCGCTGGTCATGGCGAACAATGCGCAGATCGCCGTCAACAACGGTGCCGAGGGCGGCGCCATCTACGCGAACGGCAGCGTCTCCATCGAAGGCGACGGCATGCTGGTGCGCAATACGACGGAGCAGGCGAACGGCGGTGCGGTGTCCGCGCGCGGTTCGGTCGAGCTCGACGGTACGCTCGAGTTCGTGGCGAACGTCGCGAAGGTTGATGGCGGCGCGGTTTACTCCGTTGCCGGCAGCGATGCCGTGGTGACGATGACGGATGGCATCGTGTTCGCGCTGAATACGGCGACGACCGGTCGCGGCGGTGCGCTCTTCATCAAGACGGAAGCCGACTCCACGAAGCTGACGGTCGATACCGCGCGGTTCCTCGGCAACCAGGCCGGGGCCGAGGGCGGCGCGCTCTACGTCGAAGCGGCGACGCGTGACAACCGGATGGATGTCAATGACGCCGACTTCACCGGAAACAAGTCCGGCAAGAGCGGCGGTGCTGTCTTCTTCGCGACCACGGGTACGCTTTCGGGTGTGTCGGGTGCGAAGGCGGAAGTCTTCGTCAACGCCGAGAATACGCGGTTCGACTCCAACATTGCGGCCGAGAACGGCGGTGCGATCGAGGCGTCGTACGGACGTATCACGCTCAAGGGCGCGGGTACGGTGATCACCGACAATGTCGCCGGCAAGGTCGGCGGCGCCATTGACGCGGGCGGTGTCGTCACGGTCGGCAAGGGTGTCATGTTCGACGGCAATACCGCCGGCACGAAGGGTGGCGCGATCGCGTTGAGCGACGGTCAGATGTCCATCACCTCCGCGACCTTCGACGGCAATGCCTCGCACGGTGACGGCGGTGCGATCGCGATCCTCGAGGATGCGCTGTCGGTCACGCTCATCAGTTCCGCCTTCATGGTCAATAACGCCACGAATGCGGGCGGTGCGATTTATTCGAGCGCGAATGATGCGCTGATCGTCAACCGTAAGTCCACCTTCAACGCGAACAGCGTCGGTAAGGGCCAGGGCGGCGCGGTGGCGATCGCCGGCGGCGAGTATCAGGCCTCGGGCAACATCTACTTCGCGAACCGTGCGGCGACGGACGGTGGTGCGATCAGTGTGACCGGCAAGGATGCTTCCGCCGTGGTCAAGAGCTCCAAGTTCTACGACAACTCGGCGGTCAACGCCGGTGGTGCGGTCTTCGCGGGTGACAAGGCCAATGTCGAGATCGGCAATTCGGTCTTCGCATCGGGCACGACCGTGGGCTATGTCACATCGACGGGCAAGGGCAACGTCGCGGCGAAGGGCGGCGCGCTTGCCGTCACGGGCGGTGCGTCCCTGGCGGTCTCCAGCAGCGGCACGAACTCGACGCGGTTCATTCAGAACAGCGCGACCGAAGCTGGCGGCACGATTTACGTCGAGAATGCCTCGCTTGCGTTCAAGGATGCCTCGCAGAGCGGCGAGAACGGCAGCATCCTCATCAAGGGCAGCCGGACGGACGGAAACGGCGGCGCGATCGCCGTCTTCGGAACAGGAGAGTTGACATCCGACGTCGATCTCCGCATCGAAGCGGCGGACGGGGCTCCTGTCCAGAACGCCGACAAGGGCGGTGCGATCTATGCGCAGGACAAGGCCGAGATCACGCTCAATCGTGACATCGAGCTCACGGGCATGAACGCCAATCAGGGCGGTGCGGTCTATCTGGATGGCACGGCGAAGCTGGCCTTCAACGGCGAGACGACGATGTCCGGCAATACGGCGGTGAACGGTGCGGCGGTCTACTTCGCGGGCAGCTCGCATATCGACTTCACGGACACGACGCTGGTGACCGACAATACGGCGACGGGTTCTGGCGCTGCGTTCTATGTCGGCACGACCGGCGAGTTCTCGATCGACACGCGTCTGGTGACGGTCACGGGCAACCACGGCTACGGAACGCTCTACATCGGTGCGACGACGGAGGCGAACTTCAAGACAGCGTCCTTCCGGGATGCGGTGGGCTCCGATTACATCGTCGTCGCCGGTTACCTGGGCTTCAACCAGTCGTCGATCCGTGGTGGCGGCATTCATGTCATCTCGGGTGGTGAGCTCGCAATCGCCAACTCGACGATCACCGAAGCGGCCGAGACGGTTTATGAAGTCGGCGGAACCCAGAAGACGATGTCTGGCTACGGTATCGTGATCGACTATGGTGCCAAGGCGGCGATCGTCAACACGACGGTTGCCAAGAACGAAGGCGGATTGCTCAATGCGGCGGCGTCGGACGATATCTTGGTCCTCAACTCGGCTTTCGTCGGCAACGGCGACGGGGCGACGACATATGACATCGTCGGTGCGACACGTGGCGGTGCCGTCTATTACACGACGGCGGAGGACGAGTCGCTGATCGACAACCTGGGCGGGCGGAATGTCTCCGGTCGTGCGTTCGACCAGACCTTCTACAGCTCGGGTCTCCATCAGGGCGCGAACGGAACGTGGTACTACGTGCCGCAGACGCTCACGCCGGCGCAGCAGAAGGGATCCCGTGTCACGGGTGGCATCGATGGCGTCTACGTCGACAAGTACGCGGGCTCGCTGACGGGTGTCGCGAACAAGTTCGCGGGCGACATCTCCTATGACCAGCGCGGGGCGCATCGTACGGAGAAGTCCTTCGGCGCGGTCATCGAGGTCAACACGATCCTCAACGAGGATACGGTCGCCAGTCCGAACAACAACAACTATACGGTCATGAACGGCATTCACGCCGGCGGATTGACGGATAGCTTCGCGGACGTTTCGCGCGAACTTGGTGACACCTCTGGCGCGCTCGGAAAGAGCGCCATGGGCCAGGTGGGCACCAACGGCGGCGAAATCGCCTATGAGACGATCGTGTCCGTCGGTAGCGGCGCCGACAATGCGTCGTCGTACCTGTTCTCGTCGCCAGAGGCCTCCGTGATGCTCAGGGAAGGATCCGACCAGGTGTTCGGTTCCGATGTCGCCGGCGGCGGCATGGCGCTTCCGATCGGCGGGCTGGCCGACTTCGCGTCGGCGGTGCTGGGCGGCGGTAATTCCGCGCCGATCGGCTCGCTTGCGCATGTCGAGTCGATGATGCCCGGTTTCGAATCCGCGCTCGAGGGCCTGTTGCGCAAATGATGAAGGCGAAATCATCGGCCGTGTTGGCCGCGTGGTCCTGCGCATTCGCCCTGACGGCGGGTGCGCAGGAGATTCCGGTTGTCCTGTTCCCGTTCCGCGAGGCGACGATCGCCTCCGCGTTGGACGCCGAACTCAAGGCCTATCATTACAAATTGGGCGAACCCTTCACGAATGGAGCCGTCATAGCCGAACTCGACGATTCCCGCTATGCGGTCGCCGGGCGGCGTCTGCTGGAGCACCGTGACTTCACGGCCCGAATCGCCAAAGAGCAGAAGGAGTTGCGCGCGAAGGACTTTGCGAGCGAAATGGAGCTCCGCAAGGCCGAATACGACGCGCGCATCGCCGTCGTCGACTACGAAGAGGCCGAACTCAACCTCCGGCGTTGCCGGCTGGTGGCGCCGTTCAACGGAAAGCTCGCTGAACTGCTCACGCAACAGTACGAAACCGTCAAGCCGGGTCAGCCGTTGTTCCGCATCATCGAAGACGATCGGTTGCTCGCCTTGGCGAATCTGCCCATTGGAAGCGTGGTTGTCGGGGATGAGCTCGAAATCGCGCCGGAAGCCGGAGATGCCGTCTTGGGGCGCGTCTACGAAGTCGCTCCGCAAGCCGACAACCGCACGGGGACCGTTCGCGTTCGCGTCCTGATCGAGAACGCGGCGGGCCGGTTGACGGCCGGCATGACGGGCGTCGTTCGCCTGAAGGAGAAGCCGATCGCGAAGGTGGAGGCGTCGGAGTCCGAAACGGTCGACCCCGAATTGAAGAAGGCGCGCGAAGAGGCCAAGGCGGCCCGCGAGTTCTTCGGTCAGCAGTCACCGGAGGGGCAGCTCGACCTGCGTTCGCCCGGCATGCCGTTCGCGGCGGTGTCGGATGCGTTTTCCGGCGTGTCGCCTTTCGTCGTGGTCGTGGACGGCGTTGCCGACTGGCAGGCGATCGCGTCGACCAACCGCCCGGCTTCGTGGCGCGGGCGCGAGGAGAAGTTCGTTCGCCGGTCGGACGGCAAGACGGAAGTGCACGCCGAACCGCCGCTGGCGATCACGGGCATCGGCTTCGATCGCGGCGTGCTGGCGTATTGCCTTCACCGTTACCCGCGTGTCGTGTCCCTGCAGAGCGTCAAGCGCGTCGGGGAGCTCACGGCCGGCATATACGATCCGGACGGGAAGCGTCTGGCGCATGTCGAACCGCGGCAGGTCGAGCTTCCCGGTGCCGGCGGCACCGTGACGAACGTCCTTTGGTTCGCGCCGGCCGAATACCTGGCGGCATGCGCAACGGGCCGCCCCCTCAAGCTCATCGTGCGCGTCGAGTCGGACGTCCGGTCGTTGGACATTCCCGCGGAAGGCGGCGAGAATGGCGGACGCTGATCAGAATGCGCGGTTGCGCGTTTTCGCGCTGCTGTTGCGCTACGGCCACGAACTTTTCGCGGTGGACGATCTGGCGTCCGCCGCCGCGGCGGCCATCAACAACGCACACGAGCTGGTTCCCTACGAGACGTCGAGTCTTTTCGACTGCTCGCACGGCAAGGTTCGGCTTCTGGCGCAGTACGGTCAGCCCACGGCCAACGAGCACGCTGCATTGGCGCTCGAACAGGAAAAAGCCGTCCGTGCCTGGCTGAAGGATCCGGAAAGCGTCACGGACTCGGATCCGACGCAGTTCGTACGGTTGCCGTTGCCGATCCGGGGAACGGAATCGAAGCTTGATTACGTGTGGCTCGTCGCGTTCCGCGGCGCCCCGCCTTCGGGCATGAAGGACGTGCTGAAGCTGGTGGCGGCTTCCGCGGGCGAAGCGATCGCGTTCCACCGTCTCTGCCGGCGTCAACGCGGCGGCTTTTTCCGCCGCTTCGGGAAGTGGCTCTTCTGGGGGCTGGTTGCGGTTTCCGTCGGGGCGTGCATGTTCGTGCGCGTGCCCGATTCCACCACGTCGGAGTTCTTCGTCCGTGCGCCGCAGGAGACCACGGCGTACGCCTGGTTCGACGGTGCCATTGCGACCTGTCTCAAGAAAGACGGCGATCGCGTGGCGAAGGACGAAGTCGTCGCCCGGTACGACGTGTCCCAGTTGGCCTACCGCACGGCGTTGGCGAAGAACCAGCTCTCCGAAACGGAAGCCGAGCTCGCGTTGGCGCGGCAGAACGCATTCTCGAACTCCGAAGAACTCGGTCGCGCCAAACTGCTTGAGATCCGCTGTCGCGGACTCAAGGTCAGCGTGGACGAGGCTGCCTGGTACATTGCGCATTCCGAGGTGCGTGCGCCGGCGGCGGGCGTCGTCGCGCTGGCGGACGGCGAAGCGGCGCGGCTCGAGAACAAGGCCGTCCGCACGGGCGACGTGCTCTTCCGCGTCCTGGGTGGCGAGGGCTACGAGGCGGAGATTCCCGTGGACGAACGCGAGGCGAGCGTTCTCCGTTCGGATCTGAACGTGACGCTCTTTCTGCACACCGCCCCCGAAACGGCCATCAGGGCGCGCGTCCTCGAAGTCTCGCACTATCCCCAGCTGACCGAACAGAAGGTGTGGGCGTACCGCGTGCGCGTCGTGCTCGATCCGGCGACGATTCCCGGGGACTTGCGCTACGGCATGCGCGGCATCGCCAAGCTCAAGAGCGGCGAAGTCCGTCTCGGTTATCGGCTCTTCAGGAGTGGGGTGCTGTATCTCCGTGGCCTCTGATTCGTCCAGGACCGACATGGCGCCCGCGCCTGGGACGGCGGCGCCGCCGCCACCACCCGATCCCGTTTTGGGCGTGTTGCGCTCGGATGTGACCTTTTTCCGGCGGAACGGCCATGCCATGCTGTTCGATCCCTCGGCCGACGCCTATTACCAAATTTCCAACGAGGCGCTGCAGATCGTACAGTTCCTCAGCGAACCGCTGAAGCTTTCGGAATTTGTCAAGCGCCTCAACGCGCGTGGCATATTCAGCACGAAAGAGGAAGTCGCACGGGTGGTCGGGTTCTGTCAGCAGAACAACCTGCTCGTGCCGCGCTTTGGCGAAATCGCCGTCAAGCGCAAGAAGATGGACGAGATGAAGAAGAAGACCTGGTTCCTCAGGTTTTGTTCCGCCTACCTCTTTTTCAAGTTGCCGCCTATTCGTCCGGAGCGTTTTTTCGCGTGGCTCGCGCCGTTCGTGTCCTGGATGTGTTCGATGCCCGTGGTGCTGTCGCTGCTCGTGCCGTCGCTGCTCGGATATCTTCTGCTTGTCCGCGATGCTTCGGCTGTGCGCGCCGCGTTCGTCGATTCGCTGTCCTGGGCGGGCCTGGCGAAGTACTTGGTCGCGATCGTGGCGCTCAAAATCGTCCATGAATCGGCCCATTCGCTCGCGGCGATGCATTTCCGGTGCCGCGTGCGCGGCATCGGCATCGGCTTCATGGTGTTTGTGCCGCGTCTGTTCACGGACACCACGGACGCCTGGCGCCTCACGCGCGCGCAGCGTCTGCTCATCGACGGCGCGGGCATCATGAGCGAACTGCTCGTGGGCGGTCTCGCCGCGCTGTTCTGGTGCTATGCGCCGCCCGGACCGTGGCGTTCGACGGCGTTCTATGTGTTTGCCGTCTCCACGATCTCGACGCTGCTCGTGAACGGAAACCCGTGCATCCGGTACGACGGTTACTACGTGCTTTCCGACATCATGGGCATCCCGAACATGATGCACCGTTCGACGGAATACGTGAAGGGGTGGTGGCGGCACGCGATTCTGCGGCTCGGGCCCCGTCCGGAAGGCGACGGACACGGGCTCTTCCTGCTGGTGTTCGGTGTGTGCGCCTTCATCTACCGCATATTCCTCTATACGGGCATTATCCTCATCATCTACCACAAGTTTACCAAGGTGCTCGCGCTCGTCATGATGGTGCTGGAGCTCTATTCCATTCTCATCTACCCGTTCTGGCGCGAGGTGTTGACGATCCGTGCGCTGTCAAAACGGTCCGCGTCCCACGCGGGCGTCATTCTGCTCTTTGTGGCGGCCGCCATCGTGTCGGTGGTGCTGTTTCTGCCGATGGGCTGGAGCATCGACATGTACGGCGAGATTTCGACGAAACAACGCGAACTCGTGGTGGCGGAGGAGACGGGTTTCCTGAAGGAGGCGCTCCCTCGCGCGCCGCGCGTCGTCACGCGCGGCGACATGTTGTGCGCGCTGGATGCGCCCGGACTCGATTGGGGAATTTCCCGGATGGAATCCGAGACGGATTCCGATCGGTTGAACCGGCAGTTCGCGGCAATCGATGCGAAACGCTATGTGGAAGTCGGCGTTCTCGACGAGAAGCTCAAGAGTGATGGCGTCGCGATGGCGGAATTCGGCCGTCGGCGCGCGAAGCTCGTGGTGCGGGCGGCGGCTGACGGCGTCTTCCTGCCCGCGCTTCCGGTTGACGCGTCGGCCGGTTTCCACATTGCGCTCGGCTTGACGCTGGGGGAGATTTTGCACGGCGATCCCGTCGTTGTGGCTTATGCGCGCGACAGCGACATAGGCAAGCTTTCGGTGGGTGATGAAGCGCGCGTGCGCGTGGCCGACCGGCTAGGAACGCTGCCGGCGAAGATCGTCGCCATCGACAATCTCCCGTGCGATGTCAAGGCGTCGGCGCTGCTGCAGCCGTATGGCGGACCCGTGTCGGTGTATTACGAGCATTCCGAAGACGGCCGCACGTTCAAGCCCGTGGAAACGCTCTATCGCGTGACATTGGAGATGGCCGATGCCAACGCATTCGACTACGGCCGCGTCGTCCATGTGAGCGTGCCGCACCGCGAGATGTTCTGGACGCGCGTGCAGGCGTACTTGATCTCCTCGTTCCGCCGCGAATTCTGACGGGCAACGCCCCTCGCCCGCGACGGAAAACATGTCTGGAGTTTACCCATTTTCTGGTCGGGAAAGCGCATCTCATCCCGATGAATAAATGGTGGGGCGTG